>JAZOWN010000040.1:0-15401 GCA_045659245.1 Eubacteriales bacterium
TTGTTGCACATCTTACGCAGGGTTTTAAGAAGCTTCGGCGCTTCCTTGCGAGGAAGAACAATAAATATCATGTTCATTTTATCCGTAGAGCCGTGTCCTTCAAAAACGGTATATCCCTTGTTGTTTTCTTTAAGATACTCCTTAATCTTCTCGGTATTCTCGTCGTTTGCAATAAGCTGGAGGTTGGACGTCCCGAGCGCGATCTTGCCCTCGACAGTCGAGCCTATATACAGTCCCGCCGCGTATCCGACACAGTAAAAGAGCAGCAAGAACAGATTGTCTCCGAGCGTGCCGATTATGGTGGATATTACAAGCCCCCAGATGGTACATTCAAGAAATCCGAGTCCTGCCGCCTTGAGTCTTTGTCCCTTTACCATCATGCAGGTCTTGAGAGATTGAATGCTTATCTCAACTATCTTTGCCGCGCATACGATAAGGCATACGACTATGGGCGGCAGTATTTTCAAAAGCTCCGACATCTTATTTCTCCTTGTGTGTTAAAATACTGCTTAAATTATACTATATAAGAGGATCAAAGTCAACAGCGTTTTCATTTTTTCCGCGCTTTGGTGTATCTCCGATTAAAAACAAAAAATCCTTGACATTGTCGGAAAATAATCGTATAATAGTATTAGAAAATGCGTATCCCCAAAAATACCGAAAGGAAGTAAAAACATGGAAAACATTTTGAATAAAAAAGGCTTTATCTGCGACATGGACGGCGTCATTTATCACGGCAACGAGATATTTGAGGGCGTTCGCGAGTTCGTAAACTGGATGCTTGAGAACGACAAGAAGTTCGTATTTCTGACCAACAGCCCCGAAAAGACTCCTCACGAGCTGAGCATGAAGCTTGAGCGCATGGGGCTTTCCGTGTCTGCCGATCACTTTTACACGAGCGCTATGGCAACGGCTGAATTTCTGCATAGCCAAGCGCCCGGCTGTACCGCTTACGTTATCGGTGAGGCGGCGCTTTCAAAGGCTCTTTACGACCAGAAGATATACATGAACGACATAAACCCCGACTATGTCGTTATCGGCGAGACGCGCACGTACAGCTTTGAAAAGCTTGAAAAGGCGATCGCTCTTGTCAACAAGGGCGCGAAGCTTATAGGAGCTAACCCCGACACCATAGGCGTTACTGACAAGGGCATTATGCCCGCGACGGGCTCGCTCGTAGCGCCCATTGAGATAGCTACGGGCAAGAAAGCATATTTTGTCGGCAAGCCCAACCCCCTCATGCTCCGCCACGGTCTTCGCAAGCTCGGCTGTCACAGCGACGATATTGCCTTTATCGGCGACAGAATGGACACGGACATTATCGCGGGCATTGAGTCGAACGTTGATACCGTTCTCGTTCTCACGGGAGTCACGGCAAGAAAGGATATTGACAACTTCCCCTACCGCCCGAAATACGTTTTAAACGGTATTGGAGATATTTTAAAAGCGGTTGAATAAACCATGCTACCTTATAACAAAAAGCTTGTATCAAATGCCCAAACGCTACGTAAGAGCATGACTCCCGAAGAAAAGCATTTATGGTATGATTTTTTGAAAAAACTCCCATACAACATAAGGCGTCAGCACAATATCGGGAACTACATCGTAGATTTTTATATAGCGGAGAAAAAGACCGTCATTGAGATTGACGGACGACAGCACTACTTACCCGAGCACATAAGCGCAGATAAGGTAAGAGATGCATATTTGGCTTCTTTGGGCATAACGGTTCTTCGGTATAAGAACGACGACATACGTAATAACTTTAATGCCGTTTCAACCGATATTTTAGAAAATTTCGGATTACAATATTTGGATCTGAGAATTTGAACTTGAATAAGGACACCTCATCCACCGCTAACGCGGTCCCCCTTCTCCCACTGGAGAAGGCTTATTGCTACAATAGCTTTATACTTAAAATTTTGTTCGTGCGTGTCTTAACTTTTTTGAACCCCGCCATAATGGCGCGGTTTTCGTTGTACAATCGAGGACACCCTATCCACCGCTAACGCGGTCCCCCTTCTCCCACTGGAGAAGGCTTATTGCTACAATAGCCTTGGCTATATTTATAGTTACGCACAGAGCTCTTTCAGCGCTAGCCTTCTCCAGTGGGAGAAGGTGGCATTGACGAGCCGCGTGCGAGTCAATGACGGATGAGGTGTTAAAAATTGCTCCCCCGACTGTTTTATGCCGTCGGGGGCTTTGTATATTATATACGATTTTTTAACAGCACTGCCAAAATCAAGCTCGCCTATTGACAATACACATGAATTGTGATATAATTGGCACAAC
Source organism: Eubacteriales bacterium (assembly GCA_045659245.1). GTDB lineage: Bacteria > Bacillota > Clostridia > Oscillospirales > CAG-272 > HGM12713. The sequence goes on from JAZOWN010000040.1 coordinate 2,293, forward strand.
GGTACTGAGTACCAAACTTTTTCCAAAGGAGAAAAACTTATGAAAAAAAGAATTTTATTAGTGGCGCTCGCATTAGTCATGTGCCACTCGATGGTCCTGACATCATGCAACCTGTTCAAAAAGGACGACGTGCAAGAGCTTGACTTCTCCGACATCTTCGTGCCAGTCTCGCAGAAAGACGACTACACCTACCTTTCAAGCTCCTCTACAATGAACATTGCGGGTAACTTTATTAAAGCCAGCCCCTATTTCATAGTGACTGCTTTGCGGAACAACGGCGGAACAAGTCAGACTACCTATAATGTCTACGACGTTAGCACTGAAACCTCTGTTAAGTCCTTTTCGGTATACAGCCAGTCGTTTACAAATTATTATTTCGACCTTATCAGCGACAAGCATTTTGCCGTTCTTAAAGAGACCTACGACCAATATAACGATTCCTATGATAACTACTCCGGCAAATTCGGTACCTACATCCAATACAATGCCGAATACACCGTAGAGATCTATGATAAGTACGGAAGCTTGGTTGACAGCGCAGACGCAAGCGGATGGGACTACAATTTTGATAACTATTACAACCGAGAATTTGAGAAATACATCACCAACAATAGCAACGGTTACGAAGACGGTGAGCTCTTCTACGAGGGCAACAAGCTTTACAAGTACGAGAACGACGAAAAGGTCTTCATAAAGGAATTCGGCGTTGAGTACATGCCCAACATCGACCGCATCTTCCCTGTTGGAGACTACTACTGCTATTTTGGTGAAAGCAACTACAGCTATACCGTACAGATATTCAACTACGAGCTTGATCCCGTTGCAAACTACGCTTTCCCCACTTACGCAAACTTTGAGAGCGATTCCCTTACATTCTTGCCTCTCGGCAACGACCGAATCTTTATTCAGTACACCGAAACGCTCCACCAGGATGCTAAGAATTACGATTTCAGAATGGGAGAGACGGGCAAGTACGACCTCGTTACACTCATACTCAACGTAAACAACAATACCGTTACCGAGCTTGAGGACGTAAACTACAAGGTTGCAAATATAGCACCCACTCGCGCAAAGAACATAGACGAGGATTACCTCAACGACGTAGTTGAAAACGTCGCTATCGTTTACTATATTGATGAGAATGAGCATCTTGATATGTCCGCTACTAACTACTCGATAGTAGGCATGTCAAACAACGGTGCAATAACCGCTAAGATCAATATTGAGGGCTGCATAGCAGCGCTTCCCACGCCCTACGGCGATAATCTCTTCTACGCTCCCTCTGCAACCGATTACAATATGTACTATATCTACGATGCACAGGGCGAGATCGTATCCTACAGATCCATGGATAACGAAATTCACGGCGACTATATCTACACCGAATACGGCATATATACCTTGAACGGTAATAAGGTATATGATCTTGAGAACAAGGGAGTTTACCCGATGGGCGGCGGCTCTGCGATCATATACACCGAGGGCACAGAGGTCAAGACCTACTACCTCTTCCACGACGGTACGCTTAAGACCATCGGCGGTGTTGGAATGGCTTACAACATGACGGATCTGAAGTACTATGAGGACTACTTCTACACCGTCAAGGAAACCAATCATGCTGACTATTCTACGACCTACACCTACACCTACTACAACACAAGAGGTGACACGATCGGTACGTTTGATAACGAGCTTACAGCCGTTACGGAAAACAAGGATTACATGATCATGAGTAACTACGTTGACGGAAGCTATACTTACTACAAATTTGCAAAGAACTATTGATATAGCATAATCATCGAGGCGCTGTCTCAAATTTGAGACAGCGCTTCTCTTTTATACCTTAAAAATGATATAAACCGCTTGCATTTTTTTCTCTGCCGTGATATAATATATATATCTATGACTTTGTGCGCCCCATGGCGCTAATATCCTTGGATACAAGGAAGAAAGGAGAAGCGATGAACATAGGCTTGGTTTTGTCGGGCGGCTTTGCAAAGGGCGCGTATCAGCTCGGTGCGCTTTACGCGATCAAGGAATTTGTACCCGTTGAGGATATAAAATGCATAAGCTCCGCATCCATAGGTACGCCGAACGCGTATGCTTTTGCTACGGGTAAGCACGAAAAGAACGAGGGTATGTGGCACAACTTCGTCGATACCAATACACGCATGTTCATTACGAAAATTCTCCAGTCCTCGCTTCTCCAGCAAGATATAAGGAGCCTTTACGATCCCTCGGATAAGCTTGAAAATCCGTTTTACGTATCCCTTTGGGACGTAGCTAACCTCTCCGACTCCGCTTCCTGCTATCAGGACCTTGCAAAAATAGAAAGCGAGGCTATCCCCGAATATCTCAAGGCGAGTATCTCGTTCCCTATATACAACAAGGCAGTCGAGATAGGAAAGAGCCGCTACTTTGACGGCGGCTTTGTTGATAACATTCCCGTGTATCCCCTCGTCGAGCACGACCTCGACTACATAATCTGCGTTTATTTCGACGATATAAGCTACCGCTTTGAAAGCTCGCAGTTTGACGATAGGATAATAAAGATCACCTTTCCGAATATGAGTAACGTCAAAAATTCCTTCATCATAACGCAGGCGGAAATAGACAAAATGATCGAGGAGGGATATGAGCGCACCATGCACATTCTCCGCTCTATCTTCGCAAACGGCTACGACGACCTCGATCACGTCTATAAGTCTATAATATATCACAACAAGCAGCTCGGAGATCCCAAGCTCCGTCTCACGACTGACGTTGTAATAACCAACGTCAATAAGCTGCTCTCAAGATTTGCAAAACGAAAAAACATTCTCTGAAATTTATATAACATTTGAAAGGATAAAAAACATGAAAATTCTCGTACTCAACGCAGGAAGCTCCTCACTTAAATACCAGCTTTTCAATATGGAAAGCTCCGCAGTGCTCGCAAAGGGTACTTGCGAAAGAATTGGCGCGGGTGGAACTATAACCCACAAAAAGACGGGCGCAGAGCCCTTTTTCGAGGAGCTTGACCTCACCGACCACGGCGTGGCTCTCGCTCGCGTGCTCGAGCTTCTTACCTCCTCGGAATACGGCGTTATTTCAAGCGTTGACGAAATAGACGCTGTCGGACACAGAGTCGTTCACGGCGGTGAGCAGCTCAAAAAGTCTACTGTCGTTACCGAAAGCGTTATCAAATATCTTGAAACCATAGTTCCCCTCAATCCCTTGCACGGCCCCCCTGCTATCGCAGGAATAAAGGCATGCCTCGCTCTCATGCCTACCGTTACGCAGGTTACGGTATTTGATACGTCCTTCTACTCTGACATCGAGGACTTCAGATACGTTTATCCCATTCCCTACGAGTTCTATTCGGAGGATAAGATCCGTCGCTACGGCTTCCACGGAACGTCTCACAGATACGTAAGCGCAGAGCTTGCAAAGTGCCGCGGCAAGCCTATCGAGGAGCTTAAGATAATCACCTGCCACCTCGGCAACGGCTCGTCCATTACCGCAGTTGACGGCGGAATTGCAATCGATACGTCCATGGGCTTTACCCCTCAGGAGGGTATCGCAATGGGTACTCGCTCGGGCAGCATCGACCCCACGGTCGTTACCTACCTTATGAAGACCAAGGGATACACCGCTGACGAGGTTGAGAACATTCTCAACAAGAAGAGCGGTCTTTTGGGGATCTCCGGACTCTCAAACGACTGCCGTAACGTCTCCGAGGCGGCTGCAAACGGCGACGCGCGCGCAACTCTCGCTATGAAAATTCTCACCAACGGCATAAAGAAGCATATCGGTGCTTACACAGCAGAAATGAACGGACTTGACGCGGTAGTATTCACGGCAGGTATCGGCGAGAACCAGTGGAACATTCGCGAAAATGTATGCCGCGATATGGAATACCTCGGAATTGAGATCGACGAGGAAAAGAACAAGAACTTTACTCGCGGTATTCCCTTTGATATCTCCAAGGAGGGCGCTCGCGTTGCAACGTGGATAATCCCCACGGACGAGGAATACATGATCGCTCTTGATACCGAAGCTCTTGCAAAGAAGAATTGAAAATTGGAAAATTAAAAAGACGCACATAGATATGCGTCGTATGGCGGGGGTTATCTCCCGCCTTTTCCTTTTCCTTTTTCTTTTTTCCTTATTTTCGGCGGCAGCAATCCCCTCACCCACGGTGTACATATGTGTTTTGTAGGGGTCATTCACGAATGACCCGGCGCTTTTGCGTTTGCGTGTGAATTTCCGTCAACGTTAGCCTTCCCCAGCGGGGGAAGGCTAACGTTGACAGAGCCTCAACAAGAAACCTGTACATTGATTTCTTCTATCTTTTAAGTCATAACCACCAGCACTGCTGGTGGTTTTCAGGATACAATAATGAAAGACGGCGGGACGAAGGTTCCGCCGTCTTTCTTCTACTTTTCTTTTAAAAAAGAAAAGGTAGCAAAAGAAAACTTTACAAGGTATTTTTTCTATATTATTCAATTAATATTTCCGTCTTTTGCTATGCCAACAAAAACTTGATTTGTTTAAAGTTTTTTGGCTCCACCTTTTGTACACAAAAGGTGGACGCGTCCTACTCAAGAATTGTCTTAATAACGGTAAAGAAGCGCTCGAAGGAGGCCTTGTTAAGGCGCTCATCGGGGGAATGAAGGTCGAGAGTGAGAGGGCCGCTACAGATTATATCCATACCGGGCACTGCCTCGCTGATAAAGCCGCACTCAAGACCTGCGTGGATAGTGGAAATTGCGGGCTTATATCCGAAAAGCGACTCAAACGCGCGGACGTAGTCCTCGCGGATAGCCGAAACGGGAGCGAAGCTCCAGCCGGGGTATCTGTTGTAGTGCTTGGTGGTCGCGCCGAGCGCGTGCGCGAGATCGTCAAGCTCCTCTGCAGACGCGTCGATTCTCGACTCAAAGGACGAGCGAGATGAGAAGACAAGCTCTGCGGCGTTTTTATCACACGCCACGACACCGAGGTTTCTCGACCACTCAACGAGCCCCTTGACGTCGTTACTCATCTCAAGGACACCGTTCTTTGCGGTATGCATAAGCGTTATTATACGCGAAGCAAGCGTTCTTTCGATCACCTCGACGCTCGCGTTCTCCGCGACAAGCTCAACAGAAAGCTCAAAGCCCGCGTCATCGCGGCAAAGTCCGTCAGAAAGGCTTACGGAAAGCTTCTTGACGAGCGCTGACAGCGCGTCAAAATCCTTCGTTGCAACCAACGCCACGCACTCTCTCGTAATCGCGTTATCCTTGCTTCCGCCGTGAATTTCAATCAGATCAAGCTCCAAGGACTTAGAAAGCGAATAAAGCACTCTGCCCATAAGAATATTGGCGTTTGCTCTGCCCTTGTCAATATCCTCGCCCGAATGTCCTCCAAAGAGGCCGCGAATGCTAAGACGGGCAACGTATTTTGCGCACGTCTTGGTTGTGGCGATCGGGAACTCGACCGCCGAGCGCATTCCGCCCGCACAGCCTGCAAGTATGAGAGTTTCGTCCGCGCCGTCCATGTTTATCATACGTCGAGCGGATATTTTACTGTAATCAAACGACTTTGCGCCGTCAAGTCCGACCTCCTCAGCAGAGGTGAACAGACACTCGAGAGCCGGATGAGAGCTGACACCGCCGTCAAGAACGTACAGCATTACGGCAACGGCAACGCCGTTGTCAGCGCCAAGAGTTGTTCCCCTCGCGCGTATCCAGCCGTCCTCCTCGTAAAGGTCAAGGCCGTCGTTATCAAAATCGTGCTCCACGCCCTCGTTCTTCTCGCACACCATATCGGTGTGTCCCTGAAAAAGAAGCGCTGGCTCGTCCTCACGACCGAGCGTGGCAGGCGCGCTTATAAGCACGTTGTTGTACTCGTCGCGATAGTATTCAAGAGAGCGCGCACGAGCAAAATCGCAGAGATACTCTGCGATTTTTTCTTCGTGGTACGAGGCTCTCGGGATAGCCGAGATCTCCTCAAAATATTTCATAAGTCCGCTGTAAGCGAAATTTTCGTGTAACATATTTTCTCCAAATCAAGTTCTTTTTTTGCGGGAGAGATCAATTCTATCCCCCACCACGTTGCTCTCAAGATTTTTAAGCAGCTCGCCCGTTCCTCTTACGACGCACGTCATCGGATTCTTGGCAACTCTCGTCTTAATACCCGTAACGTCCTCGATAAGTCGGTCAAGTCCGACGAGCTGGCTACCGCCGCCCGTCATAACGATGCCGCGTTTAAGTATATCGCCCACAAGCTCGGGGGGCGTGCGCTCGATGACCGAGCAAATGCTCTCAATAACCGAGTAAATAGGCTCCATCATCGCCTCAAGCATTTCGTTTGAGGACAGAGTGATCTCCTTTGGAAGCTGCTGAACGAGGCATCTTCCCTTGACCTTCATAGTCTTTCTTCCGTCAGGCTCGTAGACCTCGCCTATCCTTATCTTTATCTGCTCGGCAGTACGCTCGCCTATCGCCGTATCGTACTTGCGCCTTACGTATTTCATGATAGCCTCGTCAAACTTGTCGCCCGCAGTCTTGTTTGACTCCGAAACGACGATTCCGCCAAGCGCGATGACCGCAACGTCCGTAGTGCCTCCGCCAATGTCCACCACCATACTTCCCATGGGGCTGCTGACGTCAATTCCCGCGCCTATTGCGGCGGCAATCGGCTCCTCGACTATATACGTCTTTCTCGCACCCGCCTGCGTGCCCGCATCTATTACAGCGCGCGTCTCGACCTCGGTGACGTTCGTGGGAATACAGATGACCACCTTAGGCGGCAAGAGAGCATTTCCGCAAGCCTTGCGTATGTAGTGCTGGATCATCTTCTGCGTTATGTCGTAGCAGCTTATAACGCCCTCCTTGAGCGGTCTTATGACCTTTATATGCTCGGGATTGCGTCCAAGCATAGCTTGGGCTTCCTTGCCTATTTTAACAATATGATCGGTGTTGGTGTCCACGGCAACGACAGACGGCTCCTCGAGAACGATGCCCGTTCCCTCGACGTAAACGATGACCGACGACGTGCCTAGATCAATGCCGATGTTTTTTGCAAACATTTTTTTGGCATTAAAGCCTTTAAATTTAAACATTCATACCCCCCTATCAGGGCTTTAATATCTTCTCATTATATATTATACACTCATAGTGCGAAAATTGCAAGCGGAATTTTGTCGAACACAAAAAATTGCCCATTTTTTTACATTTTGTTTTTAGTTGCGAGCGCAAAGCACAAAATTCCTCGTGCTCCCGCCTTTTGCAAAAGGCGTACACAAGCCGCCATGCTCGCACCCGTAGTGACTATATCGTCAATAAGGATCACGTATTTTCCGCTAACGTCAGCACCCTTGTTGAAGACTATGCTATTTTTCGCATTCTCGGCGCGGCTCTTTGAGTCAAGCCTCTTTTGCTCGCGCCTTGAGAGTGAGCGAAGCGCTTTTATACATTCGATCCCCGTCTGACGTGATAAATTCTCGGCAAGCATTGCCGACTGATCGTAGCCGTAAAGCATGCGCGAGCGGCGGCTTCTCGGCACGAACGTAACGACAAAGCTCTCCTTATTCTCGGGATAGCCGAGCGTTATAAGCTCGTCCTCGATATTTTTATTAAGATACTCTCCCACAAAGCGCACGATACGCCGACTCTTTCTGTATTTAAGCCAGAATATTATGCTCATCGGCGCACGGCGGCTGTTCTCCTTGTCGTAAAAAAACACCCGTCTAAGAGAAAGCGCTCCTGCGCGAGAGAGGATCTTCGGCATACACTCACATTCCGTCGCGCTCTTAAAGCACGTCTCACAGCTTTTTGTAAGAGATGCGTTCCACTTGATTCGGCAGTCATCGCAAAATGCCGTATCCACCAGCCTCGGCAGTAGTATCTCCCCACAGCCAGCGCATTTGCGGATCTTCAGAAAGGTATCGATAAATTCCTTTCTCGTTATCATACGCCACCCCTAAGCATCTCGCAAAGTCCCGTGTATCTCATGGACTGTCGGTTGTTTGATACCATTTCCTCTACTATATCCTCTCTACCGACTATTATTACCATGCTCTGCGCTCTTGTAACCGCAGTATAAAGCAAATTTCTTGAAAGAAGCATCTGTGCGGCAGTGCACGCGGGGATTATGACTATCGGGTATTCGCTTCCCTGACTCTTGTGGACGGTTATCGCGTAAGCGTGCTCGAGGTCCTCAAGCAGGTTAAACTCGTACTGCACGCGCTTATCGTCAAATACCACCCACATCGCGCTCTCTGCTATATCAATATCCTCAATAATTCCAATATCTCCGTTAAATATACCGTTCCCCGTTTTGTCGTCGGAAATACGGCTCCAGAGCATATCGTAATTATTTCTTATCTGCATTACCTTATCGCCCTCGCGGAAGATCTTGTCGCGGAAGCGATATTCCCTTTTGCTTTTATCTGCGGGATTTAAGCGCGACTGAAGAATTACGTTGAGGTTCTCCGTTCCCGCCTCGCCTCTGCGCGAGGGGGTTATGACCTGCGTACCGCTCCGTCCCATTTCACCGTAGCTTTTGGGCAGGCGGGTATGACAAAGCTCACAAACGGTCGCGGCTATCTCGCGGTCACTTTGCCTTGGCAGGAAAAAGAAATCGTTATCCTTTACCTTAAGCTCGGGAGAGACTCCCGAATTTATCTTATGCGCATTGGTAACTATAAGGCTCTTTTGCGCTTGACGGAATATCTCCGTCAGGCGAACGGTCGAAAAGCGACCGCTGTCGATAATATCGCGAAGCACGTTTCCCGCTCCCACAGACGGAAGCTGATCGGAGTCGCCTATGATAATAAGCCTTGCTCCCGGCTTTATAGCGCGAAGCAGAGCCGCCATGAGTGCGGTATCTATCATTGAAGCCTCGTCAACTATAATTATCTGCTCGACAAGATAGTAGCTCTCGTTACGGCAGAATTTGAAGCTTTCGGAGGCATCGTAGGTCATCTCCAGAAGTCTGTGCACCGTCTTGGCTTCCATGCTCGTCGCCTCCGACATTCGCTTTGCGGCTCTGCCCGTAGGCGCGGCGAGGGCAATATCAAAGCCCATAGAATCAAAAATACGTATGAGCGCGCGCACAACGGTGGTTTTTCCCGTACCCGGTCCGCCCGTCAGCACCATAACTCCGTAGCGCAGAGCGTCCGCGATCGCCTTTTTCTGCAAGCTGGCGTAGGATATTCCGCTGCGTATTTCCTCGCCCGAAATAAAGCTCTCGATATCCGTAACGTCAACAGATGCCGAAAGCCTGTCTATCTTACAGAGCTTCTCTGCAATATATTTTTCGTTTTCGTAAGTCTCGCGGCGGTAGACGAACGTATCTCCGTCCATGCTCACACCGACAAGCCGTCCCTCGCGCAAAAGCTCGCGAGTTGCGTTCGCCGTCAGATCTGCGCCGACTCCAAGCAGCTCCGCAGAGCTTTCACATAGCTTTGAGATCGGTAAGCACACGTGTCCGTTCACCATCTCGTTTTTGGTAAGCACGAAGTTTATACCGCTCATAACTCTGTCAAAGTTATCGTTCAAAAAGCCAAGGCTTTCCGCCATTGAGTCCGCTCTTTCAAAGCCGATACCGTCGATCTCGTTGCAGAGTCTGTACGGGTTCTGCTTTGCCACGTCAACGGCACGACTGCCAAAGCGCTTATAAATTTTGAGTATAGTCGCAACACCGAAGTAATCTCTGAAAAACATCATGGCGCTACGCACGCCTGCCTGCTCCTTAAAGCTCTCTGATATGGAAAGTGCAAGCTTCATTGAAATACCCTTTACGTTTGCAAGCCACTCGGGGTGGTTTTCTATTACGTCAAAGGTGTCCTCGCCAAACTCGTCAACTATTCTCTGCGCTGTTTTAGGTCCGACTCCCTTTATCGCCTTTGAGGACAGATACTTCAAAATTGAGCTTACGTCCGCAGGCATTACTCTTTCGTACTGCGTTACGCTGAACTGTCTGCCGTACTTGGGATTGGTCACCCATTTGCCAAACACCGTCAGTCTGTCACCCTCGCCAAGCATGGGCATAAGACCGACAGCGGTTATGATCTCGTCGTCGGCAAGAGCCATGTCGCAAATAGTATATCCGTTTTCTTCGTTGTAGTAAATTATATGCTCTACCGTGCCTTCAAGGCGCTCAATATCGCCGTTTTCCTGCAACATACCTTACCTCCTCAAAATGATCAAGTTACAAGAGAGGTTGTCTTAGACTACTTAACAACACCTCATCCACCGCTAACGCGGTCCCCCTTCCCCCGCTGGGGAAGGCTCACTTTAACATAGCCTTTATTTTACAATTTTTTTACAAGCAAATACCTATTTTTCAAAAAGAAAGACACGCCCCATCATACGTTTGCCGATATTCACCATTTCGCTTGCTTTCAATTAGCCTTCCCCAGCGGGGGAAGGTGGCATTGACGAGCCGCGTGCGAGTCAATGACGGATGAGGTGTCCTTATACAAATTGTCTTTTCAAATTTTTTTTAAAATTATCAATTATATTTAAATATAAATTTTGTAAATTTAAAATTCATAAAATCAACTAGGCTGCTTCATTTAGATATGGAAGTCAAATGAAGCAGCCCCTCGTTTTGTTTTATTTTGCAAGCTCTGCCTTGAGGGCATCTGCAAGGTCGGTCGCCTCCCAAGGAAGCATAGCGTCCTCTCTGCCCATGTGTCCGTACGCCGCAGTAGCGTAGTAGATAGGACGGCGAAGGTCGAACTTCTTGATTATCGCCGCAGGACGAAGGTCAAAGAGCTTGTCCACTGCGCGGCTGATAGCCTCCTCGTCAGCCTTACCCGTTCCAAACGTGTCGATCATTACCGATACGGGTTTCGCAACGCCTATTGCGTATGCTACCTGAACCTCGCACTTGTCTGCAAGTCCTGCCGCTACGATGTTCTTTGCAAGGTATCTTGCCGCGTAAGACGCCGAGCGGTCAACCTTAGTCGGGTCCTTACCCGAAAAAGCTCCGCCGCCGTGACGTGAATATCCGCCGTATGTATCAACTATGATCTTTCTACCCGTAAGTCCCGTGTCACCCGCAGGGCCTCCTACTACGAATCTGCCCGTGGGGTTTACGTATATCTTGGTCTCTGTGTCCATAAGCTCCGACGGAACGGTGGGAAGAATGACCTTTTCTATAACGTCGCGACGGATCTCTGCAAGCTCAACGTCAGCGCTGTGCTGTGAGGAGATAACGATAGTATCTATTCTTACGGGCTTGCCGTCGTGGTACTCAACAGTAACCTGCGTCTTTCCGTCGGGGCGCAGATAATCAAGCTCTCCGCTCTTTCTTACGTTGGTAAGCCTTTTTGCAAGCTTATGCGACATGGAAATAGGCAGGGGCATAAGCTCCGCGGTCTCGTTGCACGCATATCCGAACATAAGTCCTTGGTCACCCGCACCCGTATCGAGTCCGTCGCCATTTCCCTCTTTTGCCTCAAGAGATTTGTCAACACCAAGCGCAATATCGGGCGACTGCTCGTGAATAGCGACGGTAACGGAGCAGCTGTCCGCATCAAAGCCGATGCCGCTATGCGTGTATCCGATGTCCCTTACGGTATTTCGGATAATAGCCTCAAAATCAACCTTTGCATTTGTGGTTATCTCACCCATAACGGTAACCCTGTCCGTCGTGCAGAAGGTCTCGCAAGCAACGCGGGAAGCCGCGTCCTCGGAGAGGATCGCGTCAAGAATGGCGTCAGATATTTTATCGCACACCTTATCGGGGTGTCCCTCAGTTACAGATTCAGAAGTAAAAAGCATTTTTTTCATAATCATTTCCTTTCACAAAAAAAGTCTTCGGAGTTTTCCCGAAGACTAAAAAAATTCTCATCTTCCGGAATTAGCACCTTACAAGCATTTAACTTGCAGGTTGCCGTGGCTTCACAGGGCCTGTCCCTCCACCACTCTTGATAAGACTATTTATTTCCTACCTTGACATTATAACATGTTTACAATGTTTTTTCAAGTATATTTTCAATTTTTTTCTTTATTTCGACTCTTTTTTCCTTTTAGGATAGGCGAGAGGCGCTTATAGATAAGGAAAGTAAGGAGCGAAATTACAAGTCCCTTGCAGAACGTATACGGCAAATTGAACACCAAGAGCGCCTGTAAGAGCCCGTCGACACTCGGATTTATCTTCTGATACATTCCGAGAATTGAAGTAAGCGGGAAATTAAGTATTTTTACGAATGCGGGGTACGTCACGAAGTAGTTCCACGGAATGGATACCACCGCCATGATAAGCGAGCCGACGGCAGAGCCTATGAGCGCGCCCACTCTCGTTTTCTTTTTTTGGTAGATAAGCCCCGCAGGCAGAACGAACAGCGCTCCCAAAACGAAGTTGCTAAGCTCCCCTACTCCTCCCGTAGTCGAAAACGGCAGATTTAAAACATTTTTAATAAGACAAACCACAACTCCCCAGATAGGTCCTATGCTAAACGCAGTAATCAGCGCGGGAAGCTCCGAAAAGTCCATTTTTATAAACGACGGCATTATCGGGATATTAAAGCTCAGCATCATTAAGACCGCGGATACCGCAGACATAATTCCCGTCACCGCTATCTTTCTCGTTATATCCCTTTTGTTATTTGATAAAGTTTTCATAAAAAAATCCCCCTTAAAATTTCAGGGAGAAGATATCATATAAATTGGGCACACCGCGCCCTATATCTTCTCTCATCCGGACTTTACCGTCGGCGCAGGAATCTGACCTGCTCGGCTCTTGCGAGTTCGTGGGCTTTACCACCGGTATGGAATTTCACCAATCCCCAAAGATATTTTATTTTATGTCGCCGTACTCATATGAGCACGGCGGCAATAAATATGCAATATTACTTATTCAGTAACAATTATGCAATGATACCGGAAACGACGCCGGAACCAACGGTTCTACCACCCTCACGGATAGCGAAACGGAGTCCCTCTTCACAAGCGATAGGAGTGATAAGCTCAACAGTCATATCAACGTTATCGCCAGGGCGGCACATCTCAACTCCCTCGGGAAGCTCGATGATACCGGTAACGTCAGTAGTTCTGAAGTAGAACTGAGGTCTGTAACCAGCGAAGAAGGGCTTCTTACGTCCGCCTTCCTTCTCGGTAAGAACGTATACGTGA
>JAZOWN010000041.1:0-19907 GCA_045659245.1 Eubacteriales bacterium
TATTCTGATAACGGTCAATCCGTATTCTTCAAGGAAAGCTGTTCTTTCTTCATCGTATTGCTTTCCTTCTTCGGTATAATGCCCCGAACCGTCAAGTTCTATAACAAGCTTTGCTTCTGCACAGTAAAAGTCCGCAATATACCTTCCGAGAACCTTTTGACGTAAAAAGCGGATGTGATAGGTGCGCAGAAAATCATACCAAAGTTGCTTTTCTTCTTTGGTCATATTCTTTCGCAACATTTTTGCGGTTTGGACAATGTCTTTATTATGTTTTCTCTGCATTACAATCCCTCCGTCACGCTTCGCGTGCCACCTCCCTTTACACAAGGGAGGCTCTTTTTTACCTCCCGGAAGGTAGTCGCATAGGCTTTTGATTGTACTGTCAAAAGTGACTTTGCGTTGCTTTTGGCAAAATTTTAGTACCTTTTATTAAATCAGTTGTTGTCAAGTAAATAATACATCGTGGTTGAACAAAAGAGTATATCAATATTTTTTGATAAATTGGATTTTATCTTACAGTAACTTTATAAAAATTTGTACATCGTTGCCTTTTTTGTTTTTATAAACATATCCATCTGTTTCGAATCCCAACTTCTTGTGTAACGCAATGCTCGCAATATTATCAACTCTGATTTGCTGTAACACCAATTTGTAGCCCTTGCTTTTTGCTGTTTTCATTGCAAGCATCATAGCATTTCCTGCAAATCCGCGTTTGCGATAACATTCAAATATTTCAGGACCGCACGAAATGACGTTTGGGGAGTGTTGATACAGTGATATCATTCCAACCATTTCAGTGTTATTCACTATTGCAAACATTTCAAAATATTTGTTTGCAAACTCTTTTTCTTGCCATTTTGTAATCAATATTTTAACTTCGTCAATGGACATCTTTGCATTATGTTTTTGTTGAAATTCAATAGCATCATCATCTGCAAAATTCCTTAATAGAATCATATCACACCGCCTCCGTCAAATTTTTATTTATCATTCACACGGTTATACCTTATTATAGCACAAAAACCGCAGAAAATCAATCTGCGGTTTTTGCATTTTAGAGTTTTTAGCAATAGAAAAAGCTAATATCGCTTGTCGGTAGGTAATGAATTATCAAAACTGTCCTTAAGAGTGCCGCTCTATTCTGCCGTTTTTTATTTAGATAAAATTGTCAGATCAGGTCTCCACAAGCACACCGAGCTCTTTAAGCTTTGCGCATATACGCTCGAACATCTCCTCGTCCTTAACCGATACGGTATGAACGTGAATTCCTCCCGTGAGGTCGGAAAGCTGGCTTGCGCCCGTGCTTTCAACGCGCTTGATAAATTCGTCCACGGCATAACGTGTCGAAACACCAAGGTTTGCAGAAATAGAGCCGTAAAGCGAATGCTCAACGATAACGTCAAGAACCGTACCGCCGTTGTCAACTATCGCGTAAAGCTCCTCACGGGTTCCGTCCTTATCGTGTGTGCAGACTATTCTCTTCTGCAAGGACTCGCCAAAAGGCTTTTCGAGAACGTATCCCTTATGCTCCGCACGGATAATAGAGCCTGCCGCACGCAAAAGCGCAATATCCGCAACTATTATCTGACGTGTTACTGAAAATTTATTTGCAAGTGTCGTAGCGCTTATAGGCGCATCTGCCTTATCCAACTCAGCGAGTATAAGGCTTCTTCTTTTTTCTCCGGTCATATTTACCTCCACAATCAAAGCGAATTCCTGTATTTACATATATTGTAACACAAAATAATCAATAAGTCAATACACATGTTTACATATTTTTGATTTTTTGTCGTTTTTTTGATTTTTTTAATTTTGCGTATCTCTTGACACGTCCCCCTTGTATGTGTTATAATATAATGATATTATGGGTAAGTGAGCCCGAAGGAGGTAAAAATGGTAGTTATCACCGACGTATTACCCCACAGCCGCGCCGAAAAGGCGGGAATTTTAAAGGGGGATACTCTCGTGTCCATAAACAAAAAGCAGATAAACGACGTTCTTGATTACCGTTTTTATCTTGCAAGCGACGACGTAACGCTTATCGTCGTAAGAGACGGCGCCTTTAAAAAATTCAGAATACTCAAATCCGAATACGACGACATCGGTCTTGATTTCAGAACTCCGCTTATGGACAAAAAGCATTCCTGCCGCAATAAGTGCGTATTCTGCTTTATCGACCAGCTGCCCGACGGCATGCGCAAGTCGCTGTATTTTAAGGACGACGACGCGCGTCTTTCCTTCCTGCACGGAAATTATATAACGCTTACAAACCTTGAGGAAAAGGACGTCCGACGAATAATCGACATGCATATTTCCCCCATCAACGTATCGGTTCATACCACAAATCCCGAGCTTCGCGTTAAAATGATGAAGAATAAGCGTTCGGGAGAGGTATTGTCCTACCTCAAGCGCTTTGCAGATGCGGGGATAAAGCTCTGCTGTCAAATAGTACTTTGCAAGGGACTCAACGACAAAGATGAGCTTGACCGCACCATGTGCGACCTTGAGGCGCTCGCACCTGCAGTTGAAAGCACGTCGATAGTTCCCGCGGGTCTTACTCGCTTCCGCGACGGACTTTATCACCTTGAATCCTTTACTCCCGAGGAGTGTGCGGCGGTCATTAAGCAGATAAACGACTTTGGCGATATGTGCAAGTACAAGCACGGCACGCGCCTGTTTTACCCCGCTGACGAGCTTTACATAAGCGCGGGGCTTCCCTTGCCTGACGACTCATTTTATGAGAGCTACTCGCAGATCGAAAACGGTGTCGGCATGCTGACGGACATGCGCGCGTCGGTGAAGGCGGAGCTTGAGGACGAGGAAAGATATGCTCAATACAAGGATATTCGCCGCTCAGTTTCGATTGCGACGGGCTACGCCGCGCACGAACACATAAAGGGCCTTGCAGAGCTTCTTTGCGAGCATTTTAAAAATCTGTCAATTAACGTTTACCCAATCAAAAACGATTTCTTCGGCGAGCGCATAACCGTATCGGGCCTGCTGACGGGCAAGGATATTATAAGTCAGCTTAGCGGCAAGAAGCTTGGAGACGCGCTTCTTATACCGACCTCCTGCCTGCGAGCAGAGGGCGACGTGCTCCTTGACGACGTATCTCCCGACGAGATAGGAGAGGCGCTCGGAGTCGCCGTCACGCCCTGTGGCGCTGAGGCGGAAGATTTCATTTCAACAGTTCTCGGTATAAATCCCTGAAAAGAGGTGTATATAAAATGTCAAAACCTGTAATTGCCATAGTAGGCAGACCTAACGTAGGAAAAAGTACGCTTTTTAATAAGCTTATCGGTGAGCGCCGCTCTATCGTAGAGGACGTTCCCGGTGTTACGCGCGACCGTATTTACGGAGAGACCGAATGGGGCGGCCGCCGTCTTATAGTCATAGACACGGGCGGAATTGAGCCTAAGACCGACGATATAATTCTTCAGCAGATGCGCTTTCAGGCTCAGCTCGCAATAGACAACGCAGACGTTATTCTCTTTATGTGCGACGTCCGCTCAGGTCTTACCGCATCTGACAGAGATATTGCCGTCATGCTTCAAAAGAGCGGAAAGCCTATCATTCCCTGTATAAATAAGTGCGACAGCGTGGGTAACGTTCCTTATGAGTTTTATGAATTTTACGAGCTTGGCTTTGACTGTGAGCCTATTGCTCTCTCCTCTGTTCACGGAAGCGGAACGGGTGACATTCTCGACGAGGTCTTAAAGGCTCTGCCCGAGACCGATGAGGAGGACGAGGAGGACGACAGCATCAAGGTCGCCGTTATCGGTAAGCCTAACGCGGGAAAATCCTCCATAATCAACCGCATTATCGGGGAGAACAGACTTATCGTTTCAAACATTGCGGGAACGACGCGCGACGCGGTCGATACGCATATAGAAAACGAGCACGGTAAGTTTACCTTTATCGATACAGCAGGTATTCGCCGCTCGTCCAAGATAAACGACAAAATTGAAAAATACAGTGTGCTCCGCGCCCACATGGCAGTCGAGCGCGCGGACGTCTGCCTTATCATGATAGACGCAGGCACTGGAATTACCGAGCAGGACGAGAAGATCGCGGGAATCGCGCACGAGGCAGGCAAGGCTTGTATTATCGTTGTAAACAAGTGGGACAGCATTGAAAAGGACAACAGCACGGTAAATACCTTTAACGAAAGAATAAGGACCGCGCTTGCATACATGCCCTATGCGCCCATCGTTTACGTTTCCGCGCTCACAGGTCAAAGAATAAGCACTCTGTTCGGACACATCACCTACGTTCACAATCAGGCAAATACCAGAATTTCCACGGGTATGCTCAACGAGGTGCTTGCAGAAGCGACCACGCGCGTTCAGCCCCCGTCAGACAAGGGCAAGCGCTTGAAGATATACTATATGACGCAGGCAAGCGTTGCGCCCCCCACCTTCGTATTCTTCTGCAACAACGTAGAGCTGTTCCATTTCTCGTATCAGCGCTACCTTGAAAACTGCTTAAGACAGACGTTCGGCTTCTCGGGCACTCCCATAAGGATCGTAATTAAAATGAGAGGTGAATGATACATGCCGTCGATTAAAGGCTTGATTTTTGACTTCAACGGCACGCTCTTTTACGACACCGAGCTTCATCTTCGTGCGTTTGAGGATTGCTTTTCAAAATACGGCACTCCCGCACGCACAAGAGAATTTATGCTCAAAACTTTCTTTGGCAGAAGCAACGTGGATATTTTCAGAGGCTACTATATTCCCGACGCGTCGGACGAGCAACTCACCGAGTTTGAGGAATACAAGGAGGGCTTATATCAACAGCTCATACTTAGAGAGCCCGAGCGCTACCGCATAGCAGACGACGTTTGCGAGATGCTTGATTTTCTCAAAGAGAGCGATATTCCCTACTGCATAGCAACAGGCTCGCCCAAGACAAACGTGGATTTTTATCTTACAGCTCTTGGACTTGACCGTTGGTTCTCTTACGACAATATAGTCTATTCGACGGGAGCGTTTCGCGGAAAGCCCGCGCCCGACATATTTCTCTTGGCGGCAGAGCGTTTGAGGTTATCGCCCGAGGAATGTGCAGTTTTTGAGGACGGAACGAGCGGTATTACAGCGGCAAAGTCGGCAAATATAGGAAAGATAGTTGCCGTTTGGGAGGAGAGCTACCCCTCTCCGCTTCGCGGCGGTCTTACCGTTGACGCATCTTACCATGATTTTGGGGAGTGGAAGAATATTTTTTCCTCTGTCCTTGGTCTGAAAATTTAACCTCATTTCCCCAAGACTCATATAAAGGAGTTAAAAAATGTTTGTAGATAACGTAAAAATTTATATTAAGGCAGGCGACGGCGGAAACGGCGCGATCGCCTTTCACAGAGAAAAGTACGTAGCACAGGGCGGTCCTGACGGCGGTGACGGCGGTCACGGCGGAAACGTGGTATTCCGCATCGACGAGGGAACGAACACCCTGCTCGCTTTCCGTTACAAGCACAAATTTATTGCGGAGAACGGCGGAAACGGCAAAGGCAACAAGTTCCACGGTGCTACCGCACCCGATCTAGTAATAATGGTCCCCCCCGGAACTATAATAAGAGACACCGCGACGGGTAAGATCATTCACGACATGACCGAAAACGACGGCGCGGACTATATCTGCTGCAAGGGCGGCAGAGGCGGTTGGGGTAACAAGCACTTTGCAACCCCCACACGTCAGCTTCCCAACATTGCAAAGAACGGAACTAAGGGCGAGGAGCGCGAGGTAACGCTTGAGCTTCGTATGCTCGCGGACGTAGGTCTTATAGGATATCCGAGCGTCGGAAAATCCTCTATCCTTTCCTCCATCAGCGCGGCAAAGCCCAAGATAGCCGACTACCACTTCACCACCCTCTCGCCAAATCTCGGCGTCGTTCGCACGGGCGGCGAGAGCGGATTTGTTGCCGCGGATATTCCCGGACTTATCGAGGGCGCTTCGGAGGGACTCGGTCTCGGACACGAATTTCTCCGTCACGTTGACAGATGCAGACTTCTTTTGCACGTTGTCGATATTTCCTGCTTTGAGGGCAGAGATCCCGTTGAAGATATAAAAATGATAAACACCGAGCTTAAAAAATACAGCGAGGAGCTCTCCCACCGTCCGCAGATAATCGTAGCTAACAAGTGCGATTCACTTGACCGAGAGTACGTTGACGTTGATGCGTTTGAGAGCTACGTCGCAGAGCTTGGCTGTGAGCTTTTCTACGTTTCCGCCATAACGGGCGAGGGACTTGACGAGCTTATCAGCCGCTGTGCGAAACTGCTCGCAGAGCTTCCCCCCATGCTTGTTTACGCCGAGGAGTACTCTCCCGAGGACGCCTTTGTGGAGAAATCCAGAGAAACCAAGATTCGCCGCGAGAACGACACCTATTACGTCGAGGGCGATTGGCTCTACAACCTGCTCGGTCAGATAAATTTCAGCGACTACGAGTCCATGAACTACCTGCAAAAGGTGCTAAAAAACAGCGGAGTCTTTACCATGCTTGAGGAAAAGGGCTGTGGTGAGGGCGATACCGTTTGTATCTACGACCTTGAATTCGAATACGTTAAGTAATAAATATAAAAAGATAGGAGAACGTTATGAATATTTGGCATGATATTCCCCCCTCAGAAATTACTCCCGAGGATTTTACCGCGGTAATAGAGATCTCCAAGCACTCAAATTGCAAATACGAGCTTGACAAGCGCACGGGTCTGCTCCGTCTTGACAGAGTCCTCTATACTGCGACTCACTATCCCGCAAACTACGGCTTTATACCCCGTACTTATGCTGACGACGGCGATCCTCTTGACGTTTTGGTGCTTTGCAGTGAGGCAATTCAGCCAATGACTCTTGTAAGAGTTTTCCCAATAGGCGCTATGCGAATGATAGACGGCGGCGCGCTTGACGATAAAATTATTGCCGTGCCGTTCTCAGATCCGTCATACAATAAAATTCACTCCATAGACGAGCTTCCTCGCCACATTTTCGATGAAATGATGCACTTCTTTACCGTATATAAGCAGCTTGAGCACAAGAAAACTGCGGTAAAGGAGCTTTTCACACGCGAAGAAGCACGCCGTATAATTTCGAGCAGCATACAGCAGTACGAAAAAGACTTCGGAAACAAATAAAATGAAGCCAAACTATCAGTTAATGCTTGACAAAACGCTCTCTGAGCTTGGGAAGAGCGGCGAGCGCCCGACTCTTTTGCTCCACGCATGCTGCGCGCCCTGCTCAAGCTACGTTTTGGAGTATCTTTCAAAGTATTTTAAAATAACCCTCTTTTTCTACAACCCGAATATCTCTCCCGAGGCAGAATACAATACGCGCCTACGTGAGCTTGAACGCTTCTTGCGTGATGCGAAGCTCGACGGCAAGGTCGATATTCTCCCCTCAAAGTATGAGCCCGAGCGCTTTTTTGAGGCGGCACGTGGGCTTGAGGACGCTCCCGAGGGCGGCGAGAGATGCGAGAAGTGCTTTAATTTGCGCCTTGAAGAAGCTGCAAGCGCCGCAAAGAACGGCGGATTTGACTATTTCACCACGACGCTTTCCATAAGCCCCCACAAGAACGCAGAGCTTTTGGCGAGGATAGGGGAAGAAATGTCAGAAAAATACGGAGTCAAATATCTGTATTCCGACTTTAAAAAGAAAGGCGGATATCTGCGCTCCTGCCGTCTTTCCGAGGAGTACGGTCTTTACCGCCAAGACTTTTGCGGCTGTGTATACTCAAAGCTCGAAGCAGAGCGAAGAAAAAGATAAATTTTTAACGAATACCTATTGATATATTCGTAAGTTTGTGTTATACTATTATTTGGTAAATTATTAGAAAGGTGGATATACTAAAATGACCTACAACAAAAAATCAGTTGAAGATATTGACGTTGCCGGCAAGCGCGTGCTTGTTCGCTGCGACTTCAACGTACCCCTCAAGGACGGTGTTATCACCTCCGACAAGAGAATCGTAGAGGCTCTTCCCACTATCAAGTATTTGCTTGAAAAGGGCGCAAAGGTAGTTCTCTGCTCTCACATGGGCAAGCCCCACAGCATCTTTACCGAGGGATTCGGTCTTACCAAGAAGGAAAAGCAGAAGGTTGCCGCTCTCCCCGAGTCCGAGCAGCCTGCCGCTACCGCTGATCTTCTTAAGAAGGCTCTTGACGACAAGAAAAAGTTCACTCTTAAGCCCGTTGCTGACAGACTTAACGAGCTTCTCGGCGGCAAGGTTACCTTCGCTGAGGACATTATCGGTGAGGACGCAAAGGCAAAGGTTGCCGCTCTCAAGGCAGGCGAGGCAGTTCTTATTGAGAACGTTCGCTTCGATGCAAGAGAGACCAAGAACGGCGCTGACTTCGCAAAGGCTCTCTCCGAGTACGGCGATATTTTCGTAAACGACGCGTTCGGCTCTGCTCACAGAGCTCACGCTTCTACCGCAGGTCTTGCTGATTACCTCCCCGCTGTTTGCGGATACCTCATTCAGAAGGAAATTTCCGTTATGGGTAAGGCTCTCGCTGATCCCGCTCGTCCTTTCGTTGCTATTCTCGGCGGCGCTAAGGTTTCCGATAAGATCGGTGTTATCAACAACCTCATCGAAAAGGTTGACACCCTCATCATCGGCGGCGGTATGGCTTACACCTTCTTCAAGGCTGCAGGTCACAACATTGGAACCTCTCTTTGCGAGGACGACAAGCTTGACCTTGCAAACGAAATGGTTGCAAAGGCTAAGGCTAAGGGCGTAAACTTCATGCTCCCCGTTGACAACGTTCTCGGTCGCGAGTATGACGAAAACACCGAGCATCAGGTAGTTGATTCTACTGCTATGCCTGAAAACTGGATGGGACTTGACATCGGTCCTAAGACCCGCGAGCTCTTCGCAAGCGCTATCAAGGGCGCAGGCACTGTTGTTTGGAACGGACCTATGGGTGTTTCCGAGTGGAAGAACTTCGCAGCAGGTACTGAGGCAGTTGCTGACGCAGTTGCTGAAAGCGGCGCTATCTCCATTATCGGTGGCGGTGACTCCGCAGCTGCAGTTGAAAAGCTCGGATACGCTTCCAAGATGACTCACATCTCTACCGGTGGCGGAGCTTCTCTTGAATTCCTCGAGGGTAAGGAGCTTCCCGGTATAGCTTGCCTTCAGGACAAGTAATCACTTTAAGGAGAACGAAAAATGAATCCTGCAAAAAGAAGAACAGTTATCGCAGGCAACTGGAAGATGAACTTCACGCCTGACGAAGCAACCGCTTTTATAAATGAGATCAAGCCCATGGTTGCGGGCAAGGACAAGTGCGACGTTATCTTCTGCGCACCCTACGTAACCATTGCTGCTGCTATGAAGGCTGCAGAGGGCTCTAACATCAAGATCGGCGCTGAAAACGTTCACTACGAGGAAAAGGGCGCTTACACGGGCGAGGTTTCCGCAAAGATGCTTAAGGCTATCGGAGTTGAGTACGTTATCATCGGTCACAGCGAGAGAAGACAGTACTTCGGTGAAACCGATACTACCGTTAACCTCCGCACCAAGGCTGCTCTTGCCGCAGGCATGAAGGTTATTCTCTGCCTTGGTGAGGTTAAGGAGCAGAGACTTGCAGGCATTACCAACGAGGTAGTTGCTATGCAGACTAAGCTCGACCTTGCTGACGTTGATGCTGAGGCGCTCAAGAACGTTATTATCGCGTACGAGCCCGTTTGGGCTATCGGCACTGGACTTACCGCAACTCCCGAGCAGGCTGAGGAAACCTGCGGAGAGATCCGTAAGGTTCTTGCTGACATGTATGGCGCAGACGTTGCAGAAACCGTTACCATTCAGTACGGCGGCTCTATGAACGACGCAAACGCGGAAGAGCTTCTCGCAAAGCCCAACGTTGACGGCGGTCTTATCGGCGGAGCTTCTCTTGTAGCTTCCAAGTTCACCGCTATCGTTGATGCGGCACAGTAACATACTTTTCTTTTAAAAAAGAAAAGTATGCAAAAGAAAACTTCATAACTCGTTTTGCTTAGTTTTCTTGTGTCAGTTTTTTGACTAATAAAAAGATATTATTTCCCTACTTTTCTGTAAAAAGAAAAGTAGGGAAAATATTGACAATACGCATTAGATATGTTATAATATGTAACGTTGTAAATATTGGGATGTCGCCAAGCGGTAAGGCACCAGACTTTGACTCTGGCATCCGTCGGTTCAAATCCGGCCATCCCAGCCAGAAAAAAGCACTTGCTTTCGCAAGTGCTTTTTTCAACTAAATCCGTCCTTGCGGACGGGATAAATCCCACTTGCGTGGGATGAAATCACTTCGTGATGAAATCCGACTTCGTCGGGATATGAAGGACGGATTTAATTTCATCTGAGGCGGCACGCCGAAGATTTCATCCGAGCCTTGCGAGGATTTCATCGTGCGAAGCACGATTTCATTAAAATTACCCAAAAGCCATAGCGGTAAAAGCATTAAATTTTTTCAAAAATTTTCCTAAAACCCCTTGACAACTCGGGGGAGTTCGTGTATAATATACCACGGTTAGCATATGCTAACTCACTTTGCTGTACGCAAACATTAACAACGTAAGAGGTAAGAAATTGGCAACACTAAAAGACGCAAAAATAGGCAAGCCCGTGACTGTCGTAAAACTTCACGGCGAGGGCGCGCTCAAGCGCCGCATTATGGACATGGGAATTACAAAGGGCGTTACCGTTACCATTCGCAAGGTAGCACCTCTCGGCGATCCGCTTGAATTGACGGTTCGTGGCTACGAGCTTTCCCTGCGCAAGGCTGATGCGGAAATGATCGAAATAGAATAAACGCTTTTTGGGGGCGAGCCCCAAAAATTTAAGCATATCGGTTAGCAGAGACTAACCAAACGTGAAAGGAAACGACAAATGGAGTCAAGCAACATAAGAATCGCCCTTGCGGGCAACCCCAACTGCGGTAAGACCACCCTTTTTAACGCCTTAACGGGCTCAAATCAGTTCGTCGGAAACTGGCCCGGCGTTACGGTCGAAAAAAAGGAAGGAAATCTAAAAAAGCGCGAGGGTGTTATCATAACCGACCTCCCCGGCATATATTCCCTCTCCCCCTACACTCTTGAGGAGGTAGTCGCGAGAAATTATCTCGTGGGAGAGCGCCCCGACGCGATACTTAACATAGTTGACGGCACTAATCTCGAGAGAAATCTCTATCTTACGACACAGCTCGCGGAGCTTGGTATCCCCGTCGTGGTTGCCATAAATATGATGGACGTTATCCGCAAAAGAGGCGACACGATAGATATTGACAGACTCTCACGCAAGCTCGGCTGCCGTATCGTAGAGATCTCCGCGCTCAAGGGCACGGGAATAACGGAAGCCGCAGAGGCGGCTATCGAGGCAGCAAAGGAAAAGAAGCTTGCCCCAATTCACCGCTTTTCTGGCTCGGTCGAGCATGCGATCGCCCACATTGAGGAAGCAACGGTACACGGATTGCCCCAGACTCAGCAAAGATTTTACGCAATAAAAATATTCGAGCGCGACCAAAAGGTAATCGAGGCTTTGGGCATTTCCCCCGAGGTCATAGCGCACATTGAAAACGACATAAGGACCGCCGAGCGCGAGCTTGACGACGACGCCGAGAGCATTATCACAAACGAGCGCTACAACTGCGTTGAGAGAATACTCGCGGGCAACTATAAGAGAAAGAACGCAGGCAAACTTTCTACGTCCGACAGGATCGACGGAATTCTCACGAACAAGTGGCTCGGTCTTCCCATTTTCGCGCTCATCATGTTCCTTGTTTATTACATATCCGTAACGACCGTCGGCACTTGGGCAACGGACTTTACCAACGACGGACTTTTCGGCGAGGGCTTTGAGATATTTGGAAAGTGGATCCCCGGTATCCCCGTTCTTGCGGAGTGGGGACTTGACACCATTGGCTGTGTAGGTTGGCTCAAGAGCCTTCTCATTGACGGAATTATCGGCGGTGTCGGCGCGGTGCTTGGATTCGTTCCCCAGCTTTTCGTGCTGTTTATCTTCCTTGCTTTCCTTGAAGCGTGCGGATATATGGCGCGTATCGCGTTCGTGCTTGACCGTATTTTCAGAAAATTCGGTCTTTCAGGCAAGTCCTTTATCCCCATGCTTATAGGTACGGGGTGCAGCGTTCCCGGTATAATGGCGTCGCGTACGATCGAAAACGAGAGCGACAGAAAAATGACCGTTATCACCACGAGCTTTATTCCTTGTGGTGCAAAGCTTCCCGTTATCGCTATGATTGCGAGCGCGCTGTTTGGTGGCCCCGACAAGGGCTGGTGGTTAGCTCCCCTTTGCTACTTCGTCGGCATCGTTTCCGTTATAATTTCGGGTATAATTTTAAAGAAGACAAAGATCTTCCTCGGCGAGTCCGCTCCCTTCGTTATGGAGCTTCCCTCCTACCATATGCCTACCTTTGCGAACGTCATGCGCTCAACGTGGGAGCGCAGCTGGTCGTTTATCAAAAAGGCGGGAACGGTTATACTTCTCTCAACCATTATTATCTGGTTAGGCTCGACCGTAGGTGTTGCCGACGGCAGCTTTGGAATTTATCTTGAAGCGCCCGAGGGCTTTACCTCTCTGCTCGATTACCTCGGCATGGGCATCGCTTGGCTGTTCGCTCCCCTCGGCTTTGCCGAGCCTACGGCGGCTGTGGCAACGCTCATGGGCCTTATTGCAAAGGAGGAGATCGTTGCTGTATTCGGCGTTACGGAATTTGCGGGACTCGGCAAGCTTGCAGGGCTTTCATTCCTGCTCTTTAACCTGCTCTGCGCTCCCTGCTTTGCGGCTATGGGCGCTATAAAGCGCGAAATGAACAGCGCTAAGTGGACGGCATTTGCCATATCCTATCAGTGCGTGTACGCATATATCGTTTCCTTTATCGTTTATCAGCTCGGTACGTTTATCTATGCGCTCTATGCTCCCTCTGTAGTTCTTGGCTCGTGGAACATCGTCGGTGCTTTTCTTGCGCTCATACTCGTAGTGCTTGCGGTATATCTTCTCGTTAAGCCCGAAAAAAGCAAAAAGTCGGCTAAATAATAATTTTTAAGCGAGGTATCGGTATGAAAGAAATTATTTCTTCAGCTATAATTTTATCGCTGCTCGGCGGCGTAGTCGCGCTGATAGTACGCGGTATCATTAAAAGCAAAAAAAGCGGCAAGTCCGGCTGCAGCTGTGGCTGCAGCGGATGCGCCATGAACGGCGCTTGCCCGTCTTCGAAGCGAAACGATAAATGATTTGTCGGTATGCAACTAAAAATAGCTGCGTCATTTAGCGCAGAACAAAAGCACACGATAAAATAATAATAATAAAAACGGTTGATTACCTTGGTAATCAACCGTTTTCTTATTACTATTAGTCAGTAACGTAAGGCAGAAGCGCAACCTGTCTTGCACGCTTGATAGCGGTGTTAAGCTCGCGCTGGTGCTTGGAGCAGGTTCCGGAAATTCTTCTGGGAAGAATCTTTCCACGCTCACTGATGAACTTTCTGAGCTTTGCAGAATCCTTGTAGTCAATGAAGTCTACCTTATCTGCACAGAAAATGCAAACCTTTTTTCTTCTGCGCACCATAGGTCTGGGCGCACGAACGGCTGCTTCGGTTTTATTCGTATCCATGATTGAATCCTCCTGTTAAAATTTGTTGATGTGTCAACTCAGAACGGCAGATCGTCGTCTGTGTTGTGCTCCTCAAAGTTGGGCGCTGCGCCTGCGTTTGAGGAATAGGACGGAGCAGCTCCGTATGCATCGGTCGTATAGGACTGACCTGCGCCGCTGTCGCTGTTGCGCGACTCAACGAACATAGCTTCTTCTGCTACGACCTCGGTGGCATATCTCTTGTTACCGCTATTGTCGTTCCACGTTCTGGTCTGAATGCTTCCGGAAACGCAGATGGCAGAGCCTTTTCTGAAATACTTTGAAATAAATTCAGCAGTCTGTCTCCATGCAACGACGTTGATAAAATCAGCCTGTCTCTCTCCCTGCTCGCTGTTCTTTGACACGTAGCTGCGATTTACAGCAACGGTAAAGCTCAACACGGAAACACCCGACGGTGTCTGCTTAAGCTCGGGATCGGCAGTCATTCTGCCTGCAAGCACGACCTTATTCAAATTAAGTGACATAAGATCTCCTCCTCCAACCGTAATTATTCAGCGTCAGTAGCTTCAGCCTCAGCAACAGCCTCGGTAGCTTCTTCTGCTGCTGCGAGCTTTGCTGCCTTCTTCTCGGCTGCATCGTAATCGAGCTTAACAATCATCGAACGCATAATAGTTTCGTCGATGTTGAAAAGACGATCCATCTCGCTGGGGAACTCGGGCGCGGACTTAAAGGTTACTACTACGTAGTATCCCTCGGGCATATCGTTGATCGGATATGCAAGACGGCGCTTGCCCCACTTGGCCACGTCTACGACCTCAGGGTTAGCCTCAACCAAAGACATGAACTTGTTCACGGTTGCGTTAGTAGCGTCGTCTCCGACAGTTACATCAACAATGAACAGGCACTCGTAAGAATTGATTACCTTTTCCATTTTTTACCTCCCTATGGACTTAATGACCGCAAGCATGAGTAAGAATTTACCTGCGGTAAGGAGACGGAATTTTTCGCAAAACTCCGTACCGAATAAAGATTATACCATATATTAGTATGTTTGTCAACACTTTTTAGCAAAAAAGAGAGAACGGATCAAAAAAAAACGATCTGTTCCCTCTTTGATTTATATATCAAGCATACGTCAAACGAACCATACGTCCTTTTTATCAAGCGAGAACGAGCGTCCCTCAAGATAGGAGAGGCTGTTCTTCTCCTCTGTTCTCGGAAACTCCAAGCGGTAGGCGTAAAGCGCCTGATATTTAAAGCCTCGACGGCGGTCCTCCTTGTTTATACCGTACTTTCCGTCACCTACGAGCGGACAGCCTATATGCGACATGTGCGCTCTTATCTGGTGCGTGCGTCCCGTGTAAAGGTCGATTTCAAGTAAGCTCTCGTCGCCTCGGCGCTCGATCACTCGGTATCCCGTGACGATCTCCTTTGAGCCGCCGAACGGCACGTCACGAACCTCTACGGTGTTGTCCTTACTATTCTTTCGCAGATGCGCGCGGAGAATGTCGCTTTTTTTAGGCGGTGCACCGTGAACCAAGCAAAGATAATGCTTGCGGACCTCTCCCGCCTTTATTTTTGCGTTCATATCGCGAAGCGCCGCCGCATTCTTTGCGGCGATAACTATACCGCCCGTGTTTCTGTCGATCCTGTTACAAAGCGCGGGGGCAAACGACTGCTCCCCGTCGGGATCGTACTCACCCTTTGATAGAAGATACGCCTGAACGTGCATAATAAGCGTGTTCTCACCGCCGTCCTTGTCCTCGTGAACGAGCACGCCCGGACGCTTATTGAGAAGCATTATATTTGCGTCCTCGTATACTATCTCAAGCTTTGGGGTAATACGCGAGAGCGCGCCGCTGTCCTTTTCGGGAGCGTCAAAAAACTCGTCGCGAATAAAGAGCTGTACCTCGTCGCCCTCGCGCAGCACGTAGCTTTGCTCCGTGCGTTTACGGTTGACCTTTATTTTCTTTGTCCTTATGCTTTTATACATCATCGACATAGGAAGCCCCTTGACCGCCTTTGAAAGGAACTTGTCAAGTCTTTGTCCTGCGTCGTTCGCGCCAATATGTAATATTTTCATACCAAATCCCCACTATAAAAACTACCCACATTATATATTATTTTTCACTTTTTTTCAAGAGATTTCTAAATAAATTTAAATTTCTTGCAATTATATTTACAAAATTCTGTTTTCGTGATAAAATAGTATATATACTTTTTTGGAGTGTAATATGGCATATAAGAATAAGACCGTGGGCATATATACCCTCGGCTGTAAGGTAAATCAATATGAGTCGGAGGCTATCGCCGAGGAACTCTGCCGCCGCGGCTTTACCGCCGTCAGCACCTCGGGAGTCCACGACGCTTACGTAATAAACACCTGCACCGTGACTGCCGAGTCCGACAGAAAGGCGCGTCAGCTTATCCGCAGAGTTATCGGCAAAAACCCCAATGCTCCCGTGGTCGTAACCGGCTGTATGGCTCAGATCTCCGCTGACGAGGTTGCCGCTATCGAGGGCGTTGACGCGGTGGTAGGAAACACAAACAAAACGGCATGCGCCGATATAGTAGAGCGCCTACTTGCGAGCAAAAAGAACGCAAAGCCCGAAATTTACGTAGAGGATATTAAAAGCAGCCCCTTTGAGAAAATGAGCATTGAGCGTTTTGATCGCACGCGCGCTTACGTCAAGATTGAGGACGGCTGTGAGAGCCGCTGTACCTACTGCATAATTCCCGACGCGCGCGGAAGTATCCGCTCAAAGCCCGTCGAGGACGTAATAAGTGAGGTAACCGCTCTTACACAGGGCGGCTGTCGCGAGATAGTGCTGACGGGTATTGAGACAGGCTCATACGGCAAGGACCTCGGCGGAGTTGACCTTGCGGATCTGCTTTGCCGAATAGACAAAATCGAGGGTATAGGCAGGGTGCGTCTCGGCTCACTCGATCCATCTCTCATAAAAGAGGATTTTGTCAAGAGAATTGCAGATCTTTGCAGTCTTGCTCCCCATTTCCACCTCTCGTTGCAAAGCGGAAGCAGTCGAATACTCGCCCTTATGAAGCGCAAATACAACGCGCGTCAGGCTATGGCGGCGATCGAGCTTTTGCGTGGGTACATACCGAACGTAAAGTTCACAACGGATATTATCGTAGGCTTCCCTCAGGAGACCGATGAGGATTTCCTCGAGACCGCAGAATTTGTAAAGAACGCGGGTTTCCTTATGGCTCACATCTTCCCCTATTCAAAGCGCAAGGGCACACCCGCCGCATCAATGTCGGGGCAAATACCAAAGGACGAAAAAAGCCGCAGACTTCATATACTCTCGGATATAGAGGCAGATGTTCGGCGCGGTATACTTGAGCGCGAAATTGAGAGCGGCAAGGTAAAAGAGGTGCTTTTTGAAACCTTTTCGGACGGGGTTGCCGTCGGACACACCGCCGACTTTTTGGAGGTGCACGTGCCCTCCCCCTGCGCCCTGCACGCAAAAGCTCTCCCCGTGCGCTTCTTATCGACAGACGGAAGCATTTTATTCGGGGAAATAGTTTGATTTTAAGCCAAAAAACTTACAAACACCGCAAAAATCCTTGCTTTTTCGGCATAAAAAAATAATAGCAAAAATTTTCAAAAAAACTATTGCATTTTTTTTTGAGTTATGGTATAATATTAAACGTTCTATGGATAAATCAAGAAAGTTACACGTGTTAAAGCACGTTGAGGAGGTGTCAAAATGGCAAAGTGCAGTATTTGCGGAAAAGGAGTTGTTTTCGGTCAGGCCGTATCACACTCGCATCGCAAGACCAACAGAACCTGGAAGCCTAACATCCGCAAGGTAAAAGCAATTGTTGACGGTACGCCTAAGACCGTTGCCGTTTGCTCCCGTTGCCTTCGTTCGGGTAAGGTAAACAGAGCGTGAGTTTTTAACAGTCACGAATAGAAAAGCAGACTTGTCCCATTCGCAAAAGCGGTGGATGCGTAGTCTGCTTTTTTGTTTTATAACAAAAAGAACACCGTAGCTAAAAAGGGTTAAGCGATGAGCAAATAAAGTAGAATTACGTATCTAAGCAATAGCAAAAATGGAAATCAATTGGTGACAAAAAACAAAAAAGTACAAATCAAAAATTATATCCAAGGCCGTTGTAACAATAAGCCTTCCCCAGTGGGGGAAGGTGGCATTGACGAGCCGCGTGCGAGTCAATGACGGATGAGGTGTTAAAAAATGAATTGAATATAAGACACCTCATCCGTCACTCGCAAAGCTCGTGACACCTTCCCCCGCTGGGGAAGGCTCACGCTGACAGAGCTTTCTGCTGATAATTGAAATTTTCTTGCTTTTCTGCCGTATTTAATTTTATTGACAAACTCTGCGATTTTTGTTATAATTTTTCTAAGGGGCTCTGTACCTTGTGACTAAAATGATTTCAAAAAAGGAGGATAGCCGTGACAATTGCAGTTGCAGATTGCCGCATAACGCACGACATTGAAAACGCGCTTTACGGATATGCGGACAAGATCATAAAGCTACCTCCCTACTCGGTGCTCGCCGAGCCCGTCGCCTCACACCCCGATATGCTTTTGTGGCGCGTCGGACGTAAGATAGTCACGTACGGGGCTTATGCAGAAATTGCAAAGGACGAGCTTTCATCTCTCCTTGCGCTCGGCTTTGAGCTTGTGACAGAGAGCGCGCTCCCGAGTGCGAGCTATCCCGATGACGTGCGGCTTAACTGCGCCACGGTGGGCAAGCACGCGATCGCAAATCTTAAATATACCTCAGAGCACGTAAGAAAAAGCGGTCTTACGCTTTTGCACGCAAACCAAGGATATACAAAATGCTCGACGGTAGTAGTCAGCGACAACGCCATTATAACGTCCGATCCCTCTGTTTTCGATACCGCCATGCGTGCGGGCATCGACACGCTGAAAATAAGCGAGGGGCACGTAAGGCTTGACGGCTACGGCACGGGATTTATCGGCGGCGCGAGCGGCGTGACGGACGTAGCCGTCCTCTTTACGGGCGATCTCTCATCGCACCCCGATGCAGAAAAAATAGAAGAATTTTGCGCGCGTCACGGAAAACGCGCCGTTTCCCTCTCCTCGTCACCGCTTTACGACTACGGAACAGTATTTTTCTTTAATTAAGACACAACCGCAAATAAAGGCTCTCTCTTTATAAGCCTTCCCCAGCGGGGGAAGGTGGCATTGACGAGCCGCTTGTGCGAGTCAATGACGGATGAGGTGTCATATGCTTAATAAAACTACTCATCCACCGCTAACGCGGTCCCCCTTCCCTCACAAGGGAAGGCTAATGTTTTCTTTTGCTTTAGTTAGCCATTTAATACACAAGTAATATTAATATTTCATATAAAAATCAAACTGAAAGGAGCAGCCCATGCAAAAAATATTAAAACGCCCCCTTGCGCTTTTGCTATGCGCGCTCCTTATGCTCCCCCTTTATTCCTGCGCGGGGCGGCAAAAGAAATATTCCGAGTCCTATTTTGGGTATTTTGATTCGTTCGCAGAGTTTACCGTCTACACTGACTCAAAGGAAGACTTTCTCCGTTACAGCGAGATAGTCGAGCAAGAGCTAAAAAAATATCACGAGCTGCTTGACGCATACAACGAATACGAAAACACGGTAAACATATATACTCTTAACGAGCGCGCCGCGCATGCGCCCGTCGCCCTCACTGCCGAGCTTTTTGACTTTCTTTTAAAATCAAAGGAAATGCATGAGCTGACCTCGGGATACACGTCCATAACTCTCGGAGCGCTGACGCGCGTATGGAAAGACGCCATAAAGGCTGAAGCCGTGCCGAGTGAGGACGTGCTTTTGGCTGCCGCAGAGCATACGGATATTGACGACCTCATATTAGACGAGGAGTCCCATACCGTCCGCTTTAGAGACGAAAAATTAAAGCTTGACTCAGGCGCACTCGGCAAGGGATATGCCGCAGACTGTATCGCACAGACTCTCGTGGCAAATGGGTGCGATGCCTTTTTGTTAAACCTCGGCGGCACGCTTGCCGCACGCGGCAAAAAGCCCGACGGCGCGCCGTGGCAGGCAGGGATACAAGCGCCCGACGGCAGCGAGCTTGACGGCATATCGATAGACCTCTCCCGCTTTGGAAACAAAACAAACGTCCTTTCAACAAGCGGCTCTTATCACCGTGGCTTTCGGCACGGTGGCGTTCTCTATCACCATATAATAGATCCCTTTACGTTAATGCCCGAAAACAGCTTTACGTCAGTCAGCGTAAATTGCGACTCCGCCACAGTAGCGGACGCGCTCTCAACAGCGCTCTTTTCCATGCCGCTTGACGAGGGACAAGCCCT
>JAZOWN010000042.1:0-9161 GCA_045659245.1 Eubacteriales bacterium
TAAGTAAATCTAATCTTTTACAATCCCTCCGTCGCGGCAAGCCGCGCCACCTCCCTTTACACAAGGGAGGCTAATTATTAAAGAGCTTGTATAGCTTTTTAAAACGGGTCGCCGAAGGCTCGGTTTATAGAAAGCCTTCCCCCGAGGGAAGGCTCAGTATGAGCGCAAATAAAATTTTGTAATCCAAGGCTTGACTTGCGAAAGGCTCCCTCCGGGAGGGAGCTGGCGCGAAGCGACTGAGGGAGAGCGCGTTAGAATGAGATAGGGTTTATTTTAAGATGACGCAGGCTCCTTTCGTCACGCTAACGCGTGCCACCTCGATGTTTTGCTTTGCAAAACTCGACGGTTGCTTGCAACCAGGACCTCTCGGAGGAAGGCTTATTATAAGCACAAACCAATGTACCGTTTTCTTTTGCTACCTTTTCTTTTTTAAAAGAAAAGTAGAAATATTATAACTCGTTTTGGAAACAATAATGTTGACTTTCTGTGTGCGCAGGGGTAGGGCAACTTTTTTTACCAAAAAATTAGCACTGTTCACAGATAATTAACAAAAAACTTCGCCAAACCCCTTGACAAATTGCCTTGAAAGTGGTAAATTTTATACAGAGATTAGCACTTGAATACAATGAGTGCTAAAATCGCAGTTTAAAGCGGAAGCAAAACGGACATAAAAAGGAAGGGAAACGTGCATGGGAATCGGTGAGTACGGCTTATCCGAACGCAAAAAACAGATACTCAAGGCGATCGTCGAGGCGCACATAGATGCAGGCGAGCCTGTGGGCTCTAAATACATTTTGCAAAATACGCTCATGTCATGCTCCTCCGCGACGATCCGAAACGAGATGGCAGAGCTTGAGCAGATGGGCTACCTCGTTCAGCCTCACACTTCGGCAGGGAGAGTGCCAAGTGAGCAGGGCTACCGCTTTTACGTTGACTCGCTCGTAGAGCAGTACGCAACGACAACGCACGACGTAGTACGTATAAACCAGCTGCTTAAAGCCAAGATGACGGAGATAGACCAAATTCTTGAAACTGCATCAAAGCTCGCTTCGAGCATGACAAACTACACGGGTATCGCGATAAAGCCCAAGGCTTCGTCGGTCACCATGTCGCGCTTTGAGATGATCTCCATCGATGCGCACACCTTTGCGATGGTTATGATAAGCTCGACGGGTGTTGTCAAGACCAAGAAGGTAAAGGTTGACGGAGATGTTACGGAGTCGGCGCTCGCGCTTCTCGGAGAGCTTTTCAACGCGCTTCTGTGCGGTATCGGCGCTGACATGATAACGCTTCCTATTATAATGGAGATGGAGTCGCAGATGGGCGAGAGCGCGTTCCTCGTAAACCCCGCGGTCAAGTGCGTATGGGAGATAATGAGCGAGATGGACGGCGGAGAGCTTCGCTTCTCGGGACTTAATCACCTGCTCAAATATCCCGAATACTCCGACACACAGCAGCTCGGTCAGCTTCTCGGCACGCTTGAAAATCAGGACGAGATACTCGACCTCGTTGCAGGCACGGAGGGCGACGACATAAGCGTTTACATCGGCTCGGAGAGCCCCGTCAAGGTCATGAAGAACTCCGCGCTCGTCTTCAAGCCGATCAAGAAGAACGGCAAGACGGTCGGAATTATCGGAGTGCTTGGCCCGAGGCGAATGAACTACCGACAGGTTTTGCAGACTATCGACGAGATAGGCGGCAGCATCGCGGTGATGTTCGACGAAGAAAGACAGCTTGACAGACCACCAAATGAAGGAGAGGTTAAATAATGGACGAAACCAAAAATTTTGAGGAAGCGACCGAGGCAGAGGTAGCAGATGTAGCCGAGGAGGTTACTCCCGAGGCAGAGGAAAAGCTCTCAAGGGGTGACAAGAAGAAGCTGAAGCGCGCAGAGGCGGAGGCTGAAAAGCTCGCGTCCGAGAACAAGGCGCTCGCAGAGCAGCTTGCAGAGGCTAACGACAAGTACATGCGTCTTTACGCGGAGTACGACAACTTCCGTCGCCGTTCCCAAAAGGAAAAAGAGGGAATTTACACGGACGCGTACGTTGATGCGCTGACAAAGATACTCCCCATTCTCGATAATCTCGAGCGCGCGGCGCAGTACGGCGGTGAGGACACCGACCACCCGCTTGCAAAGGGACTTGAGCTGACTCTTAAAAGCTTTGCCGAGACTATGGAGAAGATGGGCGTTGCGGAGATCCCCGCGCTCGGCGAAAAATTCGACCCGAACGTACACAACGCAGTCATGCACGTTGACGACGAGTCGTTCGGTGAGAACGAGGTCGCCGAGGTATTCATGAAAGGCTATGCAAAGGGTGATAAGGTTCTTCGCCACTCAATGGTCAAGGTAGCCAACTAACTTATTTTTCTTTTTGGAAAAAAAGGTAAGCAAGAGAAAATATATAGCCAAAGGCTATTGTAACAATGAGCCTTCTCCAGTGGTGGGAGCTGGTCGCAAGCGACCGTCGAGTTTGCTACGCAAACATCGAGGAGACCGCGATAGCGGTGGATGAGGTGTCTTCTATTCAATTCATTATTTAACACCTCATCCGTCATTGACTCGCACGGTTGGCTCGTCAATGCCACCTTCCCCCGCTGGGGAAGGCTAACGCTGACGGAACTCTTTGCGTAGAAAGAAAAGGAAAGCAAAAGAAACTTACTTTTCTTAAAAAAAAGAAAAGGTTACTCACGAATAAAATTTTGTAATACAAGGCTTGGTTTGCAAGTAGGCTCCCTCCGGGAGGGAGCTGTCGCGAAGCGACTGAGGGAGAGCGCGAAAGAATAAAAATAGTATTTTTTAAGATAACGCAGGCTCCTTCCGCCACTTCGTGGTCCCCCTTCCTCTCGGAGGAAGGCTTACTATAAATCTGGGTACAGCAAATACCAAATATTATCAAAGTTTTTTGTGCCGCTTTTTTACAAAAAAGCTCCCTACTTTTCTTTTAAAAAAGAAAAGGTAGGCAAAAGAAAACTGTACAAAAGGTCACAGCAAATACCCAAAAATTATTAAAGTTTTTTGCGTCGCTTTTTTACAAAAAAGCGACAAATAAAATAAAAAAACATAACCCATAAAGGAGGAAAATATCATGGGAAAAATTATAGGAATAGATTTAGGAACTACAAACTCTTGTGTAGCGGTATTTGAGGGAAGCGATCCCATCGTAATACCCAATCCCGAGGGAGCGCGCACGACTCCTTCCGTTATTGCTTTCACCAAGACGGGTGAGAGAATGGTAGGTCAGGTAGCAAAGCGTCAGGCTATCACCAACCCCGACAGAACCATCATAAGCATCAAGCGCGAGATGGGTACTGCATACAAGAAGGAAATAGACGGCAAGACCTACACGCCTCAGGAGTTCTCGGCAATGGTGCTTCAGAAGCTCAAGGCTGACGCAGAGGCATACCTCGGCTCGCCCGTAACGCAGGCGGTCATCACCGTTCCCGCGTACTTCACCGACGCACAAAGACAGGCAACCAAGGATGCAGGTAAGATCGCAGGACTTGAGGTGCTTCGTATAATCAACGAGCCTACGGCGGCAGCGCTCGCTTACGGTATGGATAAGGAAGCAGACCAGAAGATACTCGTATTCGACCTCGGCGGCGGTACGTTCGACGTATCCGTTCTTGAGATCTCCGACGGAGTATTTGAGGTTCTTGCTACCAAGGGTAACAACCGTCTCGGCGGTGACGACTTCGACCAGAGAGTTATCGACTGGATGGTTAACAAGTTCAAGGCTGAAAACGGCGTTGATCTTCGCAACGACAAGATGGTAATGCAGCGCCTTAAGGAAGCGGCTGAAAAGGCAAAGATCGAGCTTTCGGGTATGACCAGCACCAACATCAACCTGCCCTTTATCACGGCAACCGCTGCAGGTCCTCTCCACTTTGACGCAACTCTCACCAGAGCTGAGTTTGACAGAATTACCGCAGACCTCGTTGAGAACACCATGGCTCCCACCAGAGACGCGCTTCGTGACGCAGGCATTTCCGCAAGCGAGATCGACAAGGTTCTTCTTGTCGGCGGTTCTACGAGAATCCCCGCAGTTCAGGAAGCAGTTAAGAAGTTCCTCGGAAAAGAGCCCTTCAAGGGAATCAACCCCGACGAGTGCGTTGCTATCGGCGCGGCTATTCAGGGCGGAGTTCTCGGCGGCGACGTAAAGGATCTTCTCCTGCTTGACGTTACACCCCTCTCTCTCGGAATTGAGACGCTCGGCGGTGTATTCAACAAGATAATTGAGTGAAACACGACCATTCCCGTAAAGAAGAGTCAGGTATATTCTACGGCGGCTGACGGACAGACGTCCGTACAGATCCACGTTCTTCAGGGTGAGCGCGAGATGGCGGCTTACAACACCACCCTCGGTCAGTTCATTCTCGACGGTATTCCCGCAGCACCCCGCGGAGTTCCCCAGATCGAGGTAACCTTTGACATCGACGCTAACGGTATCGTTAACGTAAGCGCAAAGGACCTTGGAACGGGCAAGGAGCAGCACGTAACCATTCAGTCCTCGACCAACATGTCCAAGGAGGATATCGAGAAGGCTGTTAAGGACGCAGAGCGCTTTGCAGAGGAGGACAGAAAGGCTAAGGAGGCGGTTGACGTTAAGAACCGCGCTGACTCCATGATCTTCCAGACCGAAAAGACTCTTGGCGAGATCGGCGACAAGCTTCCCGCATCCGACCTTGACGAGGTCAAGGCGGCGGTTGAGAAGCTCAAGACGACCGCACAGGGTACTGACACCGAGGCTATCAAGGCTGACACCGAGGCGCTTGAAAAGGCGTTCTACACCCTCTCCGAGAAGCTTTACAAGCAGACGGGTGCGCAGGGCGCAGGTCCTGACATGGGTGACATGGGCGGTGACGGCGCCGAGGGCGGCGACGGCACGTACTACAACGCCGACTACGAGGATAAGACGGAGAACAACTGATAATAAAAGACTTCGCGGAAGGGCAGAAACTGCCTTTCCGCAAAAGTCGTATATAAAGGCATACACGGACGTGGCAAAAACGCCACGCACAAATACATTTGCGAGGGCAATATGGCAGATAAAAGAGACTATTACGAGGTGCTTGGACTTTCCAAGGGCGCGAGCGAGGCTGAGATCAAAAAGGCTTACCGCTCCATGGCGAAGAAATATCACCCCGATATGAACCCCGGCAACGCCGAGGCAGAGGCTAAATTCAAGGAGGTCAACGAGGCGTACGACGTTCTTTCCGATGCGGACAAGAAGGCGAAGTACGACCAGTACGGTCACGCCGCGTTCGACCAGACCGCAGGCGGCGGTTATGGCGGCTACGGTGGATTTGGCGGCGGATTTTCCGTCTTTGGCGATATCGGTGATATTTTCGGAAATATTTTCGGAGGCGCTTTTGGCGGCGGCTCGGCGCGTCAGAACAGAAACGCGCCCACGCGCGGTGAGGACGTAGGTGCACGAGTTACCGTTACCTTTGAGGAAGCGGCTTTCGGTGTTAAAAAGACCATCTCCTTTAACAGAATACAGAAATGCCCCGACTGCGGCGGCAGTGGCGCGGCAAAGGGCACGAAGCCCGAAACCTGCTCCGCGTGCGGCGGTCACGGACAGAGAAGAGTTACTCAGCGCATCGGCGGCATGGCGTTCCAGACGACGGCACCCTGCGACAAGTGCCGAGGCACGGGTAAGATAATCAAGGAGCCCTGTTCAAACTGCAATTCAAAGGGCTTTATCAAGGTAACCAAGAAGCTCGAGGTCAATATTCCCGCAGGAATTGACGACGGAGAGCGCATCGCGCTTCGCGGACAGGGCTGTGACGGCAGAAACGGCGGTTCTACGGGCGACCTTATCATAACCGTCAGCGTCAAGGGACACAGCTTCTTTGAGCGCGACGGCTACAACATCTACTGCGACGTTCCGCTGACGGTTGCCGAGGCAACGCTCGGAGCGGAGATAGACGTTCCCACGCTTGAGGGCAACGTTAAGTACACCATTCCCGAGGGAACGCAGGTAGGAACGCAGTTCACCTTAAAGCAAAAGGGAATACCCTACGTGAACAACTCCTCCCGACGCGGCGACCTTATTTTCACCGTAACGGTTGAGATCCCGAAGAGCTTAAATAAGAAGCAAAAGGAGCTTATGGAGCAGTTCGCGGACGCTTGCGGAGAGAGCAACTATTCGAAGAAAACGGGATTTTTCAAGCGCATTTTTGACAAAAAATAAGGCAGGTTAGATATGGACAAGGATTACGTATGTGAGGATTGGGGAACGGAAACCGAGTGGACTCAGATAAAGGTCACCGTGCCTCTCGGACAGCTTGACGACTTGAGTGCCGTTATGAGCATGATCTCCAACTATCTTCAGATCGAGGATTACAGCGACATCGACCTCAAGACCTGCTACGGCGACCTCATTGACGAGAGCATACTTAACGCGGACAAGACCGTGGCGTCCGTTTCCGTTTACCTTGCGGGTACGGACGGAGTTGCGGACACGCTCAGCTTCTTAAAGGAGCGCTTCTCCACGCTCGGAATTGACGGCAAGATATCCGTCAGCGGCGTTTGCGAGGAGGACTGGGCGAACTCTTGGAAGGCGTACTACAAGCCTATCGAGATAGGTGAGAGAATAGTTATCGTTCCCGCATGGGAAAAATACGACGCTCCCGATGGCAAGCTCGCGGTCCGCATGGACCCCGGTATGGCGTTCGGTACGGGCTCGCACGAAACGACGAGGCTCGTTATCGGGCTTCTTGAAAAGCATATAAGGGGCGGCGAGCGCGTGCTTGACGTTGGCTGCGGTAGCGGTATTCTCGCTATTTGCGCCGCAAAGCTTGGCGCAAAGGAATGCCGCGCTTACGACATCGATCCCGTTGCCGTTAAGGTGGCAAGAGAGAACGTCAAGGACTCGGGACTTACCAACGTCCTGTGCGACACGTCCGACCTCTTGCGCGGAGTGGACACCAAGGGTGGTGCTTACGACGTTATCTGCGCTAACATCGTCGCTGATATAATTATAAGAATGACTCCCGACGTCGGCGCGCTTATGCACGACGGCTCGGTCATACTCGCCTCGGGAATTATCTCCGAGAGGGCAGAGGACGTTATCTCCTGCTTTGCCGAGCACGGCTTCCGTATTATCGAAAAGGCAGAAGAAAACGGCTGGTGCGCTCTTGTTGTAGGGAAGTAATAGGGGACGCGAGGACGCGAGGACGCGATTTTTCCACCTTTTGTGTACAAAAGGTGGAGCCAAAAAACTTTAAACCTTTAAAGTTTTTGTGGACACAGAGAAAGACGGAGATGTAGTGCGTGATTTAGTGTTCGGCGCTTTCTAGGGAAGAAAGTCGTCGGACTCTACGCACCGACGACTTTCCATTAATTAAATTTTTTTAATAAGAAAATTTTCGTACAGTTTTCTTTTGCTACCTTTTCTTTTTTAAAAGAAAAGTAGGAAACTAAAAAACAAGAGGTAAAAATGGCAAATTACAGACGCGGTCGTATAAACGACGAGATGCAAAAGGAGCTCGCGATCATACTTCGCGAGGTCAAGGACCCCCGTGTAAAGGATTCGTTTATCAGCATTACCGCCGTTGAGGCTACGGGCGACCTTAAATTCGCAAAGGTATATTACTCCGCTATGATGGGGGATAAAAAGGAGATCGCAAAGGGACTTCGCTCCTCGGCAGGCTACATTCGCCGTGAGCTTGCGCACAGACTGAATTTGCGCATGACTCCCGAGCTTACGTTCTGCGAGGACCATTCCATTGCGCACGGCGCGCACATCTCAAAGCTTTTAAACGGCATTGAGATAAGTGAGCCTGACGAGGAAACGACCGATGATGAACTTTAAGAAGCTTACCTTGGACGAGCTTTGCGAGAGGCTCTGTGAGAATAAAAAAACGATTATTATTTACCACGTCCGCTCCGACGCGGACGCGGTCGGTTCTGCATTTGCGCTCAAGGAGATACTTCGGCTGATGGGTATTCCGTCTGTCTGCCTTTGCGCTGACGAGGTGCCCGAGCGACTGAGATTTCTCTCCGAGGACACGCAGGGAAGTGTAGTACCGCCCGACGGCGCGGCGTTTGGACACGAACGCGCGATAAGTGTGGATTCGGCTTCGCCCGCACAGCTCGGCTCGCTTTTCGAGATGCTTCGCCGCGACGTGGATATTATGATCGACCACCACGGCGCGGGCACGGTCTACGCGGACAATTATATTGACGCGACCGCCTCCGCGACGGGTGAGATAATTTACACCATCGCCAAAAGGCTTAAGGAGCTTGGCAAGCTCGAGGTTATAACCCCGAGAATAATCAACTGCGTTTACGCTGCCATCAGCTCGGATACGGGTGGATTCCGCTATGCAAACGTAACGCCCACGACTCACCGTATGGCGGCTGAGCTTGTTGAGGCGGGGGCTGATTCCGTTGACATAAACCACCGACTCTTTGAGTCGAAAACGCTCAAGCAGGTGAGCGCTGAGGGTGAGGCGGCAAAGCGCCTGCGCCTCTATGCGGACGGCAAAATTGCCTCTGTCACAATACCCTATACCTCGATGGAGGCCCTCGGTCTTAACGAGGAAAGCCTTGAAACGGTTATTGACATTCCTCGCACCATCGGTGGCGCTATGGTGGCGATCTCCGTTCGTCAGCCGAAGCCGGAGGGTGTTTTCAGAGTGTCTATGCGCTCTATGTCTGACGTCGACGTTGCCGCGATCTGCAAAAAGTTCGGTGGCGGCGGCCACGTAAGAGCCGCAGGCTGTACCGTCGAAGCTTCAAGCATCGAAGAAGCTGAAGCTCTTATCGTATCTGCTTCGGAGGATGCGATTTAGGGGACGCGAGGGGACGCGTTTTTTACGCTTTTTTGAAAAAAAGCTTGGCAAAAAACTTCATATAATGTTTTTTGCTCTTACGAGCATAGCAAAAGACGGAAATATTAATTGAATAATATATTTTGGCGTTTTCTAAGGAAGAAAGCCGTCGGACTCTTCGCACCGACGGCTTTCGTTTTTATTTAAAAGATAGAAGAAATCAAAGTACAGTTTTCTTGTCGAGGCTCAGTATGAGCGCAAATAAAATTTTGTAATCCAAGGCTTGATTTACAAACAGGCTCCCTTGTGTAAAGGGAGCTGTCACCGAAGGTGACTGAGGGATTGTTTTTAAGTAAATCTAATCTTTTACAATCCCTCCGTCG
>JAZOWN010000043.1:0-13337 GCA_045659245.1 Eubacteriales bacterium
TAAAACATAAAGTTGGAGGTTTTGTTTATGAAACAAAGATACACCATTACCATCGCCGACGTTGAAATGAACGTTATCAGCGACGAGTCTCCCGAGGCTGTTGAGGCGCTTGTTGGAATCGTTGACAGAAAGATGAGAGAGATAACCACAGGCAGCAAGCGTTGCTCAAAGAGCGAGGCTGCCCTCCTTTGCGCACTTGACTATTGCTCTGAGAGGATCAAGGCTCAGAGAAAGATCAAAACGCTTGAATCCCGTTTGCAGATAGCTGAAACCACAGTTGAGGAGCTTGAACTTGAAAACGAAAAGCTTCGCGCACAGCTGTCGGGCGGCGGAATGTTATGATACATACCTACTATAATCTATATAATATGGAAAAAATAAAATTGCCAAACGCCGTTGCCGAGGATATACGCGCCCGCAGGCGGCTTCCCGAGCTGCTCTCGCCCGCAGGGTCTTATGAAGCGCTGACGGCGGCGATCGAGGGTGGTGCTGACGCCGTTTACATTGGCGGTGTTGCGTTTAACGCAAGAATTAACGCAAAGAACTTTACCTACGAGGAAATGAAAAAGGGAATTGCTCTTGCTCATTCATACGGAGCAAAGGTCTATATCGCGGCAAATACTCTCGTTTATGACCGCGAGCTTGATGAATTTTTGCGCGCCGCTGAGGACGCATACAAGGGCGGCGCAGATGCACTTATTATCGCAGACGTCGGAGCGGCGAGAGAGGTCGCAAAGCGTATTCCGATAGAGCTTCATGCAAGCACGCAGATGTCGGGACAC
Source organism: Eubacteriales bacterium (assembly GCA_045659245.1). GTDB lineage: Bacteria > Bacillota > Clostridia > Oscillospirales > CAG-272 > HGM12713. Next base: position 783 of record JAZOWN010000043.1, read on the forward strand.
GGAGTGGAGAGCGCAAGGGTTCTTGCCGATGTCGGCTTTTCGCGCATGGTGTGCGCAAGGGAAATGAGCAAAGAGGATATAGCAGCCTTTACTCGGACTTCTCCTATTGAAGCCGAGGTGTTCGTTCACGGCGCACTTTGCGTGTGTCATTCGGGGCAGTGCCTCTTTTCCTCGCTTGTCGGCGGACGGAGCGGAAATCGCGGTGAGTGCGCGCAGCCCTGCCGACTTCCGTACGAGAAGAACGGAAAGGGCGGGAAGAGCTATCCGCTCTCTCTGAAGGACCTCTGTTTGGCGGAGTACATTCCCGAGCTTTGCGATATGGGAGTGGCTTCTCTTAAGATCGAGGGGCGTATGAAGTCTCCCGAATACGTGCGCGACGTTACGAGCGCATGGAGAAGACTGCTTGATCTGCGATGCGCGGCAAGTAAGGAGGACGTAAGACAGCTCGCCGAGGTGTTCTCACGTGACGGCTTTACGGACGGATATTTTAATAGAAAGATCAGCAACGGAATGCTCGGCATCAGAACCGACGAGCAGAAGTCAAGGACGAGAGAGCTTGAGCCCTTTTCGGGACTTACGCGCAAGATCGGACTTGATATGAGCGTTTCTGTAAGGGCAGATGCCCCCGCAACGCTCACGGTAACACGGACGGACAACGGCAAGAGCGCGACTGCAATGGGTGACGTTCCGCAGCTTGCTAAAACTGCGCCAATAGACGAGAATACGGTTCGCAAGAGCCTCTCAAAGCTTGGAGATACGCCGTATCGGCTCGGTAATATGACAATTGAGCTTGATGAGGGACTTATGCTTCCAATCTCGGCTCTTAATGCTCTGAGAAGAAGTGCTCTTGCCGCACTCGACGGACAGAGCGAGAGAGCGGGAATAGTGCAAGCCGAAAAGTCGCATCCGACAGAGCGACGTACGCCGATGCGCACAGCTGTTTTTTACGAGCCCGATGAGATACCGCGTTCTGCATATGAATTTTTTGACGTAATATTTACACCGCTTGAAAAGTACACGGGCAATACGAGCGGCGTGCTGCTTCCTGCGGTTATCTTCGACGGCGAGAAGGAAAAGATAAAAGAGCTACTTGACAATGCAAAAAAAATGGGAGCAGAGCATGCGCTTGTCGGAAACATCGGACACGCCGAGCTTGTCAAGGAGGCGGGCATAAAGCTCCACGGAGATTTCAGACTTAACGCGACGAATGATTCAACCGTTGCCTTTTACGAGAATTTGGGCTTTGAGGACGTGATCCTGTCTCCCGAGCTTACACTTCCACAGCTACGCCATATAGGCGGAAAAAGCTTTGCAACGGTCTACGGAAGAATGCCGCTTATGGTGACCGAAAAATGCGTAAATTCTGCGCTTGGCGACTGCAAGACCTGTGGGGAAAAGGCGGGCAGAGCGTGGCTTGTTGACCGCAAAGGTGTTCGTTTTCCCGTCTTTAAGACGTTCGGACACAGAAGCATAATTTTTAATTCCGCACCCTTCTATATGGCGGACAAGCAATCAGATCTTGACCGAGCGAAGATTACCATGCAGCACTTTATTTTTACTGTGGAGAACAAGACTGAGGCAGATCGTGTTATAAGCTCTTACAAAAAGCATCAAAAGCCGAGTGATAATCTAAAAATTAAAAGAATAAAGTAACAAAAGCTCCACCGTTTTTCGTGAACGGTGGAGGGTTTTTTATCGTCTGCTTCTCAGATTAACTCCCAAAAGAGCGCCGACGAGCGAAACGGCAACGAGAGAAATTCGGATAAGTAGCTCGACGGGTAATGAGAGTCCCAAGGAAAGAGAATTATTTATAAAAAGAGAAATTATCCAAAGAAAGAGGGAGAGAAGCGCGCCGCTGCAAATACCTGCGGGTATTGCGGCAGGTCGCTTTTTTGCGGCGGCAAAGCCGCACGCCAAAAAGCTGACAGCAAGAGTTAAAACCGAAAAAAGTGAGGTAAGTTTATCTCCCGAGTGTGTAATCAAGCACAAAAAAGAGAAAATAAAGAGCAACGCGCATACGCATATTGCGCCGACACCTGCGCCAAATGCCGAAGCGCTCAAAAGATTTACGTTTTTTGATCTGCTGCGTGAGGGTGGCGCGATGCTCGGACGGTGCGTTCGGGCGGCAAGACGTTTTTTCATAAAGATCCTCCGAAAAGTTATTCGATAAATTATATGTCGCTTAAAAATTGGATAGAATAGTATAGTGCATTAACAGAAAATTAACAAAGCTAAATAATTGAATCTATTGCAAAAAAGTCAAAAATATGGTAAAATTGTAGTAATATGGGGTAGAAGTTTTACTTTTGTAAAACGCTCTTTTTAAAACCAAAAAACACAACAAAACGGAGGCAAATTTATGGTACAAATTGACGAAAAAGTGTACGGCCCCGCAAAGGAAAAGATCGAGTCGATTTTCGATACGGGAACCTTTGTAGAGCTTTGTGCGTACACCAAGCGTCTTGACTCTCAAAAGGACTTTGAGGGTGTGGTTTGCGGATACGGCGCGGTGAACGGCAAGCTCGCTTTCGCGTTCGTTCAGGACAGCGGAAGAACAAAGGGCGCATTCGGCGAGAGACATGCGAAGAAGATCGCGGACACGTATGCTCTGGCAATAAAGAACGGCGCGCCAATCATCGGAGTTTTTGATAGCGCGGGAGCTGTCGTATATGACGGTGCAGCTGCACTCGCAGCTTACGGAAAGCTCGTTAAGTGCGTATCTGACGCATCGGGCGTTATTCCGCAGATAGCGGCCATCGACGGTGTTTGCGGTGGAATGAGCGCTGTTGCCGCATCCATGTTTGATATTACGGTAGCGATAAAGGATAGCTCGAAGCTTTACGTAAACGCACCGTTTATAGTAGGCAGTGAAAAGGGAACGGCTGACTTTGCTGCGGCAAAGGGAATGGCAGCAAAGCTTGCTGACGACGCGCCTATGGCTTATGCATTCGTAAGAGAGCTTGTTACCGTTCTGCCTCAGAACAATGCTGATGCTTGCATGGTTGAAACTGCGGATTCTCTTAACAGAGAGAGCGCATTCGATCCTGAAAAATATACCGCGGAGGAGATCGTTGCCGCAGTTGCGGACAGTGGCAGCTTCCTTGGACTTTACGGAGAATATACGGCGAACGCAACTCTCGGAATTGCTTCCTTTGGCGGAGTCGTTTCGGGCGTGGTGCTTGCAAACGGTGTGCTTGACATAAAGAGCGCAAGAGCGATCTCTAAGCTCGTGTCCTTCTGCGATAGCTTCGGCATGCCCGTCCTCACGCTCGTTGACAGCTGCGGACTTGACGTTAGCGGCGAGGCTGAGGACAGCGCTTACGCATCCGAGCTTGCAAAGCTTGCATACGCTTATTCTACTGCTGAAAACGCAAAGGTAACCGTAGTCGTAGGCAAGGCTTACGGCGCGGCATTTACGCTTCTCGGCTCTAAGTCCGAGGGCGCGGATATGGTTTACGCATTGCCGAACGCGGCTATAAGCGTGCTTTCTCCCGAGGCGTCTGTTGCATTTGTTTGGAACGACAAGGTAGGTGAGAAGAGCCGCGAGGGGCTCGAGGCAGAGTGGAAAGAAAAGTGCGCTTCTGCGGCAGACGCGGCAGATAGAGGCGAGCTTGACGATATAGTTGAGCCCGCAGAGCTTCGCAAGAGAATTTGCGCTTCTCTCATGATGCTTTCGGCAAAGGCAGAGGGTAAGCCCACTCGCCGCCATGCAAATATGCCTCTTTGATGGGAGGAATATTGAATGTTGAACGTATTTATGACACCGTCAGCGCTTGCGATCTTTGATTTCAGCAAGGAAAACCTCGTGTTGGCTGCTCAGACCGTAGTTCTAGGAATGGGAATGATATTTGCGGTTCTCGGCTTGCTTTGGGGAGTTCTTTCGGTCTTCAAGCTTATTTTCGTCGGCGCAACTCCTAAAGAGCCCAAGCAGAATAAAGCTGCTAAGGTCAAGTCGGAGATAACAAAGACGGAAGAAGCAGTTGCACAGACTCCGGTCGCGCAAGATAATGACGACGCACAGCTTGTGGCAGTGATTACTGCCGCTATCGCAGCGTATATGGCAGACGAAGGCGTTGAAGCTCCCGACGGAAGCTTCCGCGTCGTATCCTTTAAGAGAGTACAGAGCGGTCGCGCTTGGAACTCAAAATAATTTTTGAAAGGTAGATTAAAGATATGAAGACTTATAACGTAACCGTAAACGGCGTGACCTATTCCGTCGTAGTAGAAGAGGTTGGAGCTACCACAGCTACTCCCGCAGCAGCACCCGCTACCGCACCTGCGGCAGCACCTACCCCCAAGGCAGCACCCGCACCTGCGGCAGCACCTAAGGCAGCAGGCGGAGCGCAGGGCGCAACCGCTGTTAAGGCACCTATGCCCGGCAACATAATGAAGGTAAACGTAAAGCCCGGCGCTGCCGTTAAGAAGGGCGATGTTCTCATGGTTCTTGAGGCTATGAAGATGGAGAACGACATCTGCGCCCCTGCAGACGGAACTGTTGCAAGCGTTGAGGTAGCTCAGGGCGCAACCGTTGAGACCGACACAGTTCTCGTAACCCTTAACTGATTTTCTTCTTGAAACGATCAAAACAAATTTGAAGAAAGGAAAAACAGTAAGGATATGAGTGATATATTTGAGAGTATGCTCGAAACGCTTAAAAGCTTTCTTGCGGACACGGGTATATTCAAGCTTCTGTCACACGAGGGTGAAAATATAAACTCTCTGGCAGATTTTAGTTACGATCCGGCTTGGTGGCAAACCGCCGTAATGTTTATCATCGCATTCGTCCTTATATATCTTGCAATAGGCAGAAAATTTGAGCCTTTGCTCCTGCTTCCTATTGCTGTCGGTATGCTGTTGACGAATCTTCCGGGTGGCGGAATGTTCAATTTGGATTTCTTTATTCCCAATCAAGCGGCGGTCATAGAGCTTGAGAATGCTTTTGCGGACGGAATTATATCCGTTGTTGAATTTGGAAAGCTTAAGGAACTTGGCTTGCCCGTTGTCGAAGCCTTCGGCGAAGAAGCGATCGCGGGTGATATGACCTTTACCGAGAACGCTTACGAGCTTCTTATGGAAAGCCTTACTTCGGTAAATTACGGCGACGTGCTTCACCACGGCGGTCTGCTTGACTTGCTTTACCTCGGCGTTAAGCTTGGAATCTATCCTTGCCTTATATTCATAGGCATTGGTGCGATGACCGACTTCTCGCCCCTTATCTCCAACCCCAAGAGCTTGCTTATAGGCGCGGGCGCACAGTTTGGCGTATTCGTTGCATTTGCAGGTGCGCTCTTCCTCGGATTTGCTCCCGAGGTTGCGGCATCGATCGGTATTATCGGCGGCGCGGACGGTCCTACTGCAATACTCGTGACCAAGACGCTTGCTCCGTCGTTCCTCGGCGCTATCGCCATCGCAGCGTACAGCTATATGGCGCTAATTCCTATGATACAGCCTCCCTTTATGAAGCTGCTTACGACCAAGAAGGAGCGTCAGATAAGAATGACGACGCTTCGTCAGGTATCAAAGACGGAAAAGATCCTTTTCCCGATAGTCGTAACCTTCGTGGTTGGACTTATTATTCCCGATGCGCTTCCTCTTGTCGGCTGTCTTATGTTCGGTAATCTGCTCAACGTATGCGGACTTACCGATAGACTTTCGAAGACTGCTCAGAACGAGCTTATGAATATCGTAACGATATTCCTCGGAATTACCGTCGGAGCAACTGCGAGCGCGACGAACTTCCTTCGTCCCGAAACGCTTAAGATCATCGCTCTCGGACTCGTAGCGTTCTGCATCTCTACCTGCGGCGGACTTATCACCGCAAAGATCATGAACTGGCTGTCGGGCGGCAAGATAAACCCCCTTATCGGCTCTGCGGGAGTTTCCGCAGTTCCTATGGCGGCAAGAGTTTCACAGAAGGTTGGACAGCAGGAGGATCCCTCCAACTTCCTTCTTATGCACGCTATGGGCCCCAATGTTGCGGGAGTTATCGGCTCTGCGGTTGCCGCAGGCGTGTTCCTGTCAATGTTCGCCAAGTAATTAAAGGAGAAAACTGATATGGCAAAGGTAAAAATAACAGAAACAGTTCTCCGCGATTCGCATCAGTCGCTTATCGCAACGAGAATGACAACGGAAGAAATGCTTCCGATACTTGAAAAGCTTGACAAGGTGGGCTACCATTCGCTTGAAGCATGGGGCGGAGCAACCTTTGACTCCTGCTTGCGCTTCCTTAATGAGGATCCTTGGGAAAGACTTCGCAAGATTCGCGCTATCGCAAAGAACACAAAGCTTCAGATGCTTTTCCGCGGACAGAATATTCTCGGTTACCGTCACTATTCCGACGATGTGGTTGAGTACTTCGTTCAGAAGTCTATTGCAAACGGAATTGACATTTTGAGAATTTTCGATGCGCTCAACGATCCCCGTAACCTTGAAACGGCTATAAAGGCTACTATTAAGGAGCAGGGACACGTTCAGGCGGCTATCTGCTACACGACCGACCCCGAAAACAAGATATACACGACGGAGTACTTTACACGTTACGCAAAGACGCTCGAGAGCATGGGCGCTAACTCGATCTGTATTAAGGATATGTCGGGACTTCTTAAGCCCTACGACGCATATGAGCTCGTAAAGGCACTCAAGGAGACCGTAAACGTTCCGATCCAGCTTCATACCCACTACACCTCAGGTCTTGCTTCCATGACCTTGCTCAAAGCGATCGAGGCAGGCGTTGACGTAGTTGATACAGCGATCTCCCCCATGGCTATGGGTACGTCGCAGCCCCCCACGGAGTCGCTTGTCGCAACTCTTGCGGGAACAGAGTACGATACGGGTATAGATCTTGCACAGCTTGACGAGATAACCAAGTACTTTACTCCTCTTCGTGAAAAGTATCTTGCAAGCGGTCAGCTTGATCCCAAGATGCTTAAGGTTGACGTAAACGCGCTTATTTATCAGGTTCCCGGTGGAATGCTCTCTAACCTCGTATCTCAGCTTAAGCAGGCAGGAAAGTCCGATAAGCTTATCGAGGTGCTTGAAGAAGTTCCGAGAGTAAGAGCGGATTCGGGATATGCGCCTCTCGTTACTCCTTCCTCACAGATAGTAGGAACACAGGCAGTGTTTAACGTTATCGGCGGCGAGAGATACAAGATGGTGACCAAGGAATTTAAGGGACTCGTTCAGGGTCAGTACGGTAAGACTCCTGTTGACATTGACGATGAGTTCGCAAAGAAGATCATCGGTGATGCAGAGAGAATTACCTGCCGTCCCGCAGATAAGCTCTCTCCCGAGCTTGACGCGCTCCGCGAGCAGATAAAGTCTTATCTTGAGCAGGACGAGGACGTATTGTCCTATGCTCTCTTTGAGCAGGTCGCTCTCAAATTCTTTGAGTACAGAAAAGCAAAAAAGTACGGCATTGATGCTGATAACGCAGATGCGTCCCTCGGCATTCATACCGTATAATGGGCTGCTTCCTTTAGCGCAGAACAAAAACACACGAATTTAAGATAATACAAAAGCCGCTTTTGCTATCACAACCGATAGTGAGAGCGGTTTTTTGTGTAGAAATTTTGGAGATAAATCTCTCAAATTTCATTTTTTTATTTAAACGTGTGTTTTTTAGCCGTGCTTTGGCTCTCTGGCGTACGCCTGTACGCCGACCAGTGCCAAATCACGGCTTCTGCATCTAAATTAATCAGCCCCGACTTCCTTTAATGCAGAACAAAAACGTACGAAAACAAACTAAAACAAAAACCGCATCAATGCGTTGCATTGATGCGGTTTTTGTTTGTTTCTTAATCATTCCAAAGCTCGCAGTTACCTGTTGAAATAACAGAAGCTCCTGCGTTTATTGCGGCAAATACCTCGTCCTTATGCTCGATAAGTCCGCCCGCAATTATCGGAATACCCGAACGGTCCTTTATGCGCTTGATAGCCTTATACGCAATACCGGGCATTATCTCGACCATGTCAGCCTTTGAGGTCTTGAGCGTGTCAAGGGCGGTGTCTCCCGAACGCGCGTCAATCATGAAAAATCGCTGAATAGAGGAAATTCCGCAGTCGTGAGCGACTGAGATGTCGTTCGAGCGAGTGCTGATTATACCGTCGATATTTTTCGTCGCAAGATAGCGAACACCCGCTGCGTCCTTGCTAAGCCCGTCGACAAAATCAACGTGCACGTAAAGGAGCTTTGCGCGCTCATGCGCGCGCATGGCGTAATCCTCAACGGTCATTATATTGGAGCTTAAGAGAAATATGGTCTGAACGTCAGACGCAAGGGCTCTCTTAAAGTCGTCCTCGCTTCTTACGGCGGCAATTATAGGGAAGTTTTCAAAATCAAGCATTTTCAGTTTCTCCCGCGATATGAGTCTTTTTTATACCGTCAAGTACGGAGCGGTCAAGCGATGACGGCTTGAAATTTCTTATTATCTTGGCTGTCAGCTCGTCACAATCAATTATTACGTAAACGTCACGGTCGTCAATACGGAAGCAGCATACAGTGGGATTGCCGCATTCTGTCGTAGGGATCGCTTGTATAAGCTTGTCGCCCTTTGGTACTTCTGCTTTTTCATAAGACACTACGCGAACAAGGTTCTTCAGCTCCTCCTCAAAGACTGTCTTTCTGCTTGATTTACCATAAATTTTGGAAAAGGATAAAATTCCTGCCGTGCAGGAATATTCGTATTCCACCTGTGAGTACTTCCAAATGATAATGGCTACAAGAAGTATCGCCGCAGGCACGAGCAGTGCAAGCGCGAGGTTCATTGCTGAGATCAGAGCCAAAATAAACCAGCCGCAAACCATAAGGCAGTAGAGAATGATCAAAACGGTAACGAGAGCCTTCGGCGCGTGCTTTTTATTAAAAACTCTTTCGTAGTGCTGTATATCTGCCATAGATATATAACTCCTTCCGATTTAGTCGTTGCTCTTTTGCTTTTTGCGGAGCATGCTGACCTCGTCGCGCTTGTAGACCTTTGGAGGAAGCTCGGGCGAGGCGAGCAGGCGAACCTTGATAGTTCTTGCAAGGGGATTTATCTCGGTAACTATGCCGTCACCGTTTTCGGTGCGGACCAGAGAATCTACGGGAGGAGTGCGCTTGATCTCGTATTCGTAAGCCTCGTGCTCATACTTTAAGCAGCACATAAGTCGACCGCATATTCCCGATATTTTAGCGGAATTGAGAGAGAGATTTTGCTCCTTAGCCATTTTTATGGATACCTGATCAAAATCGGAGAGGAACAGCGTACAGCAAAGAGGTCTGCCGCACATTCCGAGTCCGCCCATGATCTTCGCCTCGTCGCGTATACCTATCTGTCGAAGCTCTATTCTCGTGCGGAATGCGCCCGCAAGATCCTTAACGAGCTCTCTGAAATCAACTCTGTTAGAGGACGTAAAATAGAACAGAAGCTTTGAATTATCAAAGGTGTACTGCGCATCTATAAGCTTCATGTCGAGCTTGTGCTCGTTGATTTTTTCGTTGCAGATACGGAACGCCTCGTCCTCCTTTTGCTTGTTGGACTTGTGGTGCTCAACGTCTGCCGTCGTCGCAATTCTTATAGCGGGGCGGAGCGGGGGAATGATGTCAGCGGTGCTTACGGTGGAGTTCGCCATAGCTACCTCGCCGAATTCCTGACCGCGCGCGGTATCAACTATCGCGTGTGAGCCCTTCTTAAAGGTCAAGCCCTTGGGATCGAAGTAATAGATCTTACCCGAGCTCTTGAAGCGGATACCGACTACCTCTGTCTTGGGACCGTCGGAATTCTGCTCCTTTGTTACACCGGGTGCTTCATCGTCCTCGATTACGAGCTTGTATGCCTCGTAGTCGTCAGGGTTGTGTGTAGAGACTCCTTTTATGTCCTTAACGCCCCTGCGCTTATCCTCGACGGGAGCAGACTTTTTTTGCTCTACGGGCTTCTGTTCAACCTTTACCTCGGGAGCGGATTCTACGGCTGCATCCTTGTTTTTATGCTTGTTTTTATTTCTGCGGTGTTTGTTCTTCTTCTTCGAGCCCTCGCGCACGGGCGCGTCGTTACCCGATTCTGCGGGAGTGGGCACTGCCTTCTTTTCTTCGTTGCTTACCTCGGGCTTTTGAACGTTATCGTGCTTATTTTTGTTCTTATTGTGATGGAAGCGACCGCCCTTTTTGCCCTCCTTCTGCTGTGTAGCCTCACCGGCAGGTGTGATCTTGGGGGCAGTTTTATTATCGGTATTTGACTTGTCGGGAGGAGTCATAAAATATCCGTGCTTGCGAGGACGGTTTTTCTTGTTTTCTCCCGATCTGTCATTCTTCTTTTCTTCTTGCATAGTAAATCCTTTCAGTATCGATATGGTAGTAGACTAAATCATTCCTGCGTCAGACAAAAGCTTTGTAAGAAGCAGGCGTACGTTTGCGTTTCTTTGGTTTGACTGTGATGCTTTAAGCACCGCAAAATTGAGGTCGTATATAAATTTCGTTGACGCGCTGTCACAAAGCAGAATAGCCTCGTCTCTGTCACAGAAAAACTTCAACGGCGCGCTGTCGCTTTTTTTGAGCATGAGCAGATCAGCTGCGGCGAACGAGAGCATTGAGAGCTGATTTGCCAGAGTCTCTCTGTTTTGAGAGAACCTACCTATCAGCGGCAGTGCGACCTTTACTCCCTTTTGGTAAAGTGCCGCCTCGCAAAATTCCGTCACGAGTGCGCGCGTTTCCTTTACGGGGGTGAATTTGCCGGGATCGAGATATTTGAGCGCCGTTCCGATCCCGTTTGACGAAGCAACTATAAGCTCTCTGTACTCGCGCGGAGAGGAAAGCTTCATTTGCGCGGCACGGCGATCTGTTTTTGATATATACGAATCCAAGTCCTCGTTTGAGATGGGCTCGGTGCGTAACACGGGCGCACGGCTGCGGATAGTTTCAAGCAAGGAAGACGCGTTTTCACAAAGGAGAATGAACACTGCGTAAGAGGGAGGCTCCTCAAGAGTCAAGAGGAAGGCGTTCTGCGCCTCGTCAGTCATCTTGTCCGCTTCCTCAATAAGATAGATCTTATAATCAAGGTCATTTGGCACTGTGCGAACGTCCTCGCGTAAAAATCTTATAACGTCTACGCCGAGTGTCGCCTTGTCGCCGCGATTGATCGTAATTACGTCGGGGGATTTGCCCTCAAAGACCTTTCTGCAATCAAGACACGTGCCGCAGGGAAGCTTACCTGACGTTTCTTTTTCGGAGCAGGCAAGGGTAGCTGCAACGCTTTTTGCGATGGTGTGCTTGCCCGTACCATGTGGGCCCTCAAAGATGAGCGCGTGAGAAAGCTTATTTGCAAGAACGTCTCGACAGAGCTTTTCGCAAACGGCTCTGTTGCCCACGATATTATTCATATAATCCTTCACGCGCTATTCTCCCCTCAAAAAATATATACCTAATATAATTATATCAAAAAAATATCCTCGTGTCAAGTAAAATAAGTAAACACTTGGCACTTTTGTGAATATACTTTTATTATAAACAAAGAAAAAGAGAGGTAGTTTTATGTTGGCAGAAATCGAAGAAAAAGAAGGAGTACTTACGGGGAAAATGGGTGCGCTTTGCCGAGGCAGAGAGCCGATAGCAAAAGCTGATATCTCGGGTAGGGGAGAGCTTTGCGATATAAACGGGACGGTGAGCTTCTTTTACACTCCGCTCGGCATACTGGTCGCCGCGAGTGTGTGGGGACTCCGTGGCGGCGCGTACTCCATGTCTATTACGGAGCGTGGCGGCAGAACACGGGATATACGCACTCTTTACGGTAAGGACGGATATGCGTGGTGCGCTGACCTTACGGGCAGGCTTTCGGCGAGAGAGCTTTCCGAAAGTCGGATAGAGCTTTGCAGGATAGGGAGCGACGGCGGGAGCGTAGCGGGCGGAAGCGTAAAAAAATGCACACCCTAAAAGGCGACACTACTTGACACGGACGCCGTTTTGGAATATAATATTACGTGAAGTTTAAGCTTGAACGGAGAAACGTATGAATTTAAGAATGGTCGCCACCTGCCTTTTCGGACTTGAAAAGCTACTTGGCGAGGAAATTGATAAGATAGGCGGCAAGAGAGTTGAAACGATGGACGGGCGCATCACGTTCGACGGTGACGAGACGACGCTCGTGCGCGCAAATTTGCGCCTGCGTTGCGCAGAGCGAGTATTTATCAGCCTCGGAAGCTTCCCGGCGGACAGCTTTGATGCGCTCTTTGAGGGCACAAAGGCGCTTCCGTGGGAAAGCTTTATTGGGAGAGAGGACGTCTTTCCCGTCAAGGGACATGCAATACAGTCGAGACTTTATTCCGTTCCTGACTGTCAGAGTATAGTTAAAAAAGCGGTGGTTGATAGACTCGCGTCTGTTTATAAAATGCGAATTTTCCCTGAAACGGGCGTTAAATACCAGATAGAGTTTTTCATTTTTAAGGATAAAGCCACGCTTATGATAGATACGTCGGGTACGGCTTTGCATAAGAGGGGGTACCGCCCTGCATCGGGCGAAGCTCCGCTTCGCGAAACACTTGCTGCTGCTATCGCGTATATAGCAAGGCCCAAGGAGGACGTGCTTT
>JAZOWN010000044.1:0-10663 GCA_045659245.1 Eubacteriales bacterium
TATACGTACCCGTTTCTTTGGAGCGGATTACGGGGCTCGAACCCGCCACCTTCGCCTTGGCAAGGCGACGCTCTACCAAATGAGCTAAATCCGCATAGGTGGTGCCTCCGGTCGGAATCGAACCAACGACACGGGGATTTTCAGTCCCCTGCTCTACCAACTGAGCTACAGAGGCATACAGCAAGGGCTGTATAAAATATAAAAATGGCGACCCGAAGGGGACTCGAACCCCTGACCTCTAGCGTGACAGGCTAGCGTTCTAACCAACTGAACTACCGGGCCGCGTATGGTGGGAACAATAGGGCTCGAACCTATGACCCTCTGCTTGTAAGGCAGATGCTCTCCCAACTGAGCTATGCTCCCATCTGCGCCTTTCTCGCGGCGACTCACATATTATATCACAGTCATATAAGTTTGTCAATACCTTTTTGAAAACTTTTTTAAGTTTTTTTCGATATTTTTTTGGCGGTGATTTTTACGTGATTTGCGCTTTTGCGGTACATATTTTACCATATAAATTCCATGTTGTCAATATCTTTTTTATTTTTTATATCAATTTTCTTTTTTCATGTTTGTCAGTCTTGACTTTCCTTTGCTTTTGTGATAAACTTGTCTTAGCAACAAGATCATCGGAGATTTGCATTATGAAAAACAAGGTTATTTTAATTTCGATCGACGGTATGCGTCCTGACGGCATGAGGGAGTGCGGAAACCCTTACGTAAAGGAGCTTGAAAAAATATGCGCTTATACCTATAGCGCACAGTCCGTAAATCCGTCCGTTACTCTGCCCTGCCACTATTCCATGGCACACTCCGTAACTCCGCAAAGGCACGGTATTCTTACAAATACTTACGTGCCCGAGGTGCGCCCCGTAACGCGAATTTTTGAAAAGATCAAATACGCAGGCGGTATTTCGTCAATGTTCTACGGTTGGGAGCAGCTTCGCGATATTGCGCGTCCCGGCGCATTGAAGTTTGCATCCTACATCGGTAGCTACATGAAAGAAAGCGTTGATACCACTTTATCCGACGAGGCGATACGCTGCATAAGCGAAAACAAGCCTGATTTTGCATTCCTTTATCTCGTTGACACCGATGACAAGGGCGGTCACGACTGCGGTTGGATGAGTGAGGAATATCTTCGCAGAGTTTCTATAGCTCTCGACAACGTAAAGCGCATATTTGATAATTTCTCCGACGAGTATTCGATAATTATCATGTCAGACCACGGCGGTCACGACCGTTCTCACGGAAGCACGATTCCCGAGGACATGATAATTCCCCTTTTCTTCTACGGCAAGGATTTTATGGCAGGCGAGCTTAAAGAGGAGCTCTCGCTTCTCAATATCGCGCCCACCATTGCAAAGCTTATGGGTATTGAGCCCGAGAGAGACTGGGAAGGAAGCTCAGTTATATAATTAAAAATCGGTAGGCTATCAGCCTACCGATTTTTAATTGTCGATTACATATTCTCTACCATCTTATCGATCTGTGCTCTCGTGAATATCTCCTTGCGTCCGCAGAAGCGGCAGCCGACCTCAAGCTCGTCCGCCTTTCCCTCTGCCTTTTGCTCCTCAAGCATACCGTAGAGGTCACGCGCGCCGAGCGTTATGAGCGCCTTCTCTACTCTCTCTCTTGAGCAATTGCACTTATAATCAACGTAAAGCTCGTCAAACACATCGTATTCAATTCCCGCAAGCGCAACGTCCGCTATCGCCTTATTATCAAGACCTCTATCAAAAAGGCGGGAAATATTTGCAAGCGCGGGAATATTCTTCTCGATCGCCGCGACAGTCTCCTCAGCCGCAAAGGGCAAAAGCTGTATAAGCACGCCGCCTGCCGCACGGCAGGAAAGGTCGGTATCTACCAGCACGCCAAGCGCGCAAACGGTAGGTATCTGCTCACTGTGCGCATAGTATGCCGCAATATCCTCAGCTATCTCGCCGCTTTGAAGCTCGATTGAGCCCGAGGTGGGCTCGCTACCGCCAAGGTCCTTGATTATCGTCAGAAGTCCGTGACCGACAGCTCTGCCAACGTCAAGCTTTCCATTTGATTTGAGCGGCACGTCAACCTCGGGGTTCTGGATATATCCGCGAACGTTTCCGTAATAGTCCGACACGGCAATGACACGGCCCGCAGGACCGTCACCACCGAGCGTTACCGTCACAGAATCGTCCTTCTCGCCGAGCATACAGCCTATCATGGACGTAACCGTCAAAAGGCGTCCGAGAGTAGCCGTTGCCGTTGCCGAGGTCGAATGTATTTTTACCGCCTCATTTACGATATCCGTCGAATTTATAACGTGTATTCTCGCGCTGCCGTCAGCGGTCATAGCGCGAAGTATGCTTGCTTTTTTTATTTCCTTGCTCATTTTCTTTCCCTTTTTATATCTTTATATATCCTTTTTAGCACGGGCGACGATATACCATCTGTCGTCCGTGTCTTTTATTTTTCTGAAATTAAAGTCGGCATACGTACCGAGAAGCTCAAAGCCGCTCTCAATAAGCAGCTTTGTAAGCGTATCCATAGAATAACAGCGCTCCCTTTGATGCTCGTCCGAGCGCAAGTACGCGCCGTCATCGTCCTCCTCAAAGAGCGTCAGGTAAAAATCGCAAATGCCGCTTTCCTCATCGTATTCATTCTGCCAGCCGCAATAAATTGCGCCGCTATCGCCCTCATCTTCAAGTATATACGCCTCGTTTCCGTATATATTCTCAAACTTATAAGGACTGTTGACGTCAAATATAAACACTCCGTCGGGATCAAGATAATTATGAACGCACTTAAAGCAAGAAAGCACGTCGGACTCGTCAAGCAGATAATTTACGCTGTCAAGGCAGCACACCGTAGCACCCACCGTGCCGTAAAGCTCAAAAGCGCGCATGTCCTGAAGCAGATAAAGTATGCCATCGCTTCCGCGTTCAAGCGCCTCAGAAAGCATCTCGGCGCTTCCGTCAACGCCTATCATATCGTAGCCACGGTCGCGCAGCTCACGCGTCATTCTGCCCGTTCCCGAAGCTAGGTCGAGCACAAGCTTTGGGCGCTCGGTAAGAAATTTATCAAAGCATGCATCTATAAATTTCGCCCATGCGCTGTAATCTATCTCAGCGTTAAGCTTATCGTATACGCGAGCTATCGACTCGTAGCCCTCACAACCACTCATAATTTACACCTCAAAATCAAGATAATCGAAAACCTTATAGACGTCGCCCGCGCCCATAACAATGCCAACGTCGCCCTCACGAAGCGTATCCGCAAGCATTCTGGCACAGCTTTCAAAATCGCCGCCGTAGCGCGCTTTGTCGCCTATTTTTTCAGCAAGCTGTCGAGTGTTCACACCAAAGGAATTGACCTCTCTCGCCGCATAAATATCCGCAAAAATCACCTCGTCGCAAGAGTCAAATGCGGCAGCAAACTCGTCAAACAGCGCCGCTGTACGCGAGTAGGTGTGCGGCTGATACACAACGACGAGCTTCCCCTCTGCCATTTCCTTCGCTCCCTTAAGCGTTGCGGAAATTTCCGTCGGGTGGTGGGCGTAGTCGTCGTATACGTGCGCTCTGCGCACGCTTCCCTTGTACTCCATGCGACGGCAAGCACCGCAAAAGCTCCCAAGTCCCGCCGCTATATCCTCAGCCGACACACCGCAAAGGTGGCAAACTGCCGTAGCCGCGAGCGCGTTATAGATATTGTGGTGCCCCGAAACTCTCATGCGAACGTGGCAAAAATACTCTCCGTAAAATACAATATCAAATGCATAACAGCCGCCCTCGTTGCAAATATTGACGGCGCGCACGTTTGCGCCCTCGGAACGTCCAAAGCTTATCCTGTTTCCCTCGTAGCCCTCAAGTGCTCGGATAACCTCTGTGTCGTCAGCGTTATATACGGCATAGCCGTCCTTACCCGTAATCGCGGCATATTTTCCGAACGACTCACGTATCTGCTCCATGCTATGGAAATAGTCAACGTGATCCATCTCAATATTCAAAATAACGGCGATCGTCGGGTTAAAGTCGAGAAACGAGTCCATATACTCGCATGCCTCAAAAACGAAATTCTCGCTCTCACCAACGCAATAAGCGCCCGACATGCAGGGGAGTTCCGCACCCGAAAGAACCGTAGGTGAGGAATCACAGCCTATAAGTATCTCTGCGCACATTGATGTACATGTGCTTTTTCCGTGCATACCCGAAACACCCACGCGGACGGAATAGTCCGTCATTATATATCCGAGATAGTCCGCTCTCGATATAAGCGGCAGTCCGTTTTCCTTGGCGTAGACGTATTCGGGATTATCCTCCCCTATCGCAACCGTGTAAACGAACGCATCGTAGCCCTCTGCGTTCTTTTTGTCGTGGCAGTAATTCACCACAATACCCGATGCCTCAAGGCGGCGGCAAAGCTCGGTAGTCGCTCTGTCAGAGCCGCCCACGCGGTAGCCCTTTTTCATAGAAAGGTGTGCAAGAGAGGACATATTTATGCCGCCTATACCTATAAAATATATACTCTTGCAATCCCTCAGCATCTCGCCAATGCGAGCCGCTCCGTAATGCGTATTTTCAACAGACATAGAAGCACCCCTTCCTATATATTTCAGGTATCGTTCATAAAAATTTGAGTGTGTTCACAGAAAAATCTTAAAACCGTTGTATAACTATCAAATTTATTCTGTATAATATATTCATAAACCAATTATTTATTGCCAAAATTAAACTTCGGAGGTTTTATTATGCAGATCACAGACATCAAAATCAGAAAGCTTTTCGACGAAGGCCCTATGAAGGCTGTCGTTTCCGTAACCTTTGACGGTCAGCTCGCCGTTCACGATATTAAGGTAATAAACGCGCGCGATAAATATTTTATCGTAATGCCCAGCCGCAAGAATCCCGACTCGACCTATAGAGATATAGTACATCCCATAAACGCAGAGTTCAGAAGCGCTCTTGAAGCAAAGGTCATCGCGGCTTACCGTAATGAGTGCGAGGCTGCCGCACAAGGTGTAAACGAAAGCCCCGCATCATAAAGATCCTTTTACAGGTGACCTAAGGACAACAAAAGTTGTCCTTTTTTTATTTCTATCACTCCGTAGCTTGGCGCATTCCCTCTCGGTTCTCCAAGACTACCTGGATTAAAGAGATAAATCCCCTTTTCCTCGTCCTCAGCGCGGCAGTAGCGCTCATCTTCTATGTGGGTGTGCCCGTACAATACCGCATCCGCACCTCGTGCACGTGCGTAAGCCTCAAGGCGCGCTGTACCCGATTTTACCGAATGGGTATGCCCGTGCATCATGAGGATCTTCACGCCGTCAAACGTGAGCAGGCGCTCGGTCGGAACGTCGTCGGGGCAGTAAAAGTCGCAATTGCCGCGCACGGCAAAAAGATTTCTTACGTCAAGCCCTAAAAAATCCTTTATTCCGTCACCCAAAAACAGCACCGCGTCGCAATCTCTGTGCATCTGCAAAATGCGCTCAATATGTGCGTCGGCACGCCCGTGTGTATCAGAAATAACTATAAGCTTCACGCACGAGCTCCGTTTATGTAGTCTGATCCGCGAGGCACAAGGAATCTTACCGCCTTATGAATGCTCGTCATGTTAAGCTTTTCGTAAATCACTATCTCGCCGTCAACGCTTACACAAGTCGGGCCGTCAAGCTCGATCTCAAAGTGTTGTGCGTCGCTCTCGGAAATGATATCATCGCACGTGCCGTCAAGATGTGTTCCTGATTTGTATTTTCCGACTATGCTCAAAAAGCGCGTACGGGACATATCGTTAACAAAAAGCGCGTTTATAACACCGTCGTCAAGCTTTGAATGAGGATTTGAATAAAATCCTCCACCACAGTATTTACCGTTAGCAAAAGTCGCAAGCAAAAGCTCCTGCTTCTTTTCTTCGCCGCCGTCCGCTTTTCGGCTCATTATCACACCGGGCTTCTTTATCAGGGTAACTATAAGCCCTGCGATATATGCAAATTTTGAGGGTATAAATTTCTTTTTCTTCATTTCTGCAGTCTTGACTACCACCTGAGAGTCAAAGCCGACGTTTATCATATTCACCGCGTAATCGTCGTTGCATTTTATAACGTCAATATCCATAGGATTTGCGTCAAGCTGTGCGAGTACGTCAAAGAAATTGTCCTTGTTATCAAAGCAGCGTACGAAATCATTTCCCGTTCCTACGGGAATAACACCCACGCTTACGTTATCGCGCCTCTCTCGCTCCATCAGTCCGCTTACACATTCGCAGAGCGTTCCGTCGCCGCCACAGGCATAAAATCTGACCTCGTTAGAGGCTTCAATCTCATAGTTTTTCACGTATTCTCTTGCATCTCCTCGACAAGCGGTAAAATAAATATTCGCATCTATTCCCCTCGCCTCGCACGCCGCCTTTATACGCACTTCAAGACCTTCTTTGGTTTTTTCCTTACCCGATGCGGGGTTGATGATAAAGCAATACTGCATAAATCTCCCTTTCGACGCATAAAACGCCTATCCTGTGAATACAAATTATAACGAAAATACGTATACACAGTAATTATACCACAAATATCGCCGCTTGTCCACATTTTTCTCACATTTCTATATCACTTTTTAAGGGGCGGCATATACTGTAATAACCAAGAAAAATCGGAGGTGTTCTTATGCAGATAGACAAAAAAGCCCTCGAGGGGCTTCTGGCGCTCAACGATAAGCAGCTTGCGAGTATAATCAACCGCCTTATTGCCGAGAGCGGTATAGATCCTAAGGAGTTCAACATAGATCCGTCTAGCGCTTCAAGTATCCGCTCGGCGATAGCGGGCGCTGACGAGGCGGAGCTTAGGCGGATAGTCGAACAGTACGAGGCAAACAAAAAAGGCAGAGGCTTAAAATGAGCGATGACGTAAAGCTTAACGACGGCATAGCTTTCCCCTCCCCCGATGCGCTCTCGGGCGCTATGGAAAAGCTGCTCGCGCATCCCGAGCTGATCTCTATGGTAGCCTCGGCGCTTGGTGGCCAAGGCGCTCCGCCCACCGCCGACACGCCCCAAGCGGAAGCGCCAAGCGGCGAGGCGGTGGTAACAAGCGCCGCCTCGCAAGATGCGTCGGCGGGCAGCACAGATCTGACGAGCGCGCTCCTGCCCATGCTCACAAGGCTCGGCAATTTAAAAGCCTCCCCGCAAAGCTCCCCTCACTCAGCGCTTCTTTGCGCGCTCAAGCCCTACGTCAGTCCCGCAAGGCGCGAGGCGATAGATTACTTTATGAAGTTTTCGCAAATGTCCGCGCTCATAAGCGGACTTAAATAGGAGGTAAAAATGTATTCAAGACCGTCATCAAGAGATTTCAGAGTGCCAACGAATTACGGCGGCAGCGCATTTAGGGATAATACTCCGACGCAGGCGCAGGACCTCACCCGCCGTCAGCAATTCAGAGAGGACGAAGCGCCCATGCGCCCCTCGCCCGACGAGGCGCGCGAGCGCCAAAAGGAAGCTTTTGCCCCCTCCCTCGGCGACGGACAGAGCGAGCGGTGCGAGAATTGCCCCAAAGCAGCAGAAGCAAAGGAGCACGCAGATCCTCCTCGGGCAGAGGACACAGAGAAGTCCCTTTTTTCTCCCCTCGGCGCGCTCGGAAGCGAGGAGATACTGCTCATCGCGCTTGCTTTGATAATATTCCAAAGCGGAAAGGATCCGGAACTTGCCTTGATCCTACTTGCCCTACTTTTTATAAATTAATAGACGTAAGAATTTACGCGAAAAATCCATTTTTGCTACCGTTTTTCGATAGTAAAAATGGATTTTTTCTTTTAGGGATATTTACGAAAGGAAATCCTCAATGACGTCGTATATATGAATGGGATCAAGTCCGTTTTCCGTACACAACCTGCAAAGCCGAAGAATATCCTCATAATTCGTAGTGACGTCCGCTATTGATGCTATCACCGAATCTCCACTCATAACTGTGATTCCATACGCGGTATATTCGTCACCATCATCATTTTTCAACACCTGACTCATGACCAAATAGTGGCATTTTCCGTTCTTAAATTGTCTAAACATAAAAGTTCTCCAACAAACTCACATCTATAGGGTAACTTTTATGTTTCACTCTATATTAGCTAATTTGTAATGATTTCTTGACTTTATAAGCAAAATATGATATAATGAAATTTGTATATACTTTTAAATTGCCAAAATTTCTTATACTTCGCCAGCATGTATATTATAACACTCATTTTGAGTAGCGTCAAGAGGTTTTTTGCAATTTTGGAAATTTGTTGTATTCTATACAAAATTGGTCAAGAATTATGTCTAAAATACACAAAATGAGTATTTTTTAAGAGGAGAAACGCTTATGGAACAGAATACTGTGATCGAAAATATCGTTAAGCTGTTAAAGGAGCAGAAAAAAACTCAAAAGAATTTAACGGACTATCTCGGCATAACCCAAAACGCCTTTACCGATTGGAAATCCGGCAGAATAAAGTCCTACAACAAGCATCTTCCCAAGATTGCGGAATTTTTCGGCGTTTCCGTT
Organism: Eubacteriales bacterium; assembly: GCA_045659245.1. Taxonomy (GTDB): domain Bacteria; phylum Bacillota; class Clostridia; order Oscillospirales; family CAG-272; genus HGM12713. The sequence continues at coordinate 8,504 of JAZOWN010000044.1, forward strand.
GATTATATTCTCGGAACCTCGACGGCGCAGACCGCGGAGCGCGACACAAAGCCCAGCTCTCTTATCAAAAACACCTTTACGGAGCGCGAGTGGAACGTAATTAATGCATATCGCGCACAGCCCGAGCTGCAGACTGCTGTCGAGCGCCTGCTCGGCATTGAGGACGGTGCAAGAAGCTACGTATACGTAGCGGCACAATCCGAGGACAGACATCCCGACGTGATCCGCCGCATAAGCAAGGACGAGCTTGCAAAGCTTAAAAACGCACCCGAAACAGACGAAACACTTTTGTAATCCACAAAAATCATGCAAGGCTACGGAATATATCAAAACATACGAAACAGCTCATGGCAATGCCTTATTGATTTCGGCATAGACGCTCTGCCCGTCGACGTTCTTAAGATCGCGCGCGGCGCGGGCTTTCACGTAATCAAAAACAGCAGCGTCAATATTCTCTTTGAGGGTGAGAACGGGCGCTCATATTATGACGGCAAGCGCTGGTACATAATATACGACGACCGCAACCCGACGGAGATCTCGCGCTTTACCATAGCGCACGAGCTCGGACACATTTTTCTCGGTCACGAGTTAAAGCACATAAAATACAGTCATACGCAACAAATAATGAAAAACCCAAAGTCCGAGATACAGGCAGACCGATTTGCCGTAAGGCTCCTCTGCCCCGCGTGCGTGCTTTGGAAATACGAGCTCTATTCCCCCGAGGACATAGCGCGCTCCTGCCGCGTTGTTATGGACGTTGGCGCAAAACGCGCGGAGAGAATGAAAGCGCTCGTAAAGCGCAATTGCTTTCTAAAAAGCCCTCTTGAGCGTGAGCTTTACGAGAAGTTTTTTGAGAAATAAAAAAACACACCCATGAGGGTGCATTTTAAAAAATCTCTTGACATTTTCTTTTTAATGATATATACTAAATCAAGAAAGAGTTTCAGAGAAAAGAGGTGGCGTAGTCGCGCTCGAGACTTCCGTTATTTCGGTATGTCCCCTCTGATTACCTGAAACTCTTTCTGTTTTTTTATCAAATTGCTTGACTTTTTAAAAATATCTGCTATACTATATTCGGAAGCTGATACCAGTAAGCGTGCGCGATCCTTTTCAACCGCGCTCACCAAGACGTCAGCCTCTCTTTTGGTGCCTCTACTAACCGTCTGCTCTACGGACTTACGGGGGTTCGCAAGAATCGGGGCGCCACATTTATCAAGGTGACTTTCGTCGCGTATACCCTCGCTTTATTTGGCGGTTGGCTACGTAGCGAACGACAAAGTCGCCTTTGCAGAGTCAGGTTGCGCGCAAGGGTAAGATACTTACCCTCAATCGATTGCTGACTCTGCTTTTTTATTCTTCGTCCTTCACTATCGTCACAGAAAGCTCGTTCTCTATTTCCTTCTCCGTAAAGCCCGCCTTGCGCATCAGATCCTTTTGCTTCTCTATTGCTATCGTTACGTTTTTCAAATTGCTCTCTTTCGTGCGGCGACGAGTTCCATCTCCAAGAACTACGGTCACCCATTTTTCTTTTTTCATTTTCATCCTCCTTAAGAACAACCTTATTTTTTTGCCCTTGGGGTTGATTTTTTGGATAAGTTGTGGTATACTTATGTCAGAGACAGGTAACAGGCGTGTCGATGCTTGCGTTCCAAGCATGGTATCGCTGATGACGCCTGTCTCTGCTTTTTTACAGTCCTGTATCACGCGCAGAAATATTTTCGCATGAGTATTGACTTTTGCGTTTTTTTGAGGTATACTATACATGGAGTTATCTGACAGATCGCCGACCGGCAATTGGAGCCTAGTACGCTTTCCAACAGGTAGCTCTTTTTTTATCGCTCTACCTGCTACATTAAAAAATTTAAATTTATATTGACATTTTCGCTTTTTGGGGGTATACTACGTATAGAGGATTTTATTGACGGAGCCGGCGGCTTTTATTAAAAGCTTGACCTGCAGTGCCGTCGGTAATATCCTCTTTTTTAGAGTTTTAACTATCCCTCCTCGTTAAACGCATTGAAAAATTTCTCAACGACCTTTGTCTGATTCTGACCTATCAAGCCAAAATCTCCATCCTCAAAGGACAGCAGATCGCGCGAGACGTTCTTCAGCATAGCGCGTATTTCTTTCTTGGAATATACCTTCTCGTGGTTCTCGTTT
>JAZOWN010000045.1:0-15730 GCA_045659245.1 Eubacteriales bacterium
TCTTCCGCTGTCCTGCCGCCTGTTCCACAGATCGGGGGAGGCGACTGCAAACGCTACCTTTCGCCCTCTGCAAAGAGCTGCGACAGCTTCTCCTGCCTTGTTTAGCGTCAAGCCCGACACACATTTTTCGGCGACAGCGTAAAGATTGCCGTGGATATCCACCGCGATAATATAAGCCGCCAGCATGTCAAAGCCGTAGTCAAACGCGGCAAAGTAGGTGACGTATTCGGGAATATCGGAGGGATCGCATACGTGCTTTTTCTCGTCAAATTCGGGGAAGAACTGCCCCTCGAATACGTCCCATCTGCCGTAAAGCCAGGCATCGCGAAGCCGCTCAGGAAGAGTCCGCAGAGATGCTACGTACTCGGGATCGGACTCAGTCAGCACCTCGTTGTCGAAAACGAGAGCCTGAATAAATGCATAGTCCTCGGGGCGCTCGTCCTCGCGGAACTCGCGGTCAACAAAGAGTCGCTTCACCCAAGCATGGCCGATGCCGCCAGGATTGCAGGTAAGATACATGCGTCTTGGAAATTCCGACGTGCCGCGCAAGCACGCCTTGAAAATGGAAAATCGGAACTCACTCATGTGTGTCGCCTCGTCGATCGCAATAACGTCGTATTCCTGTCCCTGATAACGAAGCACGTCTCGGTCGCAGCTGCAAAAACCGAGAAAAATGCGGCTTCCGCTGGGGAAGGTTAATGACTTTTCGCTCTCTGAATACTTCACGAGGTCGCCGTATTCACGAAGGAAGGGAATTACGTGATTTGAGCGAAGCTCGGGAAGCGTTCTTCGGACAAGCAGGCAACGAAGCCCCGGGTATCTCAGACACATGGCAACGAGTTTTCTGCGAAGTGCCCATGATTTTCCGCCGCCTCTCGCACCGCCGTAGGCTGTAAATCTTGCGCGGGAGTCGAAGAAAAGCTGTTGCTTGGGGCTCGGTTTGCCGCGTATCACCACTTTCCCACCGTTATTCGCCGTCGGCATAGATGTCGTGCTCAAAGCAGTATTTTACCTCCGTGCTCGCGGGAGCTTCTTCATCGCATACATAGAGCAGACGCTTTTTCATGTAAGTCGAGAGCAGATTTGGGGATATATCTGCGTTCAGTGCCTCGTCCTCAAAAACCGCGACCAGCCTGTCGTACTCGTCTGGGTTTATGAACTTCAATTCGAGCAGATCGGAAAGTCCCGATTTTACGTATCTGCAAAAGCCCGCAAGATTAGGAAAGCGATATTGTCGTTTTGCCTTTGTGCCGTCCTCGCGAGGAGCCGTGCGGCAGGATTCAATATACTTGTCCGCCATGCGGTAAAGCCTCCCGTCATCCAAAAGCTTTTTTATCTTGTTCTTCTTTTTCGGCATGGGTGTCTCCTTTCTTTGATATTTGTCCGTTTTTCGTCCGATTCTCCGTCCGTGACACCTGTATTTTACACCTCTTTTTTCTGCCAAACCCTGACCGTAACTGCCATCTACTGCCAACTTTTTTTAGAAAAGAAGAGCCTTTTTGTAAAAAATATAAACCTAATGGTTTTAAAAAAAGCCAAATAACCGAACGGTTTTTTTGAAAACCGAAAAAAACCTATAATGATAATGTTAATGTAAATAATAATTACAATTATATATACCTAAAAGGGGGGAGACTTGTAAGAGATAAGAAAGGTATCGCCTTTCCACCTAAAACAAGAAAAATTGTGCATTTCGCTATTTTTTGAGCCTCTTTTTTGAGAAAATACCGAAAAATAAAAATATGTTCATATTAGACTTGACAAAATGCGGTATTGTGTGATAAAATAATATAGTATTATTATGACTAAATTTAACAAAGAGGTAACATGATGCAAAACCAAGAAATTCTCAACAGTTCTGCTGCAAGCCCGAAGCTTGGAAGACGTGTAACTCGCGCATGCGTGTTCCAGAACTACCTGAGCCTTTTTTACATGGTAGTTGTATTGATTGTGGCGCTTATCGGCGTTTTCAATTCGATCGACTTCTTAGATCTTATCTTTAACATCTGTCTTGTTCCCGCGGCGCTGATGCCGTATGCGGCAAGCGGTGCTTTTAAGAAGCCTACTGCGGAAAGACTTGCGATGGGCTCGCACAACAAGAGCCTTACGGAAGGATTTTATTACAGCACGAAGATACTTGTGCCTGTTGCCGCGTTTATTCCGATCATCGCGCTTGAGCTTAAGATGAACTTCCTTTTCCCGTACGTCGTGCTCGGTGTTTGCGCAGTGGCAATGCTGCTCAACCTGATCTTTACTCGTACGAGGATCTACGAGCAGGGTGAAAAGAAATTTGTAACCGTTACTCAGCTTTCTTCGCTTGTAAGCCTTGCGGGCGGAGTGATCTTCACCGTTGTTTACATCGCCTTCTGCGGAGAATTCTTTGGAAAGAATCCCAACGAGATCTCCGTAAACATCGCGGCTATCGCGTTGGCGCTCGGAATTGGAATTACATACCTCTATCTTCAGGAGAATATCGCAAGATTTACCTTTACGGCGCACAGCTCTTTCTCGCATAAGATACCTCTTATCATGGCAGTTGCAGCCCTCGTGCTCGTTTGCTGGGGCTCGATCGTTATGTATAGCGCGGGAATCGGTGAGCTTGTATTCGTGCTCTTTGCAATAATCGGTTCCGTTGTAATGCTTGCTGCCGAGGTTCTTTACCTCGTGCTTGACCGCATTTTCTGTAAGGACGTTGACGTAGCTGACAAGGCTGAGATCGTAAGCGGAAAGAACGATATGTGTTCTCCCGAGTATTACCAGAAATCTCTTGAGGACTTCGGTATCAAGAAGTGGACTAAGGGAAGTGTAGTAAAGCTTCTCCTTGCTGTGGTCGGTATTCGCATAGTCGCGGATAACGTGATAGGAACCGTTGCGAACAGCATTAAGATCGCAAAGGACAACGCAATTTTGGCTTCCGGCGGAAGACTCAACGGTGAGACCACGCTGGCTCCCGGTAACGGACTCGTAGCGCTTTTGATCACGGCGGCTGTTGTAATACTTTTGGTATTCCTCATGATGAGAGTCAACAGACTTCTCAAAAAGGAAATAACCGCATCGTCCATGCATACGCCCGGCTTGATAATAGGTATAGCGCTTGTCGCTTCCTGCATCATTCCCTTGATATTAACGATCGGCGGACTCTTTGATAACGAGCAGCTCTACATGATTTTTGATGTTCTTACGTCAATTTCGATGTTTGTGTTCGTATACTATTATTTTGGAACCTTTATGCTCCGTAAGCTTGGTGTTTCCGCAAGGGCGAGAAACATTCTTCCCACGGTATTCTTCGTTGTATGTGAGGGAGTCGTGCTTGTAGCGGGCTTCGGAATTGCTCAGTTCTTTACTATACTCTCCAAGATGACTGCTCTCAAGAGCATGATGAGTGATATAGGCCTTGTAAACGCTTGGACCAAGCTCGACCTTGCATCAGAGATGTCGGGACTTGAGGCTGTTAAGCTTCTTTCGGGTATTCCCTCGAAAGCAAGAGTTTTCGTTTGCATCGCAGTGATCGTAGCATTTATTGCAATTGCAACTTTCGTGGCAGGAATGATCTACAAGGCAACCCAGAATATTGCCCTTGGTATTCTTCCCGCAGTGCTCGCCTCTAACATGGCATCGTTGTTTACGGCAATGTCCGCTCCCCTTAACACGGTTTGCGCGATAATATCTGTCGTAGTGCTTATCGTAGCAGGCGTGTTCGCATTTATCGCAGCATCTAAAAATCAGCTTCCTGTTGAGGAAGACGACTGATTTTAAACAATAAAAAAACCGGCGCCGAAGCATTACGCTTCGGCGCCGGGTTTTTATTAAAAGCTTAATTGTTTTTAGCCTATTTTTTGTACTCTCATGTCGTTCTCACCGAACATATACATGTAGCCGTCGATATACACACCGCGCTTGCAGTCGTTTATGCCGTCAAGCTTTACGTCTACAAGCTTATGAAGCTCATATCCGTCGAAGAAAAGGAGAATGTATCTGTCCCGATTTTCACCACGGTCGTAAGTGCTTACGCCCATTCCGACGAGCTGCTCGTCGCGATCGATGTAGTATGACTTATAATCGGAAGAATTGTAGGTGTTCTCGGATTCGTATTTGCATACGGAGCGGACAGCGTCGCCGTCCTCTTCGTATACCTCTATCTTAAGAGTGCTTCTCGAAGCACCGACACCGATGCCGACGAGATATCCGTTACCGAAGTTTACGAGCGAGGTGGAAAAGCCCTCGATAGTTCCCGTGTCCTTGACGGTAATATTTGAAAGGTCGGAAAGGTCAAAGAAGAATACGGGGGCGGTAAGCTGTACCGTTGAGCAGACGTAAGCCGCCGTGCCGTCAAATCTTGCGGAGCGAACGCTCTCGCCGATGGGAGCGAAATTATTTACACTTGCCACTATTCTGCGTTCCTCGAAATCAATGCAGTAAAGGCTCGCGCTCGTGCCGAGATCGGTGTTTGATACCGAGATCATTTTAGTCTTGCCGTAGAGAAGGTTCTTTTCTTCCTTGTATTCACTCGAGCTTGTGGTCGTGACGACTCTGAGAAGACCGTCGTATTCGTCAAGGGAGTATCTGTTCTCAACGTATCCGTCCACTAAAACCGAGCCGATATAGCGGAACGAGGGCTCACTGTAAATCATACCGTAGATCTCGGTCTTTGCGGTGTTTATTACCGTATCACCGTTTTCTGATTGGAAGTTAAAGCCGCGAGTCAGGTAAACGGTGCTGCCTGAGAGATAAACGTGCTCGCCGCAGGAGAGGAAAGCCGACGTATCATCAAGCTCTAAGGTGTCCTCGTCAAAGTGGCAGATGACAGTGTATCGGGTACTCGTTATTGTATCGGGTGAAATTATGCCATCCATGGGAATGCTTTCGTAGCCCTCGCCCATATCGATCTGGGGTACGAACTGCGACTCATCGGAAAAGTCGGGGGAATTCTTTACTGCAAAATCGGATATCAGTATAAAGCCGCCGTCCGTGAGTCTTGACGAGGTGTAAGCACCTATAAGGCGAACGGTTTTCTTTTCCGTAATATTGGCGGGATCGCTCACGTCAAGGGCGATTATTTCAATCATCGAGCCCTTCGCCTTGTCGTATCCGGGGGACACGACCGTAACGGTCTTGCAGTCCTTAGATAGATACATCTCGCGGTAGGAGTAGTAGGAATAGTAGTTTTTGATGTCGCTTGAAAGATTGTATTCACCTAAGAGCGCCGAGCTCTCGCCGTCTATCGAATAAACGCGGAGCGTGTAGCCGTCGAGGTAGTAGATGTGCTCGCTCGAGCGCTTGATAATATCGCCCTCGATAACTCCCGCAGTCTGGTTGTCGGTTATTTCCTCGTATTTCTCGCCTGAATCGCCGTCAGCGCCGCTGATCGTATCAACAGATCCTTCGGTATACAGGAGCGCGCCGTTGGTAATTTCTCTGATGCTATCGTCCTCTGCTTTTGCGCCAAACATATCTGAGAAGCGCCCCCGAAGCATAGCGAAATTGTTGCCGTATTTGGGCTTTTCGTAGGTAAGAACGTTGATCTTTTGTATAAGCTCGTAGTATTCGCTATCGGAATACATCGAAACGTCGGGGGGAGTGTCGTCAATTGGCTTAAAGAGCCAGACGCCGACCGCAAGTCCCGTCGTTGCAAACACACCGAATAATAGGGAAGCAGCAACCACTGCCGCGATAATTATTTTCTTAAACGCTTTGCGCCCGCTGTGACTTTTGGCGGGGGTTGCCTCCTCTACGTACTTGTCGTCGGCAAGAGACATCGCGCGTAAAAGCTTTTTGTCCTTCATATAAAAATTTCCTCCTTTTCAAGATGCGCCTTGAATTTCTTACGTGTGCGCATGAGTATGACCTTTACGTTGCTTTCGCTAATTCCAAGCGAATGGGATATTTCCGAGATGCTCGAAAGATACCAATATCTTTGCATGAATATTATGCGGGTGCGCTTTGGCAGAGAAGCGAGAAATGAGTTTATCGCGTCCTTCAACGCTTTGTCATTGCTGTCGTCACCATGTGTATCCGGCAGACACTCGGATATTTCATCAAGCACAAGCTCAATAGAGCCACCGCGCTTTTGGGCATTTTTTTGGTTGTATCTGTCGAGTGCTAAATTTCTCGTTATCCTACCGAGAAAAGAGGACAGTCGAGAGGGGCGGTGCGGCGGCATTGCTTGCCAAGCCCTCAAATACGTATCGTTTACGCATTCCTCTGCATCCTCGTTTGAATACAGTATGTTATAGGCAATAGTGTGGCAGTAGGGGGCGTATTTTTTTTGCGTCTCGCTTATCGCCGTCTCCGAACGAGCAAAATATAGATCTATAATTTTACTGTCTTCCATGATTACCTCCATTGTTTTCGAGTCCTCACCCTTAATGACGGGATTTTTTACATAAAGGTTACATAATAGGAAAAAATTGAAAAATTTTTTCAATTACCGTTCTTGCTAAACAAATTATAACACACCGCCTACAAAATGTCAACTCGTGTATTAAAAGAGAATTTGCATGTATACTATCGTTTCGACGCTTGGGGACTTGGTTACTTCGGTATGCCTCATATCCTTCTTCGCTTTATGGCGATCGAGGATAAGAACAAGCTCAAGACCTCGCGCAGAATTGCTTCTGTTTGGGTCGTAATTTCCATGGGCGTTGCGATCTTCATCGGTGTGGTTGGATACGCTATGGTCAACGCAGGCGTTGTTTCACTTAGCGACCCCGAAAGAATTATTGTTGAGATCTCCAAGCTTCTCAGCACGCACGGCTTGTTGCTTGCAGTTGTTGCAGGTCTTATTATCGCAGGAATCCTCGCATCTATCATGTCCACCTCCGACTCCCAGCTTCTTGCGGCGGCGTCAAGCGTTTCCGAAAACATAGTAAGACGCTTTATAAAGAAGGACATGAAGGCAAAGACGTCGATGCTTATCGCGCGTATTACAGTTGCTGTTATAGCGGTTGTTGCAGTTATCTTTGCATGGGATCCCAACAGCTCCGTATTTGGAATAGTTTCCTTTGCATGGGCAGGCTTTGGCGCGGCGTTCGCTCCCGTAGTTCTGTTCGCACTGTTCTGGAAGCGTACCAATAAGTGGGGCGCGCTCGCAGGAATTATTTCGGGTGGCTTGACGGTTATTCTTTGGGAATACGTCGTTACTCCCTTTGGCGTAAAGCACGGCATTGAGGCACTTACTATTTACGAGCTTCTTCCCGCATTCATTATCGCTTGCATCGGTATCGTTGTTGTAAGCCTTCTTACCAAGGCTCCCGACAAAGAGGTTATCGAGGAATTCGAAGCTGTTAAGGCAGAGAAGTAAAAAATGCTTCGAGTTTTACAATAGTTTTAACTTTGATGATATAGTTACATAATTTCGGCAGAGAACTTGTTTTCTCTGCCGATTTGTGTTATAATGTAATGGGTGATGAGAATGGATAACGAAAAGGAATTGCCCAAGCGAAAAAGAAATCGTTTGGAAAATTATGATTATAGCTCTTGCGGTGCATATTTTATTACAATATGTACATTGGAGAGGCGAAATTATTTTTGGGAAAATGTAGGGGCGATCATTGATCGCCCGCAAGACGTTAAATTGTCTATCTACGGTCAAATGCTTGATCGTGCAATACAAAATATTCCTTCTGCTTATTCCGTATTGTCACTTGAAAGCTATGTGATCATGCCGAATCATGTTCACCTTTTAATAAGAGTTTGCGCCGATGAATACGGGCGACCACTGGTCGCCCCTACAATGTCACGAGTTGTAAAACAGCTAAAAGGAATAGTTTCCAAACAGGCTGGGGGAGGCATCTGGCAAAAATCATTTCACGACCATATTATCAGAAATCGTGAGGACTATGAAGAACACCTGCGGTATATCTATGAAAACCCACTCTGTTGGCAATACGATGAATTGTACTCAGAAGAATAAAGAATAGTGATATAGGCTTTGCCCTGCGCGTTTGTTAAACAAAGGCGAAACTGGCGAAAAAGACACAATCGTCAAAAAAATGGCCGGTTGTATCAAATGATAAATTTGGAAATGTTTTTCCAACCCCCAAGGGGAGCCTAATTTAATAGGGTGATTATTTCGCTGAACTCTTTAAGAATTTAAAGCGTGTCGCTATTAAGTTAATCTCTATAAGCTAAAACAAAATCTCTCCCACTTTATGCGGGAGAGATTTTTATCATTTTTTATTTTGCTTTCTTTCCTCGAGGGAATTCATTATTTTGTTAAATATTATAACTCAAAAAATTCCTTTTGTCAACATTTCTTCCTGAATTTATAAAAAGAGAAGGACGGCGGTACACAAGTACCGCCGTCCTTCTTTATCTAAAAAGTTAAATGAAATTATTTGTTAGCGTCCTCAAGTGCGTCCTCAAGTCTGTCCTTCTTTTTGCGGTTAGCGCATTTTGCAACAGTAGAAGCGAGAGCAAAGAGAGCGATCGCATTGGGGAGAACCATGAGGTAGTTAAAGAAGTCCATAAGCTCCCAAACGAGCGAAACCTTAAGCACAGAGCCTACGAATATAAAGACTATCGCTACGATGGAGAACACGATGAGAGACTTCTTCTTGAAAAGATACTCGAAGTTGATCTTACCGAAGAGATTCCAACCGATGATAGTGGAGAACGCGAAGAAGAACAGGCAAACCGCAACGAATACGTTACCGATAATAGTTCCCGCAGTAGTGCCGAATATCTCGCTGAATGCCGTTCCAAACGCAGTCTGGGCAAGCGTATCCTGCTTGAATATTGCAGCAACAGAAGCGAGAAGTCCCTGCGTGCCGTCGGCTCTGATGCCGTAGCTTGCAGCATCAGCAAGCTGACCGCCGCCTGCGTAGAGAGTGGAGATAACGACGAGAGCGGTAAGATTGAGAACAACGAAGGTGTCTATAAATACGCCTATCATAGCGGTAACACCCTGATCGTGAGGATCCTTGACCTTTGCGAGAGCGTGAGCATGGGGAGTTGAACCCATACCTGCCTCATTCGAGAACAGACCGCGCTTAGCACCGTTGCTGAGAGCTGCCATGAGTGCCGCTCCGATACCACCGCCTATGAGCGCGTTGGGGTTGAACGCGTACTTGAATATCATTCCAAACGCTTCGGGGAGGTACTCAATACGGATAATTAGAACGAAAAGCGCGCCTACTATATAAAGCCCTGCCATAACGGGAACTATCTTTTCGGTTACGGACGCGATGCGGTTTACGCCGCCGAGGAAGATAACTGCGGAAAGAATTGCCACGACTGCACCTACTACGAGAGCGATGGTGTTTACTTCAAAACCACCAAGGTCAAAGCTGTGACTCCAGCCCGAGGTCTGCGTGATCGCGTTGCTTACAACGCCGCCGATGGAGTTGGACTGAACCATAGCACCCATAAAGCCGAGGGAGAGAATAGTCGCAACTGCAAAGAAGCCTGCTAAGAACTTACCGAACTTGCCTTTGAATGCCGCTTTGATGTAGTAGATAGGGCCGCCCGCAACCGAGCCGTCGGGGTTTACCACGCGAGTTTTCTGCGCGAGTACTGCCTCAGCATAGATCGTCGCCATTCCGAGAAATGCGATAACCCACATCCAGAAGATAGCACCGGGGCCTCCGATAAGGATAGCGCCGCATGCACCTACGATGTTACCTGTACCGACTTGAGCCGCGATAGCGGTCGCCAAAGCCTGGAACGAGGAAAGACCGCCCTCTTGCTTACCGCCGCGAAGAGAGAAGTTGCCGAATACCTTCTTCACACCCTCGCCGAAGCAACGCACCTGAACGAACTTTGTTCTGATGGTAAAGAAAAGACCAACTCCGATAAGAAGTATCAAGAGAATGTAGTTAGACAGGTAGCCGCTTACCGTGCTAACAAATTTTTCAAAAGCTTCCATAAAGCCTCCTTAAAAAATAAAAAATAAAAACCACTGAAAACCTTCAGTGGCTCGTGAAGAAAACAATACAGACATATTTTGTCTGCTCTGTCCTTTTGCCTGAGAGATTCGGCGAATATCGCCTTGCACCTTCGGCACTCCGTACAAAACGGAGATTCTCCAGAGCCCCTCCGCCAACGGTTTCTCGTAAGAAGATCCCGAAGACTTCAACGGTTTAACATATTATATCACATATTTCGACATTTTGCAATAGATATAGTGAACAAAACAAATAACAAGAAAGGTGTATATTTAGTGAAAAAAGAGTGTGGGGCTGCTTCACTTGAAGCAGCCCCTTTTAAAGAAAAGGAGAGAATTTATTCGTGCGTTGTTATAAGACCGTAGTCTCCGTTCTTGCGCTTGTAAACGACAGATACCTCGTTGGTTGAGTCGTCCTTGTAAACGAAGAACTCATGATCAAGCAGATTCATCTGCATGATGGCTTCCTCGACCGACATTGGCTTTATTGCGAAGCTCTTGCGGCGTATATTGAATTCAGCCTCCTCCTCAAAGTCCTCACCCGTGTCGATGATGCCGTAGTCGAACGCATCCTCGCGTAAGCGCTTTGCAAGGCGAGTCTTGTTCTTTCTTATCTGTCTTTCTATGGAATAAAGCGCTCTGTCAAGCGCGTTTCTGAACGTTTCGTCCTGAACCTCGCTGCGGAAAATAGTTCCCGAAGAAACAATGGTGATCTCAAGGCATTTTTTATTGTGCTTGGAGCTAAGCGTTGCAGTCGCACTGCATTCGTCGCTGAAATACTTGTCAAGCTTAGATAGCTTGCTCTCGATCAAGAGCTTCATTTCGTCCCACACGTTCATCTGTCTGCCAACAATGGTAATCTTCATACTGATTGCCTCCTTGAGAAAAATATGGTTGAAGAACTGAATCTTCACTTATATTATAACACGACTTGATAAATTTGTAAATAGTAATTATAAATTTTATTTTTTATTAATATTTCTTGTATATATTCAACAATATTTTGACGCTTTTTTTAGTTATAGAACTGTTTTTTTTATTAGAGTGGCGTAAAATCACGGACGGCGCTTGAATTTTTTGACTTAATATGATATAATATATATGTTCGGTACTTTTAAAAATACGGAGAATTTTATGAAAAATATAACGACAAGGAACTTGATCTTACTGCTCGCGCTTGCGCTCTGTCTGTCCCTCACGTCTTGTTACGATTTTGACCTTTCGGGCGGCGGTGGAGGTGGCGGCGCGTCACATTCCGGCGGTAATAAAAGCAACAAGAACAATAAAAATGAAACGATGTCCGAGGTGGTGGCTTCGGGAGACCTGCAGATACATTTCCTTGAGCTTGGCAATAAGTTTACGGGAGACTGCACCTATATAAAGGCAGGCGAGAACGATATTCTTATCGATGCGGGCTCGCGCGTATCCAGCATTGAAACGATCGACGAATACATAAGTGAATACGTCCTTGACAGAAAGCTTGAATACGTTATAGTTACGCATGCGCATCAAGACCATTATGCAGGCTTTGCGACCTCGGAGAATACGGACAGCCTTTTCGATCTTTACGAATGTGAGATCATAATCGACTTTGCGCAGATAACGTCGGGCAAGGAGGACGGAGCGCAGTACAAGAATTATGTTCGCGAGCGCGACGACGAGATTGCAAAGGGCGCTAAGCATTATACGGCGGCAGAGGCGGTCGGAATGGGTGGAGAGTTTGACCTCGGAGAGGGAATTAGCCTGACGGTGCTCGATAGCTACTATTATTATAACCGCGCTAAAAATGAAAACGACCATTCCGTTTGCACGCTAATAGATGACGGCAAGAACAGCTATCTCTTCACGGGCGACCTTGAAGCTGAGGGTGAGAAAAAGCTCGTTGAGATGAACGAGCTGCCAAAGGTCAAGCTTTATAAGGCGGGACACCACGGGTCTAAGACCTCGTCGAGCGAGGCTCTTTTGTCAGTCATAAAGCCCGAGATTGTTTGTGTTTGCTGCTGCGCGGGAAGCTCGGAATACACAGATGCTAATGAAAATCAGTTCCCGACGCAACAGTTTATTGACCGTGTTGCGCCGCATACAGACAAGGTTTACGTAACAACTCTGTGCGTTGATTATAAAAATGGCGAATTTACCTCAATGAACGGAAATATAGTCATTTATTCGGTTGCCGGTAACGTTCAGCTCGCGTTTTCGGCAAGTGACACAAAGCTTAAGGATACCGAGTGGTTTAGGAAAAACCGCACCACTCCCGCCGCATGGACAGGCGCATCGTAATTCAATTAAAAAATAAGGAAGACGGCATGTGTTAAGCATAGCCGTCTTTGTTTTTTGAAGGCTCACAATGGAGAACTGTTATTCGCCGCAAGACATGTCCTTTCGCATCTTTCGCCTGACTCGGTTTATATGCCTCTCAAAGTCGCCCTTGTCGAGCAGCTCCGTTATGACGTATTGCATAAACGTAGGCACTGTGCATGAATAGAAGCCAAGCTTTTCCTGATAGGGCTTGACAAGGTGCTTGGGAATTACCATATACCCTACGCGCAACGAGGGTGATATCGTTTTTGAAAACGTGTTGAGATATATTACGTTGTCGTGCTCGGAAAGGGAAAAGAGAGTTTCCGTTGGTTTGGTGAGGACGGAAAACTCAGATTCAAAGTCGTCCTCAATAATATATCTTTCGCCCTCGCTTGCCCAACGAATGTATTCGTGCCGTTTAGATGCCGTCGCAGTAACTCCGCTCGGGTAGCTTCGGTACGGCGTTGTGTGAAGAACGTCGGCATTTGTTTTTGAAAGAGCATCGCTGTCAATGCCCGTTTGAGTAAGAGGAAGCCGCTCATAGGGGATCTCCGTTGCCCGATAGACCTCCTCGATCTTCTTATACGATGGGGATTCAATGGCAAATATACGGTGTCTGCCAAGAAGTTCCACTATGAGTCCGTAAAGGTATTCCGAGCCCGATCCGATAACTATCTGCTCGACGTCCACCCTTATACCTCTGTTTCTTATAAGATAATTTTTAATTGCCTCGCGAAGCTCGGTACAGCCGAGGTTTGGCGACTTATCAAGCAGCAGGTCTCCATGCTCTGTCATGATTCGGCGCATAGTTTTGCTCAATACGGAAAGAGGAAAATCGGGCTGGCTTTGCTTTGCGTGATATGCCGTGCGATATCTTTGAACGGGAGACGCGGACGTGGCAAAGCCGTCCTTTTTACGGAAGCATACGGCAAAGCCGCTTCGCTCCCTCGGTACTATATATCCCTCGTCGCATAAAAGCGCGTATGCATGCTCCACCGTTACGGTGCTTACGCCCGTTTCCTCCGCAAGCGCGCGGATAGAGGGGAGCTTGCTGTTATACTGTAAGACCTCGCTTACGATGTCGCTCCTTATCTGTGTGTAAAGCTGCAAATAAAACGGACGGTTTTCTTTATCAATAACGTACTTCATCTGTATATATTATTTTCTCCAAAACTGACTATTTTTATATCTACAAAAATATTATATAATAATATCAACAAAAAATCAAGGAGAAAATAAAAATGTCTTACAAAAAAATTTTAACGATACAGGATATATCGTGTGTACGTCAGTGCTCGCTGACGGTCGCGCTCCCCATACTTTCCGCTTGCGGAGTTGAAACTTGTATTCTTCCCTCGGCAGTTCTGTCAACTCATACGGGCGGCTTCAGCGGCTTTACCTTCCGTGATCTGACGGACGATATGCCCGCAATTCAGGAGCATTGGAAAAAGGAAAACATCAAATTCCAGGCTATTTCCACGGGATACCTCGGTAGCATCAAGCAGATAGGCTACGTCAGAGATATCCTCAAAACCATGGGAACAGATGACTGCGTTCGCGTAGTTGACCCCGCAATGGCTGATAACGGAAAGCTCTATTCTATCTTTAATCAGGATTACGTTGATGCTATGCGCGTTTTGTGCGGTGAGGCGGATATTCTTATTCCCAATATTACCGAGGCTTGCTTCCTTACGGGAGAAACCTATAAAGAAACCTATGATGAAGAATATGTCCGTGTGCTTCTCGAGAAGCTCGCCGCTCTCGGAGCAAAGACGGTCGTGCTTACGGGCGTTAGCTATGATCCTCAAAAGACGGGTGTTGCTATTTATGAAAACGGCAACGTCAATTACTATGCTCACGAAAAGGTTTCCAAGGGCTGCCACGGAACAGGCGATATTTATGCCTCTGCATTTGTGGGCTCTTTGATGAATGATAAGAGCGTTTGCGAGGCCGCTAAGATAGCTGCGGATTATACTCTTAAATGTATAATCAACACCGTCGGAGATCCCGAGCACTGGTATGGTGCGAAATTCGAGACTGCACTTGGTGATTTGATCAATATGCTGGCATAACTCAAAAAACAATAAACGGGGGCTATCGAAGCGTTAGCTCCCGTTTTCTATAAATATATCTATAAATATAAAAGTAAAAAAATTGTGTTTTTTTAATAAAGGGTATTTTATTTATTCTTTAGATGTGTTATAATATAATCGGTGTAGTTTTGAGAAAGGAGAGAGGTCGTGAATAAAAAACGTGAGCGCCGAGAGAAGGTAAAGAAGATTTTTGCGGACAAGCCGCTTGGGGAAGCAAAACACTATTCCAAAAAGAGCGCAGCAACTCTGCTTTCTGTTATTTCGGTCGCGATGTGTATCGCTACCGTGGCTTGTGTCATATTTTTGCGCACTTACTTTTCCGATACGGACGTAATAAAGGCATGGATCGATCAGAACTACTTTTTAGGCTTTATCGTAATGGTGCTTCTTTGCGCCTTGCAGGTAGTAATAGCACTTGTACCGGGTGAGCTTTTGGAGATAGCCGCAGGCTATGCTTTCGGATATTTTTTCGGAACGGTTGTTTGCATCATAGGAATAATGCTCGGAAGCGTTATTGCGATAATGCTGTCGAGAAAGTTCGGGCGGCGGCTTGTCGAGTCGCTCTATCCTCGAGAGAAGATAGATGCGCTCCCGATACTGAATGATCCCAAGAAGAGAAACGTAATGACGTTTTTGCTCTTTCTTATACCGGGTACGCCAAAGGACTTTTTTACCTACGTTATAGGAATGACGGAAATGAGTATTCCCGCGTATATCGCACTCACCACGTTTTCGCGCCTGCCCTCAATTATTATGTCAACTGCGGGTGGAAGCGCGCTTGGAAACAATAGTCTGAAATCGGCGGCGATCATATTTATTATAGCTGGGATAGTCAGCTGTATCGGTTATTTTATATATCATAAGATACAGGAAAGACACAAGGCAAGGATAAACAATTTAAAAAATATACAAGAAAATAAAGACTGAGAGGGAAAAGTATGAAACAGAAGTACACAATAAGAGTTGCTGACATCGAAATGAACGTTATCAGCGAGGAATCTCCCGAGGCTGTTGAGGCGCTCGTAGGCATAGTTGACAGAAAGATGAGAGAGATCGAGGCTGCAAGCAAGAGTTGCTCAAAGAGTGAAGCTGCGCTCCTTTGCGCACTTGACTATTGCTCCGAGAGAATAAAGGCGCAAAGAAAGATAAAGACGCTTGAATCCCGCTTGCAGATAGCAGAAACCACCGTTGAGGAGCTCGAGCTCGAAAACGAAAAGCTCCGCTCACAGCTCTCGGGCGGCGGAATGTTCTGATACATACCCTATATAATATGGAAAAAACTAAATTGCCAAACGCGGTCGCCGAGGACATACGCGCAGGCAGACGGCTTCCCGAGCTGCTCTCGCCGGCAGGCTCTTACGAGGCGCTGACGGCGGCGATAGATGGCGGAGCGGATGCCGTTTACATCGGCGGAGTTGCGTTTAACGCGAGAATAAACGCAAAGAACTTTACC
>JAZOWN010000046.1:0-13489 GCA_045659245.1 Eubacteriales bacterium
TCAGGTAGCTATAACCTTTTCTTCGAGCTATTCTTTCTTAGCTTCTTTTACTTTGTTGAGTATATAACTCTTTGACGAGATCTCGTATTTCGCACTTCGCAATGCTTTGTACAATCTCTCTTGTTGTTCAATTTTCAATGATCCTCGCCACCCGCTTCCAGCGGACAGCTTGACTATTATACCACATACTTTTTCCCTTGTCAATAACTTTTTTCAATTTTTTTCATCTTTTTTCTTCTTTTTTTATTTTTTGCATTTTAACAGATTTTTAGCGCTTGTTTTTGTGCAATATTACCAACATAGATTGTTAAATTTCCCCAGCAGGATCAATGCCGCTTACCGTTGCATTTTTTTGCGATTTCCTTCTTATATATTATATAAGGGCTTTCCGAGCAATTTTTGCTCCCTTTTAATCAAAAAATGCACTCAGCAGAAAAACTGCCGAGTGCATTTTTTATAACACTAAATTAAAGACCGCGCTTTACGTAGTGTGTATGAAGTATCTCGTGTGCCTTATGGCTATTGGGCTCACCGAAATATTCGTCATAAAGCTTCTTAACAGCGAGGTTCTCATGAGACTTACGAAGCTCGCTCGTAGCGTCGTCATTGTAAAGAACTGCTGCTCTTACGCTTCTGAGGTCAGTTGTCATTCTTACAACTGCGGGCTGAATGGGTTGTCCACCGCCGTTTACACAACCGCCGGGACATGCCATGATCTCGATGAACTGAACATCAAGTTCGCCTGCCTTTACAGCCTCAAGAACCTTCTTCGCGTTAGCAGTACCCGAAGCAACTGCTACGTTGAGAGTCATATCGCCAAGCTTATAGGAAGCCGTCTTAACGCCCTCAATTCCGCGAACCTCGTTAAACTCGAGCTTTTCGAGAGGCTTGCCCTCGATAACCTCAGCCGCGGTACGGAGAGCTGCCTCCATAACGCCGCCGGTTGCTCCGAAGATCGCGCCTGCGCTCGAACCGATTCCGAAGGGCTCGTCAAACTTAGCTTCGCCAAGAGCTCTAAAATCAATTCCTGCCTTCTGGATCATTCTGCCAAGCTCACGGGTCGTAACTGCAACGTCAACGTCGGGGACGCCTGCCGCGGACTGACCGGGACGGCCTACCTCAAACTTCTTTGCGGTACAAGGAATAGCGGAAACGAAGAAAATATCCTCAGGCTTCCAGCCCATCTTTTCTGCAAAGTACGTCTTTGCTACCGCACCGAACATCTGCTGAGGAGACTTACAGGTGGAAATGTTCTCAGTGAACTCAGGATAGTAATGCTCGCAGTACTTAACCCAACCGGGCGAGCAGGAGGTGATCATGGGAAGAACGCCGCCGTTCTTAACTCTGCCGAGGAACTCGGTTGCTTCCTCCATGATAGTAAGGTCTGCGGTAAGGTTCATGTCGTAAACACCGTCAAAGCCGAGAGCCTTAAGCGCTGCAACCATTTTACCCTCGCAGTCCGTACCGGGCTCATATCCGAAGCACTCACCGATCTGTGCACGAACGGAGGGAGCGGTACAAATGAGAACGTGCTTATTGGGATCTGCGATCGCTTCTCTTATCTTATCAGTATCGTCTCTTTCATAAAGAGCACCAACAGGACAAGCAACGATACACTGTCCGCAGTTTACGCAAGAGGTCTCGCCAAGCTTCTGCTCAAATGCGGAAGCGATGTGCGTATCAAATCCTCTGTCGTTAGCTCCGATAACGCCAATTCCCTGCACCTTCTGGCACGCTGCTACGCAACGGCGGCAAAGGATACACTTGTTGTTATCACGGATAATGGGGGTTGAGTTATCAATATCGTAATGATTCTTAACACCCTCGAATTTGGTTTCGTCAACGCCGTACTCAAGGCAGAGCTTCTGAAGCTCGCAGGTCGTGCTGCATACGCAGGACAGACACTTACGGTCGTGATTAGAGAGCAAAAGCTCAAGGTTAGTCTTTCTCGACTTGTTGATCTTGGGCGTGTTGGTAAGTATCTCCATACCCTCGGTAACGGGATATACGCACGCGGTAACCATACGGAAGGGTCTTCCTCCCTCGGATACCTCAACAAGGCAGAGACGGCATGCGCCGATCTCGTTTATATCTTTAAGATAGCAAAGCGTGGGAATGTCTATTTTAGCAGCTCTTGCCGCTTCAAGAACCGTGGATCCCTTGGGTACGTCATACTGTACGCCGTTAATTTTTATGCTGATAGTTTCCATATCCTTGGTTCTCCTTTCTTATGCCTTATAGATTGCGCCGAACTTACAGCTTGCGATACAAGCTCCGCACTTGATACACTTAGCGGTATCAATAACGTGAGGCTGCTTAACAGTTCCCGATATTGCGTTAACGGGACACTTTCTTGCACAAAGAGTACAACCCTTACACTTATCGGGATCGATCTTGTACTGAAGCAGGCTCTTACATACGCCGGCAGGACACTTCTTGTCAACGATATGTGCAATATACTCATCTCTGAAGTAGCGGAGAGTGGAGAGGACGGGGTTAGGAGCCGTCTGTCCAAGACCGCAAAGAGATGCGCTCTTTATGTAGTTGGAAAGCTCCTCGAGCTTATCGAGGTCCTCCATCTCGCCGTTTCCGGAGATGATCTTATCGAGTATTTCGAGAAGACGTCTTGTACCTACACGGCAGGGGGTACACTTTCCGCAGGACTCGTCAACGGTAAAGTCGAGGAAGAAGCGAGCAAGGTCAACCATACAGGTATCCTCGTCCATAACGATAAGTCCGCCCGAACCCATCATAGAGCCGATCGCGATAAGGTTATCGTAGTCGATAGGCGTGTCGATAAGAGAAGCGGGGATACATCCACCGGAAGGTCCACCGGTCTGCGCTGCCTTAAACTTCTTTCCGTTAGGAATACCGCCACCGATCTCCTCAACTACCTCGCGAAGCGTTGTTCCCATAGGAACCTCAACAAGTCCGGTATTGGTAATCTTACCACCGAGAGCGAATACCTTAGTACCCTTGGACTTCTCAGTTCCCATTGCGGTAAACCACTCGGGACCGTTGAGAATGATCTGGGTAATATTTGCATATGTTTCAACGTTA
This sequence comes from Eubacteriales bacterium, assembly GCA_045659245.1. Lineage (GTDB taxonomy): Bacteria > Bacillota > Clostridia > Oscillospirales > CAG-272 > HGM12713. The sequence goes on from JAZOWN010000046.1 coordinate 3,061, forward strand.
TTAAGAACAGTAGGCTGTCCGAAAAGTCCCTTTACTGCAGGGAAAGGAGGACGGGGACGGGGCTCACCTCTGTTGCCCTCGATAGAGGTCATGAGAGCGGTCTCCTCACCGCATACGAATGCGCCCGCACCGAAGCGAAGCTCGATATCAAAATTAAAGCCTGTGCCGAAAATATCCTTACCGAGCAAGCCGTACTCACGAGCCTGCTTGATAGCGACCTCAAGACGGTGAACCGCGATAGGATACTCTGCACGAACGTAGATAAATCCTTCGTCAGCGCCGATCGCGTATCCCGCGATAGCCATAGCCTCGAGAACTGCATGGGGGTCACCCTCAAGGATAGAACGGTCCATGAACGCACCGGGGTCACCCTCGTCTGCGTTACAAGCAACGTACTTCTTTACGTTTCCTCTGTTGCCCGAAGCGAACTTCCACTTAAGTCCCGTGGGGAATCCGCCGCCTCCGCGTCCGCGAAGTCCGGAGTCAAGTATGGTCTGGATAACGTCGTCGGGAGTCATCTCGGTAAGAACCTTACCAAGTGCCTGATAACCGTCCATTGCTATGTATTCGTCGATGTTTTCGGGGTTGATAACACCGCAGTTACGAAGCGCAATTCTCTTCTGCTTCTTGTAGAATGCAGTTTCGGAAAGAGATGTTGCATGGTGAACGTCCTTGTCGTTTGCCTCGTGGTATACGAGTCTTTCAACGGGACGTCCCTTGAGGAAGTGCTCCTCAACGATTTCGGGCACGTCCTCGGGCTTTACGCAGCTGTAGAACGTTCCCTCGGGATATACTATCATAATCGGACCAAGAGCGCAAAGACCGAAGCATCCGGTGAGCACGACCTTTACCTCGTCCTGAAGTCCGCGAGCGATAAGCTCTGCATTCATCGCTTCCTGGATCTTAAGACTGTTGGAAGACGTACAGCCCGTACCGCCGCAAATCAAAACATGTGTTCTAATCATTTCACTTTTCCTTTCGTTTAGTCAAAATCAGTTGCCAAGAGCACCGATAGTGTATTCCTCAACTACTTTTCCGCCCTTGTGATGCTTTTCAACGATCTCGCTTGCCTTTTCTGCGTCGAGCTTTACGTAGGTAACCTTTTCCTTACCCTCCTCGTAAACCTCAACTACAGGCTCGTACTGACAGATTCCGATACAACCCGTCTGGGTTACGGTTACCTTGTCAGAAAGATTTGCGCTTGCAACTCCCTCAACGAAAGCGTTAAGCACGGGTCTTGCTCCGGCAGCGATTCCGCAGGTTGCCATTCCGACTACTACGCGAGTAGCGGCAGCGCCTTCACGGATAACTACCTTGTTCTGCATTCTTTCTCTGATTGCAGCAAGTTCAGCCAAAGATTTCATAATAATTCCTCCGTTTATTTATGTCAAATTATTTTTCACTTTATGCGTACTGTTCCTTAAGATATTCCGCTATCCAGGCTTGCACCTCAGGCTCGGCAAGCGATATTTGCGCTCCAAGCACCTCGCGAAGCTCGCGAGTGGCAAGCCTTACGCTGCGCTCCTCGGTAACGTCCTCGAAAAGAAAATCAATTTCGGGACTTCCCGCAATCAATATGCACACGGTCGACACGATGTCGCCAATGGGCATAAAATCGATGCTTTTCGTGTCAAACGTCGCCGTCAGCGTCGTTCCGTGAAGCGCTTCCTCGGTAGACGACCAAAGAGTCAACTCTCCACCCGTCTGCTCAGCCGCAAGCTTAAGAAGCGGCAAGCCAAGTCCGACCTTTCTCGTTGTCCTCGTAGTATAAAAGGGGCTCGTGACGTTCTTCGCCACCTCCTCAGTCATACCGCAGCCGTCGTCCTTGATAGTCAAGGTAAGCCAACCGTCCGAGTCGGTAACAAGCGAGATGTACACGTTCTTCGCATTAGCTACCACAGAGTTTTTCGCAACGTCAAGAATATTAAGTGACAGTTCTTTCATATGTAAAATTATTTATACTTTGCAAGTATGCCTTCGATGTCGTTAACACCGAGCTTTCCGTAAACCTCGTTGTTAACGGTAAGCACGGGAGCAAGTCCGCATGCACCGATACATCTGGTTGCTTCAAGCGAATACTTTCCGTCGGGAGTCGTAGAGCCCGAGGGAAGTCCGAGAACCTGCGTGATCTTGTCAAGAAGATCTCCGCTTCCCTTTACGTAGCAAGCAGTTCCCAAGCAAACGGCGATAGAAACATCACCCTTAGGATTGAGAACGAACTGAGAGTAGAAAGTAGATACGCCGTATACTTCCTCAAGGGATACTCCCATTCTTACAGCAATGATCTTCTGCACCTCGATAGGCAGGTATCCGTAGATCTCCTGAGCCTCCTGCAGTACAGGCATCAATGCGCCCTTTGTTCCGCGGTACTTCTCAATAACAGCAATAAGCTGCTCTTCCTGAGCCTTTGTTCCACGAAACATTACTGTGGTCAAATTCTTTTTCATAACGAAAAATTCCTCCGTTTTTATTTTATTTATTTTTAAAATTTAAAATAAATACAAAATTAGTTTCGACCGCCTAGATACTCAAACAGTCTTTTTCTGACGAGCGCGGAGCTGTACGGCTCGTCGTCAAGCAGGACGGAATTGTCCGCCTCGCTTATATCCCATAGATGGTGCGCGTCCGACGAAACGACGTGCTTCATAGCCTTGCTTATCGGATATTCGCCGTTTATTCTCTCAATGCTTTCAGCGTCGTTCAGTTCAAAGCAATCAAAGCCGTAATCTGCGGGAATATCTCCGAGCACCGATATGATGCCGTTCGACTCTCTGTCTACGTGAGCGGGATGTACGTGAGCACCGTATTTTCTCGCGAGCTCTACTGCCTCGCCCATAGACAGATCGGTAGCCGATATAAGGAGCCTTTGCTCCTCGCCCACGATCTCGTCGTCGCCGTCAAGCACGAGTTGATTTCCGAAGATCTCCGGACGGTTTTTTATATTCATCAGGTGTCCCTCGATCGCAGTGTCAAATCGCATTGCGTCGTCAAGATTTTCAAAAAGGCAAACGAGGTGAACGTCCTCGGCGGTGGAAAGCTCCATTCCCGCAACGGCTATTATTCCCTGTCTTTTGCACGCCGCAAAGAAGGCGGGGCAGTTTTTCGCGGAATTGTGGTCGGTAAGCGCCACTATCTGCAAGCCCTTAAGTGCTGCCATTCCCGCAATGTTATTAGGTGTCATATCATCGTCCGCGCAAGGCGACAGACATGAATGAATATGCAAATCGTAATAGTAAGGTGTCATATCACACCGACAATTTTCGCGCAAACGGTAAAGGTATCTTCCTTTGCCGAAAGGACGTTAACGCCCATGCTCTGCGCTTTCTCGATAACTCCGTCGTCAGCCTTTACGCCCTCGGACAAAATTATACACGCGGGATCTGCAAGCGTTGCAACCGCAACTATATTTACGTTCGACATTATGGTTACCCACGCGTCTCCCGATTTTGCTCTGCCCATTACCCAGCTCAAAAGATCTCCCGCATATCCCCCCGTGACCTCGCGGTCGGGCTCGGGCATACACAAGACTTCAAAGCCGAGCTCAAGTGAAAGTTCCCGTACAGTCATAAAACCTCCGAAATTACTGCTCCTTTTGGCCGCCGAGGTTATCACGAAGCCTTATGAGGCAGTCGGATACGTCCGCCTCGCCTCTTATTATGTCCTCAGCCAGCGCGTGGCAGTTAGGCGCGCCGCAAGAGCCGCAATCAAGATGCGGCAGGCACTTGTATATTTTTTCAACGGCAGACATCTTGGAAATAGCCGTAAGTCTGTCCTCGGAAAGTGCCGTGCTTTGCGTATTTATAAGAATGTTGTTCGCGTCGTCAAGCAACACCGAGTCAGGAAGATTTTCCTCACCTTTAGGGGAGTTACGCGATATCGGCAGATATTTTCTGAACGAGCGGAGCCTTGCCTTTGCTACATACGGGTTCTCCACGTTAAGCGTTCCGCCGACACAGCCGCCGTTACAAGCGTTAAGCTCGATAAATTCAAGATTGTGTATCGTGCCGTTATCTATCTGCTCAAGGACGTTGATACAGTTATCAATTCCGTCAGCCGCAAGGTATTTATCCGAGCGAAGCGAGGTCGCCTCACCGCCCGTACCTGCCCAGTTCAGTCCGATTATTCCCGTCTGGAACAAAGAAAGCGGATTTTTAATATCCTTTATCCTTGCACGAAGCTTAAAGTACAGGTCGTTTATCGCCAAAGCGCCGTCCACAGCGCTCTTGCTCACACCCAAGGGATTTTTAACGTAGCTTATCTTCGCAGGACAAGGAGAAATAAAGAGAACGCATATATCCTCGTCCGAAAGCTCGGGATGCGCCGCCTTTGCCTCCTTGCGCGCTAAGCTTGCCGCATACTCAATAGGCGGCACTATCGGCAAAAGATTTTCCGCAAGATAAGGATAACGAAGTGCCACAAGTCTTACGATAGCAGGGCACGCAGAGCTTATGACGGGCTTTTGTATCCCCTCTTTTTTGAGATAACGGATAGTGTACTCCGTTATTATCTCTGCCGCGCGCGAAACCTCGAATACCGCGTCAAATCCGCATTCAAGAAGCGCCGTAAGTATGTAGTCAACGTCGTCAAGTTCCTCGAACTGTCCGTACAGCGCGGGAGCAGGCAGTGCAATTTTATATTTGTAGTCAGCGAAGTCCTCAAAGCGGTCGTACGTAGCCTTTTTTGCCTGATACGGACACACGCGGATACACTCGCCGCAGTCTATACATTTATCCTCCTTGATTATCGCGTGCCCGTCGCGCACGCGTATAGCCTCGGTAGGACATCTCTTGATACAGTTGGTACATCCCTTGCACTTGGATATATCAAGTGTAACAGAATGCTTGTAGTTCAACATTATTACCTCTTTTCAGATAGGCTCAAACGTTTACGGTCATATAGATCGTAGTACCCTTTCCTACCTCAGATTCGATTTTCATGTTGTCGGTATATCTTTTCATATTGGGAAGTCCCATTCCCGCGCCAAATCCGAGCGAGCGGATATTGTCGGGAGCGGTCGAATAGCCCTCCTGCATTGCAAGCCCGATATCCGAAATACCGGGGCCGTTGTCTGCAAGCTTTATTTCAATTCGGTCTACGTACACGTCAACGTCAGCATAGCCGCCGTTTGCGTGTATGACCATGTTTATCTCACCCTCGTACATCGCAACAGATACTCTGCGAATGGTTTCGGGAGAAAACCCCATCTCACGCAAGTGCTTCTTGATCCTTACGGAAGCCTCTCCCGCAGACGTAAAATTATCGCCGTCGATGTCAAAGTGGAAGTTTACACTCTCATCCATCTATAATTTCCCCGCCCTCAAGTCCGTTTTTATAGAGCTTGCCGCACGCGGTATACATTCTCTCATTGCTTGCGAGAACGACTATGCCCGCGTCGTCTGCCAAGGAAACGATATCCTCCGTCGGGATCTTTCCTCTTACGAATACTATGCAACGCATATCCATCATAACAGCAGTCCTTACGACCTGGGGATTGCAAAGTCCCGTCAGGAGTACCGCCTGATCCTTAACGAATGCCAGAACGTCGCTCATCATATCGCATCCGCAAGCAGAGTGAACGCTGCCGTCCAGCTTATCCTCACCGCAAAGAACCTTCGCGCCGAGCAATTCAGCAATAGTTCTAATTTTCATTTTTGCCTCCAAAGTGAGTCTTTTATAGACACGGTCATATGCGAGTGTATATAACCTTATATATTATACAACATATTTCCCAAAAAGTCCATAGATTTTTTCAATATTTTTCAATATTTTCTAAAACTTTTATTTTGCGTCGTACCACGTATCTCCGATATTCGCCTCTACGTCAAGCGGAACAGAAAAGGCAACGGCGTTCTCCATGCAGTCCACCAAGATCGCCTTGACCGCCTCGCTCTGGGTTCTGCGGCATTCGATAAGCAGCTCGTCGTGGACCTGCAAAATAAGCGTTGCGTCTACTCCCTTTTCACGCAAAGTATCTGCAACTCTGATCATGGCAATTTTAATTATATCCGCCGCTGTTCCCTGAATAGGGCTGTTCATCGCGACGCGCTCGCCGAATTTCTGAACGTTTTTGTTAGATGCGGTAAGCTCGGGAATATATCTTCTTCTGCCGAACTCCGTCGTGACGTAGCCGTCCTCGCGTGCCCTTGTCTTTATCCCCTCAAGATACTCCGATACCTTGGGGTATCCCGCAAGATAGCTATCGATGTAAAGCTTTGCCTCTTTTCTCGTTATACCGAGGTCCTCGGAAAGCGAATGCTCGCCTATGCCGTAGACTATTCCGAAATTTACAGCCTTGGCGCGCTTTCGAAGCTCGCCCGTGACCTGCTCCGCGGGCACACCGAAAACGGTCGCCGCAGTTGCCGTATGAATATCCTCGCCCCTCAAAAAGGCGTTTTTCATATTTTCGTCGCCCGATATGTGTGCGAGCAGACGAAGCTCGATTTGCGAGTAATCCGCATCGATTATAACATATTCGTCGTTTTTGGGAATAAAATATTTACGGAAGCGCTTTCCCATTTCAGTCCTTACAGGAATATTCTGAAGATTCGGCTCTGCCGACGAAAGTCTGCCCGTCGCCGTTCCCGTCTGGTTAAAGAGGGAGTGTATTCTTCCTTCTTTGTCCGCCGCCTTTGCAAGTCCGTCCGCATAGGTGGATTTGAGCTTAGTGACGTGTCTGTATTCAAGAATGTCAGAAATTATACCGTACCTCGGCGCTAGCTTTCCGAGCGTTTCCGCATCGGTGGCATATCCCGTTTTGGTCTTCTTCCCTGCGGGAAGCCCCATCTTCTCAAAGAGCACCTCGCCAAGCTGCTTGGGAGAATTTATATTAAATTCCTCACCCGCTTGACTGTATATGCGAGCTTTGAGATCGTCCGAGATTCCAACAAGCTCACGTCCGTATTCCTCAATACCGTGAACGTCGATGCGAAATCCCGCAAGCTCCATGTCAGCAAGCACTCTCGCAAGAGGGATCTCGATACCGTAAAGCAGCTCGTGCGCATTCTCCGCTTCAATTTCCTTTGCCAAAACTCCGTATAGCTCAAACAGGCTCTGTGCCGCATTTTCCCTTGACTCCGCGCCTCCGAGATACGTAGCGAGCACGTCCTCAAAAAGGTACTTGCTTCTGCCTGAGTTTAATACGTATGCCGCGAGCATAGTATCAAACGCGCACTCTCCAACACTTACGCCAATAGCCGCAAAATGCTTGTATATCTCCTTGTAATCGTGACAAACGATAGAGACGCTATGCACAAGCTCGGGCAAGATCGCATCGTCAAAAGAGACCTTTGCGCATTTTTCTCCGTCGCAAATGGTCATCGCACCGTCGCCAAGGCAAAGCGCCACTGTCTTTCCCTTAAAATACTCCGCTATCCCCTCGCACAGCGTGCCGCATTCGCGGGCGCCCTCCGTGCTGTCGTGAGAGCTTTCCTGCTTTTCTGCTTTCTTCTCGGCACTCACGCCCTCAAGACCGAATTTTTTGATAAACGCAAAGAATTCAAGCTCAGAAAAAAGCGCGTGCAACGCCTTTTTATCAGCGCCCTTATATTCACTCAGCTCAAGCGAGGTATCGATCGGCGCATTCACGTCGATCCTTGCAAGCGTTCTCGAAAGATACGCCATGTCCTTGCCGTTCGTCAGCTTTTGCTTTACAGAGGCAGAGAGCGGTAACCCGTCAAGCTTTTCGTAAAGCGAGTCCATATTTCCGTAGTCGGCAATAAGCTTAAGCGCCGTTTTCTCACCAATTCCCGCAACTCCCGGGATATTGTCCGACGAGTCGCCCATAAGCGCCTTTACGTCCACGAATACGTCGGGCTTTATGCCGTAATTTTCAAAAAATACGCTCCCCGTGTATTCAATAGTTTCCTTTGTTTTCACAAGCAAAACGCTTACGCCCTCGTCGATAAGCTGGAGCGAATCGCGGTCTCCCGTAAGGATATACGCGTGAACTCCGTCTCTCGATGCGCTTTTTGAAAGAGTACCGAGTATGTCGTCCGCCTCATAGCCCTCGCAGGTGAGGACTCTGTATCCAAGCGCGCTCATGCACTCCTTTGCGTACGGAAGCTGAACCGCAAGCTCCTCGGGCATGCCCTTTCTGTTTGCCTTGTAGCCTTCGTACATTTTGTGCCTGAACGTGGGCGCTTTAAGGTCAAAAGCGACCACGCAGTAATCGGGGCGAAGCGCATCGACGTGCCTTGAAATTATATTGACCATACCGTAAACGGCATGCGTATAAAGACCGTTTTTATTGGTAAGCGGACGGATACCGTAGTACGCTCTGTTGAGAATACTGTTTCCGTCGATAACAAGCATCTTTTTCATATATCAGAACCTCGCTAACGCTTTAAAATATATCTTTGAGTTACCTTATATTATATCATTTTGCTACGAAAATGTCAATAGAATAAACGGAGGAATAATGCTGCAAATTTTTATAAAAAAAACAAAGAAATGTCTTTTAATGACAGCCATATTTCTTTTGAGCGTATCTCTTTCTTTCAGCTCTTGCGGAAAAAATGAAAACAGCAAAAACAACATAGGGGAAAGCGCTCCGCCGCCCCCGAAATATGCAAGCTTTCCGACCGTAATTATTGATGCGGGGCACGGAGGAGAGGACGGCGGCACGAGCGGCGCTGACGGAACGCTCGAAAAGCATTTGAACCTCGACCTTGCCCTTGAGCTTGAAGAAATGCTTCGGTCTATGGGAGTAAAAACGCGGCTGACGCGCACTGAGGACGTACTGCTTTACGACCGAGACAGCGACTACGAGGGCCACAAAAAGGCGCAGGACGCGGCGGCGCGGATCGCGATCGCCGAGGAATACGACAGCGCGATCTTTATAAGCATACATATGAATTCCTTTCCTCAAAAGCAGTACCGCGGCTTACAGGTCTATTACTCTCCTCTCACACCCGAATCAGAAAAAATTGCGGCAGAGATACAGTCGCTTACCGCTAAAAATTTACAGCCCGACAACGCAAGACAGATCAAGCCGATAGGTAAAAACGTGTATATCATGAACAAGATCGCTCACCCGGCTGTGCTTGTTGAGTGCGGCTTTCTTTCAAACCCCGAGGAGTGCGCGCTCCTTTCAAGTAAGGAATACCAAAGTAATCTTTCGCTCGTCATCTGCGGTGCTGTTTTAAATTATTTTGACAGTATAGAAAATACTTGATTTTTTTTTGAAAGTATAGTATAATATTGTCGAAATATAAGAAACGCAAGGTAAAGGACACGCAAATGAAAGGAATAAAAACAGTTTATATATGCTCCGAATGTGAATACGAAAGTCCAAAGTGGCTCGGAAAATGTCCTCGTTGCGGCTCTTGGAACAGCTTTGTTGAGGACGTCGTTCAAAGCTCCCCCGAGTTGTCCGTACAGCCAAGACGAACGTCGGTCATCAACTCGGGAAACAACAAGGCATCGAAATTTTCAGACCTTTCCTTTGAGGAATATATCCGTTCAACAACGGGAATATCCGAGCTTGACAGAGTGCTAGGCGGCGGACTTGTCGCAGGCTCAGTAGTGCTTTTGTCGGGTGAGCCCGGTATAGGAAAATCCACTCTTTTGCTCCAGATATGCGACTATCTCGGCAAGAGTAAGACCGTTATGTACGTGTCGGGCGAGGAGTCGACCTCGCAGCTCAAGCTTCGCGCGCAAAGACTCTCCGTAAAGGGCGACAACCTTTACATTCTGACCGAAACAAATATCGAAAATATCCTCACCGAGGCGGCAAAGATCAAGCCCGACGTTATTATCGCGGACTCGGTCCAGACTATGTACTCGGATAAGATAAGCTCCGCTCCCGGCAGCGTGACCAACGTAAAGGAGGTCGCTATGGCGTTTATCGCCAAGGCAAAAAGCGAGGGCATCTCCGTCATTCTCGTAGGGCACATAAACAAGGAGGGCAGCATTGCAGGCCCCAAGGTCCTTGAGCATATGGTCGATGCGGTGCTCAATTTCGAGGGCGACAAAAAGCAAACGTACAGAATAATCCGTGCAAACAAAAACAGATACGGCTCGACTAACGAGATAGGCGTATTTGAAATGACCGACACGGGACTAAGACAGATCGAAAATCCCTCGGAAATGCTGCTGGCAGACCGTCCTACGGACGCATCGGGCAACTGCGCCGTTTGCACCATGGAGGGCACACGCCCTATCGTCGCAGAGGTACAGGCGCTCGTTACGCAGACCGCATTCCCCGCCCCGCGCCGCACCTCAAACGGTATTGATTATAACAGAACCTATCTCATTCTCGCGGTGCTTGAAAAGCGACTCGGGCTTAGATACTCAAGCCATGACGTGTATCTTAACGTCATAGGCGGTATGCAGATAGACGAGCCCGCATCCGACCTTGCGATCGCGCTCGCGCTCATCTCCTCGCTCTCCGATACGGTCATTCCCGACTCGCTCATAGCAATCGGAGAGA
>JAZOWN010000047.1:0-34737 GCA_045659245.1 Eubacteriales bacterium
CATACGATTGCTTTACTTGCGATAATTATAAACGACATTGTATAGGCGGATTTAGAACCAATATAGCACAAAATGCCCTCGCCCTCATCAACTCGCAGGAGCAGAGGATAAAGGAACTCACCGAGGAGAATGAGAGGTTGAAGGCTGAGAAGGAAGCCGAAAACAAAGAATCGTTCTACAAGTGGAAAAAACATGCCCATGAAACCGCAGACCGCTATGAAGGACTTTACCAAGATGCAAAGAAAGCACTTGTAGCCGACACCGTGAGGGAGATGCAGGAGAGGTTGAAGGCAAGAAGAGTGAGTTACGGGAACATCACTTTTAAAGTTGTTCCCATTGACGATATAGACCAAATCGCAAAAGAGATGTTGGAGGGCATAAAGTGAGTGAGATACAAACCACCCTTGTGCTGGTGTGCTGGACAGTTATCCTCGCTCTATGGTTCGTAGCGAAATGGAGCTACCGTGCTGGTGAGAAGCGTGGATTCGACGATGCCGTTCGCAGATATTTTGACGAGGATGAACTGCACCTCGTAATACCGTACAAGAGCATAACGCCCAATCGGGCGGATGAATACGCGAGATTTATTATCGCAAAGAAAGAACTACACGAAAGGATCAACCACGATGGATAAACCTACATTTGTGATACGCAAGCAATCAGGCGGAAAAATGGACGAAAAGGCAAGACTTGAACTCATAACGATCCTCGCCAACGCAGGATATATGGTAGGTCAAGAAAAGGTCGAGGGACGGTCAGAGTATATAGTAAAGGTATGGGATCCGGGAGGAGGAAAATAAAATGACCGAAAAGGATCTGATGGAATACATAACCCTTGGAAAGCGGATCGCTCGCCTATCCTTGCTATATGAAGAGGAAGGGCGCAAGATATCATCACCACGCAGTCCCAATTTGACCGGTATGCCACGCAACACCGGTGACGGCGACGAGAAGCTTCTTAAGGCTTTAGATACACGTTCTTTTCTTCTCTCTGAAATCAATCGGTTATTAGAGCAGCAACAAAAAGCTTATAAGCGCCTCGAAGCAGTTTGGAACAGATTAAACGACGACACGAGAGAGGACGTATTTATCTGCCTATATCATAAAGGCTTTAATATCAACGAAACAGCAGCGGCTTTGAAATATTCTGCATCGTCCATTTATAGAACTCGTCGTGAGATATGGAGCATCGCAGAAAGGGTTGAGGCATAAAAAAGAAAAACCCCCTCCGGGAATGGAAGGGGGTTTTTGTTATTATGCTTGTGTGTGCTGTTTTTCGTAGCGCTCGATAAACATTATACGCACCTTGATTTCGCCGTGCTTGCGGTCTGCGTTATCGCAGCCTTTAATATAACCCATGCAAGAGGACATAACTATCATTCCTGCGGTATAGAGCATATCAAATAGGACAGATGAATCCGAAGTGCCGAGATAACTGCCGGCGAACATCGAGAATGCGATTGACATCGATAAGGTCGGAATCGGACGAGTGAGTACAGAAAGCAGACTGGAAGCGTTGCTTCGTCCGGCACTGTTGATATTTGTGGCTTTCATTCCTGCGAGAATGAGCAGGGGATTGATCGGCTTCAGCCTCGGGTGCTTCTTTGCCTTATTAACAATGTAAGCCTCGCGCCACGTGATTACACCCTCTTTTGCGAGTTCGCGGATCTCCTTATTGGTCTTGGTACGATAGGCTGCCCATCTTTCTAAAGAAATCTGTGTAAAGTTCGATATTAAGGACGTTCGCCTATCTTCGCACTCTTGACGGTACGATTCTTTACAATACGCAAGGAAATCATCAAAGCAGCTGCTCCTAACACGTTGCGATGCAAGACCCCACGTTCTCAGGTTTTCCTGATACGAGGCGCTCTCCTTACGCTTCCTCTCGGCATAGAACACGAAGCACGCGAAGCTCAACGTTGAGGAAAGTGTATTGATGAACAGCGTGGACCAAAATTCCGGAGTGAAGAACGTAGTAATCTCTACGGTGAAAAGTCGCGCAAGAACCTCAAAGATGATCATGCCGATGAGCATGATATAAGGCGCATATTCAGCCGCGAATCTCTGCACCCGGTCCTTCAAGGTCTGCGCGCCTTCGTCAAGCTTATCAAAGAAACCGTCGTTATTCATTGCTTACCTCTCCTGTTTTTCGCTTTTAGTTTCAAGATATTCCGCAGCCATGTCAAAGAAGCAACCGCAGATAAACGGAGGAATAATTCTCCACATATACGTCAGAAGAGAATCTACAAACGGAACAAGCCAACGCAAGAAGATCGCAAAAATAAAAAGCGGAACGGCCTTTATAAATGACAGTATAATTGCCCTTATAAGGCTTTTATCCCACGTTTTAACGCGCTCTTTGATCTTCCCCAGCAGGATCAACCCCACAACGGTCATACCGATTGCACCTACCGTTGTCAGTCCCTCGTCGAGCTTCCCATGCACCAGAGGCGACACGAATCCGAAGAGAAGAAGCGGAACAATGTACTCGAGTGTGAATCCTATAACGTAAAAGACTTTCGGAAGCCATTTCATACGATATGCCTCCTTACTCCAGAGCTATATAAGATGTATCACCGCCGCTCCGGGAATTGATCTCTAAGGCAACTGCATCGAGCGCAGGAGTATCGGGAGCCGGCTCGGCAGCATCTGCAGCCTCAATCTCCGCCTCGATATTCTCCACAATCTCTGCAATATCTCCACCAAGCTCTTTGGTCTCAGATATAAGCTCCATTATGCGAACACGCGCGTTAGGTGACTTTACGAGTTGCAACGACAGGAGCGTAAGTATTGCCGTCTGCTGATCGTACTTTTTCTCCAGCGCATCATACTTTTCGGTGACCTCTTTGTGCTTTGCTTCATACGTGATCTTGACATCGGACATAGCCGCCTCGATCGTTTTCTTGGTCTCTTCCTTTGTCGCCTTACCAGCCACCATGTTTTTGACCGCGTCGAGAGCGCCTATAATTTTTTCAAGGTTTTTGTTTATGGCGATTATTAGGGCGAGTATGCCAAGCACTGTGGCGCCAATTTTCGCCCATATTTCGCCATTGGTTATAATAGCGGTAAATTGGTCAAGGAAACCCTCTTCCTCGCTCTGTGCGAAATCCTCGAGTGTCTCGGGGGTAACTGCTTCGTTTTCCGAAGGTTCGCTGTTCATCTCGGGAGCGGTTTCCTCGGGGATCTGCGTGGTTTCGGTAACGGTCTCGGTGTTCTCTGCGCCTTCCTCCGCAAAGCAGGGGATGGCAAGAGGAAATAGCATCAGGATAACGGCAACGAGCGAAAATATAAGCTTTTTCATTTTCTTTATTCTCCTTAATTTTTGATGATTTCAACCGCTTCAAGCACGGCCTTTTCGAGTGTAGATACGCGGCGGCGAAGCTCGATAAGCTCCGGTATCGCCTCAAATCCGGATGGAACCTTCTTTATGCAAAGAGGCTCAATCTGCCAAGTTCTTGCAACCTCACCGCGCACCGAGAGGGTTGCACACATATCAACGCGCCCGGGGATACAGCACAAATCACTGATGTCGATAGGCTTGTCATAGACTTTATACTGCTTATCCCCTTTTCCGTTTGACACGGTTAAGATAACGTCACCGCTCGAAAAAGCGGTGCGTTTTATCTCAACCTCAACCTTGTCATCGGGAAGCGTTACGATCTCATTGTGGCGCAAAAAGTTTTCCGAGCCAAGATACAATGTTATTTTCATTTCAGCCTCCCTTTATTTGTTATAATCAGTTACTCTATCGTTAAATTTCAAATCCGCAACCTGCAGAGCATATCTTTTTATGCCCTGACTTGGTGAATTATAGCTCACACAGAATATAGATATATTTTGCTTATTAGTTGCCCGTCTGATAGCAAGTATCCTATGTACGACTCCATTTACATTCACCTCACCGCACCAGGGCATAACGTTGAGAGGAGAGGCGCCGCGAAGACCGGATAGGCCATCAATTATTATCTTTGACTCTGTGAACGGTGTAAGATTGTTATTATACACCGTTGTCTCGAGCTGTAATCCGGAAAGCTCATCACCGTTTATTGTCACCGGCGGTGAATTGAATTTGAAAGTCAAATAGTGGGCGTAAATGGGATTGTAGCCCGAGAGAGGATCCCAACCGGAACCATCCCACGCGTAATTCGTGCCGGGCGGATATACGTCTCCATCCGATGTTACATACTGATTGACAACGTTGTAAACATCTCCCAACTCTGCATATTGCGGCAGATTGGAATAGTTCTGTACAGTACCCTGATATCTGTAGACCTTAGATACATACGTCTTCTTGGCGTAAGTGTTCTCCGCCTCTGAGAAGGTCAGGAACACAGCTTTCGCCATATCCTGCGTTATGAACTCGCGATGGGCAAGCTCGGTTGGCATATACTTTTGAGCGGCGCTCTCTTTAGTGAGATATAGTCTCTCTGCATCCGCCTTTGGGAGTAAGCCGCGCATAAGCTCGTTAGCCTGAATTATGCTGACCACAGCATCCCAAATGACGGGACGATTGCTACTGTTCCAAGTGACTGACCAATGCGGAGGCTTTTCGGGCGCTTCCGCATAAATAGTCAAAAGATTGCAGTCCGCAAAAGCATCAGTGCCAATCTCAGAAACCGTTGCAGGAATTACAATGCCTTTAAGGTTGGTGTTAGATGCGAATGCACGCGGTCCTATTGTAGAGACCCCGCCAAAATGTACTTCTTCAAGCGCTGTGCATCCGTAAAAAGCCTCGTAGCTAATTATAATCATTTTGTTTTTTCCTCCTATGCAAGCCTTCTAAAGCTGACTCTGAAACTTTCGATAACATCTCCCTGATGGATTCCCTCCAACCTAATTAATTCACAGAAAACCTTCTTCCTAACAATGTTACCATCTACACCAGCATATAGCTCGATAATAAAACCCTCGCTAGGATTAAGTGGTATATATAGGTGCTGCCTATCAGAAGATGTTACGATAATTCCGGCGCCCTCAACCGCTCCATCTGTCGCAACATTATTATTCGTTGATCTCCAATTTACGGTCACAAAATAGACTGCATTATCGGCCCATCTCCATTCTAAACTCAGAGATGGCGTCGTGCCCGAGGGGTTGACGAATGACGGATTGTTGATGGGATCAGAGGGCGCCAGCATAGCAAGGAACGGATTAGGTGTCAATATATCGCGCACTTCATCGAGCTGGAATGTGATATTTCCGCCCGACACCACGGTTGTAACTGTCGCTGAAAACGTGAAGGAGTGCGAGTCTCCGGTGGCAATTCCAATTCCCGAGAACTTGTTACCTACCATTGGAAGTCTCGAAAAGAACGCTGTTGGTGCCGTTCCCGTAATTCCCACAGAGATCTGGGAGAAGGCAAGAGCAAAAGCAACCGTCTGAAGGCAGCACAGTGTATTGTTCGCAAATCCGATACCTCTATCGATTTCTTCGCCTGTGTATATTGATTGATAGTTGTTAATCATTACGCTTCCTCCTTTACGTTGAATGTGTCGTCGTTAGAATCTATCTCGTATTTTCCATCGGCGAGCCTCAGCGCGGTTCTAAAGTAGATTCGTGCATTGAGCAAATCGTCATTGCCCGATTCAATGGTTATTGCGTTCCACTCTTCCTCGGTGCCGGGATAATATACCACTTCTACAGGACACCCACTAAAAGCGCTTTCTTTAATCTGCGTGACACCGTGGCCGATGTATACAGACGTGATATAGCTATCAGCGAACGCATACGGAAGGATAGTTTCAACGCTGTCAGCAACGTGTACGCTGTAAAGGGTGTTGAAATATCCGAATCCACCCACTTTAGTCACACCATCCGGTATAACAAGGTCATTGACACGGGTATTCCCAATATAGAGAGTTGTATCCATAGCGCTTGCGGCAGCCGGACTATACAGTACACCTGCCTCGCAATAGCTCGCGATATTCTGCAAGTGCAAATCTTCAAAAGCGATGCATCCACGGAACGCATCGCCGATGCTCTCTATTCCAGCTCCGATACGTAACGAATAGAGAGATTCGCAGTTTTCAAACGCTCCATCCTCTATTGTCAAGAGCGTGTCCGGAGTCGTTACTGCTTCAAGGCTTGTGCATCCCTTGAAAGCATCTTTACCTATGGAAACTACACCATCCTCAATAACTACTTCCTTTATGTTTGAGCAGTCCTCAAACACGCCAAACGCTATATAGTTTGAATATCCCGATATAACGACCTCCTTCAATGACTCTGGCACGTAGGTATTGATATTCTGCTCTCCATAGTTGAATATTACGCCAAAGTCTTTGTCGTTAACGTAGTCATCGTCGGGGTGAGCGCCGGATGCACCCGTGCCAACGAAGGGAATCGTTATCTTTGTTATGTTGTTGCATCCAAAGAAGGCAGCCGCGCTGATACCGATAATAGAACCGGGAATATAGATACTGTTCAGCCAAGTTGCATCCTTAAAAGCGTACGTCGCAATGAATCTGATCGGCAAGCCCTTATAGCTTGTGGGGATTTCCAAGTCGCGCAAATCAGTGGGGCGAGTATCTTTCACACCGGTCAAGATGTAGTAGTTCTCGTCTTCGGAAAGCTCAAACGTGTAGAGATTTGCCCATCCGTATTCTATCGAATTGCTTAATCCTGATTCTACATATCCGTTTGCTTTTGCGCGAACCTGAATGTTAACAAAGATAATATTGAGTGTCGCAAGGTTGAATTGTGTTAACATATACCCTCTCTCCTCTCATATCGTGGCAACGACTTCACCGTCGGCGATAATATCAAACGACGTTGCCTTTTCACTTGCATCATTGATGTAGAGCGTATCTCCAAAAGCATAGATATAAGGCGCTGCAAGCTGAGGTGTGCCCTCGTCCCAAAGAATGGGACCGCCAATGGGGAAATAGTCTCCAAGGCGCACAGCCTTAAGCGAAGCGCAATATTTGAAGGCACCAACGCCTATGCCTACAACCGAACTTGGGATTATAACGCGCTCGAGGTTTCCGCAATACTGAAACGCATAATCTCCTATGTATACTATTGTTTTAGGAATGAATACGGATCTGATTGGCGAACTTTGGAAGCCTGTAACCTCTATTGTCGTAACAGGCAATCCGTTATAAATAGCGGCGATAACGATATTCTGATCCGTTGCCTCCCCTATGCTTACAGAATAAGCCGAGTCGCCTATAAGTGTGTAGCGTAATCCCGGCGTAGGCTTAAGTCCTGCACCCGACATAATGGCATTTATATTGGCATCACTTGCCGCTGCTTGCTGTGCTGACTGCACGGCAACATCTTTCGCACCGGTTGCAATAGCGGCGCTCGCTTCAGCCGATGCCGAGCTTGCAGATGCACTGTCCGCAGAAGCGGCCGCACTATCCTCGGAGTCTTTAGCATTTGCCTCTGCTTGCTGTGCTGCGGCGACTGCCTGCACTATTAGTTCCCAACGCTCGGCGCTCGGGGGATTAGAGGGCAGAATAGGATTACCGCGCTGTACCGTGAAGGTGCTTGCACTCGTTGCCATAGTTCCGTGGCCGCTGCTTACAAAGAATTGAATTGTAAGATCTCCCGAAAACGTGAGCAAAGGATAATCCAACTCAATGGACCACGCGTTATATCCTGCGCCGTTATCATCGTAGAACTTTCCTGAGAATCCGGGTACATTCGTCATCGAGTACGCGCCCTCGTTTTCTCCCATTCTCGGCGATATATATTGTCCGTTGGGAAGGGTGAACGCTACAGATATTACGTTGCTTTCAGGGAACGGAGCAACAAGAACAGCCGTGTTAACGTTGTTTGAACCCTGATTGAGGGGTGTGGGAAGCACCGCTGTTATGGTGCCTTGTGAATCTGATATAAATATCATATATTTACTCCTTTAATTTCTCGTAGTTCTGAAATAAAACGTTCTGCTGCGTATATCTCCCGACGTAGCAAATCCGTATGCAAGACTACCGGCAAGCAGAACCGCGCCGCCCGTGGTTATAGGCTGCTGTATGGTTTCTCCATCCTCGTTTAACGCACTCTCGTTCTGTACAGTGATCGGCGTGCAAATGACGAAATACTTGTAGGCATCGAAGTCTTCCGTAAATATGTCTAGCGTAACCTCAGAGCCAGCTCTTGTAATATTGCCCCTGTTTAAATCAGCTGATGCAGGGGTAAAGTATTGCATGAGCTTATTGGGTGCCCTATTGGTTAGGTAAACCACACACCCGACGCTATATCCGTTTACAAGATCGCAATAGTCTGCAAGTCCGCTTCCGATTATTAAATCGGGATCCTCGGTCTTGAACTCTACTTCAATGTTATAGGATATAATCTCGCGGTTATCCTTCCTTAGGCGGTGCTTTTTCGAGCCGGTTGCCGCCGCATAAACAACCGAAGCGTAGTTCATTTTCGGGATAGTAAAAGGATAGTTGAGAGTTATTGGATTAACTTCGGTAAGCAATCTAAGCGAGGCCCAATATGCTCGTCCATATACATCAGAATACGGTGTATCTGTCTGGAATCGTCCTTCAATCTTAGAAGAATTGTTACCATCATAATACAGATACTGTGATTGAGAACCAGCGGAATAGTTATCCTCGAGCGTGAAGGAGAAATGCAAGCTGTTTCCAAACGCTCTGCCTATACACGGCAGGATGAGGTCCTGCCCTCCGATCTCGGTATCGTCTTTCTTGTGTGCCCGGAAGCTCGCGCACGTTACAGGGCGACCGCGATCGTGAATTGCATCAAGCGCGGTGGTAAATCTGGCCGTAGACATAAATAGGCGGTCTTCATCGCTAGGTACTACTCCGGAAGAATTGATAACAACATACTCTTTCATCAGGATTTGGCGCTGCTGTGTCTGTCTCTCGGACACTTCATACATGCGCTTTATAGAGTTGATACCTACGTACTCGGATATACGGTTGAAATCAAGCGCAAGGCCGAGCGTGCATTTCACATAGTGAGGCATAATCTCGCTGCTCACTGCGGATATGGAATAGAATGCGGTGCCAATCTTTAAAACCTGACCGACCCTCGGAATGTACGATAGATCCGGGAAGAGATACGTGCGCTCCTGCTCAACGTTTCCAAGTCTTGCCGCAACTCCTTTGACGTTCTGTCCATAGAAGTCGCTCTCTACAAGGTTTTCGCTCTGATTGTATATCTGCGTGTATGGGGTGAGCGAAGGCGCGTAAGCCTGCTTACCGTGCGATACAAACGCGCTTGATACAGGCTGATACGTGACTTGGAAAGCTAAGTTGTAAGCGCCACCGGCTATCTTGCCATCCACGTCTTTTGCATCCGATCCGAGTGCCATAGCAAGGATATTGCTGATTGCGAATCTTGAATAGGTAGCTGAGTTGAGCGCATCAGGAACCTTGTAGAATAGTCCTTTAAGATTGCGCTCACCCATTGTGTAATAAATGGCATACTCTTTTGCGTAAGGATAACTGCCACCGAATGATGATAGATTCGCACCA
Source organism: Eubacteriales bacterium (assembly GCA_045659245.1). GTDB lineage: Bacteria > Bacillota > Clostridia > Oscillospirales > CAG-272 > HGM12713. Next base: position 9,453 of record JAZOWN010000047.1, read on the forward strand.
TATTCTGTTGATTCAAACACATAAGGTGTGATATCAGTGGGGTCAATCTCCCAACTAACCGTGTCTCCACTTTTCTTAAGGAGACCGCACATCACGCTTCCCGGCGTTTGAGGGATGTTAAAGATAGGTAAGTCCGTCTCAATAACGCCGCTTTCCTCGTTTATCCTTGCATATTTAGTCTCCGATCGCAAGCTGCGATATAAGCCTACACCCGGCTCTGTTATTGAGCCTATTGCGTATGACATCGAAGATACGAGATTCTGCGCGTTCGACCTTATATCGGTGCAATACTGATTGATATCCGTCTTTAAAGTCTTGGATATATAGGGTGTTTCATTGGACACGGATTCGCTCTCAATATTGCTGTCATACTCGAGAAAATGCACAACGTTATCCGCATCAAGCCACGGCTCAGCGTGTATCTTGCTGCCGATTACTTTAAGCTGTTCTCTCAAAGTAGACTGTGTTAGTGTAAACTCGGGCGCGTATATCTTACTATACTTTTCCGCTTGCGATCCCGTTTCAGGTTGCGAAGCTACACCGTCTGTATACGTAACACCATCGAAGGTGAAACGTGGATTTTCTCCTTCTCGCAGAGGCTCTGCAAGTTCTAAAGCGCGTAGCACACAATCCGTAATGGTGTATTTGGCAAGCGGCTTTACTTTCGGAGCAACAGTAATCTGAGCGGTAAGCTTATACGCAACGCCATACACTACTCCGATTTCTCCGTCAAGGCAGCACTGATATGTAACTTCAACAGCGCCCTCGCCTTCACTTTGAGGTGTTATTTCAAGTGTGTCATTCCATCTTGCCGTCTGACCGTCATACGTTGATTCGGTATAGACATATTCGTTAGTGCGATAAGAATATTCTTTCATTGGAGAAAGTGTAGTTGCGGATTGCTGCGTGTTTAACCACTTGGCTAAAGCTGTTGCGACCTCTCGGCTTGACGGAAGCGTGTAGCTTTGTCCAACGTTCAAAACCGACGGAATGGGAGAAATGAACGACGACTCAAACCCTAATGATATCCACGCCCCACCGTCTTCAGAGCGCTCTATGCTTCCTCCGGATATTGCCTTTCCGGATAGCATCTCGTAGTCGCTCGGAAGTGTGTTGGTAAACGTTATCGAGGAACACAGGATGCCGTCAAGAAGCTTGGTGCGCTCGATGAGGTATGCCTCGTGCTTATACCGTCCACTGCCGGCAGGATATTCCGCTGAGTTGTCGTTCGCAAGCACAAAGTTGTGTATACTGCCGCTTGTAAAGATAATTTCGACCTCCGATAGAGGTGGATAATGCTCTACGTTGCTGAAGAACGTGAGCTTAGCTTCATCAAGTCTCTCGTCAAGAAGCTTGCCCATAGAAAAAGGGAAGATGGCAAAAACCTGTTGCCATTCTTCCCCTATCTTTATGGATGCTATAAAATTATTATTCATTTGTCCTCGCATAAGAAAAGAGCGACTATTACGCCGCTCTTTTCTCTTTTATACTTCTAAATATAGTGATATTGACTCGCTAAAAACTTTTCCATCCTTAGACACCCAGCCGTTGCTTATTTTATAATCAGTGTGCTCCAACAGCATTTTTTCAATGTCTTTTTTTGTCATTTTTTCCATAGGTGGAGCATCGCTCCACATCTTAGAGCTTATATTTAGTTTACCGCTCCCCATATTAGGAAGTCGGTAAAACGATATCGAACTTTTAGGCACGATACCTATGAACTCTTTGTATCCCGAAACTGTTTCTTTATCATCTTCTAAAATCAATTCTTGAAAATGAACGTAAACACATTCGTCGTTTACAAAATATGCAGATTCCACCTTGCATTTAAACAAATTCATTTCGGTTTGAATATAGATATCGGCATAATTACATCCATCCGGGACCTTGGACTTATCAGCCTCGGCGGTACAAGACGTTGTCATAAAGATCGATAAAACGATAAGAAATACTGAGACTACTTTTTTCATATCACACCTCCGGAATTATTATAGTACGGAAGCTCGCGGTTGTCAATAAGGATTTCGACCTGCGCGCCCTCCACCGGAGCCGGCTCTTATATTAGCCTGCTGTATGCTTATATTTTCAAGATCGCGCTGAAGCTGTATATTTTCGCTTGCTATCGCGATATCGATTCCGCGTGATATAACGGCGGTGGCGGCACCTATAACGGCAACCGGATTGCCCGTAGCGATACCTCCGATAAGAGCCGCGCCCATGGCGATCCCTCGCTTTGCTTCAGAGTATTTAAAGGACAGTCTTTGAGCAAGTGTCGTATTTCCCGTGCGTATATCTACGCGGTTGATATACGTTGTAACGGCTGTATCGGCTAATTTCGTAGCAACGGCTACACCCATAGCAGCGCCGCGTTTCACGCCCTTGGACAATCCACCGGCATCTTCTCCGCTTTTAGTCTGCGCGACGGCTCCTGTGCCTCTGCCTGACGATCCGCCACCAGTTTCGTTTTTTATCGTTATTACGTATGATACCTTATCAGCCATAGATCGTTACCTCCTCGTGGAGTGTTGCCGAAATAGGTACAGCCAAGTTAAGTTCTCCCGCCATTGATGCTTCTGCGAACGATAACATGTAAGAGACTTGCTCAGTTGCTATCTCGCCGTCCGAACGCATGTTCTTCGGATATTTTAAAATGACAGGGATAGTAATAGGCTCAAGGTTGACCATCGACTTACCGTGCATGATGAACTCTAACGCATAACTATCAAACTCATCGAATCGCAAGGGTTTGTTGATTCCTATCGTGAATTGTGTCGCCTGAGTTGCAGTTTTAGACACCAAATCCTCGGACAGTATCACACCTTCCTGTACGCTTGTCCTAACTATATCGAGTCTCGTAGGGTATATGCGACTTCCGCCCACATACATCTCTATATTGGCAGCCGATACTCCGGCTGCGACAATGCTATAATCGATGAACAGAGTAATGGTCGTCGAGTCACCCACCTGATACCTTGTATCAAGTATTCCGGAATTGGCGAAAGAGTACGAGGTAGTTACAAGATAATAAGCTCCGGAGCCCTCGCGCATATACTCCTGCTCAGATTCTGACAGGGTATCGTCTACAAGCTCGCGCACGGCATCAGCAAAGCTGACGGTTTTTATCAAAACTCCACCGACATCCGTGACATCAAACTTTTTATCGACTCCGGGAATAACCAAATCGAGTGATGCAGATATCTCTGCAGTAAGTGTGTCCTCTGTTATTCCTGCCTTTTGGTCGCTGGTAAGATTGATCACACCGTTTATATATTTGGTTACGACATTGCCGCTTCTGGTTGCCTTCTTGTATTCACCCTGATCCAAGACGATATTAAATAAGTACTGCTCGTTGGCGGTGAACTTGTTTATAAAATATTCTCCACTTGCTATACCCTCATTGAGTTTTGTTTCAAGAGCCTTTGCAAGAGTTATGAGAGTTATCATTCGTTGCCTCCTATTTTGATGGTAGAGAGCTCGCCTTTAAGTCTGGGAGCCAGCGTTGAGGCAAACACCTTGACGGCATCGTCTATCCATCCCTGATTTGGGTTTCTCTTTCCGTGCCACTTGTCCGCGATCCACGGCTCATTGGTATAAACCGCGTAAGGAGCCGGCTCGCCGCCTATGATCACGCGGCATTCGTCGGGAGATACAATTTCAAGCCTTATAGTTTCAGACATATTTCCCGTATCATAAGGGCAGACGGAGCGTAAGTATTTCTGCAAATCGACCGCGATTTTTAAGGCGCGAATCTTTCCCATCACACTAACCCCCAAGGATTCTCGATCTCAATAAGTCTTAAGACGTACTCGGTTCCAACAGGAACGGGCATCAAGCGCGCGGCTTCTCTTTGCGCTGCGCTCACATCTTCTATAACCTGAGTTATAAGCATTAGCCTACCGGTATCGAGAACTACGTAGCCTTTAACTCGCCAATCCAGAGCCTCGCAACTCTTTATTGTGGCATCGGCTGCGGTACTGTCCTCAAGGTTTCCGATAATCTGCTTGTATCTCCAAGTGGTGGGGTCTACAACGTCATAGTCAAAGTCCTGACCTTCGACAAGGCTGTATATTTGCTCTATTGCGACCGGATATGTTACGGTGTCGGGTAAGCGCTCAAAATAACGCCCTGTATGCGTTTTATAGTAACGCCCCTCCAATATGTCAAGGAAGTCCATTAGTAGCCTCCTGTATAGGTAATCGGTACCCCCAGCTCAGTTATAACGGTATCGAGCGTTTCCCTTGCACTATAATCTATTGCAAGCGCTCGCTTGTCCGCCTCTACACTGCGCGAGAGATCGCCGTTCATGAGCATATACTCGGCTTGTTCAAGCATTGCCCTCTGTATAATTTCTCGGCATCCGGGAACGATTGCGATAATCCCATCTTGCCGCTTGTTGTCGTGGCTGAATTTATGTATGTAGTTGTATATCATTTCTGACACGCGGTTAAGCAGCCTGTTTATAATAGCAGTTGCATTGGTCGCGCGATTTCGTGAAAGTCTGGCGCGAAGATTCGTGCCGTTATCGGTGAGAGCCTTTTCGGTGAGAACGTATCTTCCGGTACTCTCGTTATACTGCATATAATCGTCGGAATAAGGTTGCATATTTATGCTCCTTTCTCAAGTTAAGAAAAGGCGAGAGAGCGCCCCATTAGGAACGCTCTCTGCCTTGAAAAAATTACGCCTCGACAGTATACTCAAAAGCGGATACGTTGGATGCAACGCTACCAGCCTTAACAGCAAACGCCTTAATAGTTGTTGCCGCCGAGATGGTTATAGGCGCGGAGTAGGTGGGAGATGCAGACGTGGGAGTGCTGCCGTCAACGGTATAGTGAATAGTAGCACCGGCAGTCGCGGTCGTAAGCGCTACGGTAGTGCCACTTTCTACCTCTCCGGGAAGCACGGACGCCTGAACGTCAAGAACCTGGGGAATACCGCTCTTAATGTTGTCGCCGTTGGGCTTGGGCACAGATGCGATCTGTCTGAAGCCTACGATGTTGTTGTTAGCGTCGTAAATAGGCACGGAAATGTAATTTACGCCGAAGTCATTGCCCATGAGAAGCGCCGCTGCTGCCTTATCAGGAGCTACGGGATACTTTCTCGCATTCGCGGAGAATCCGAGAGCCTCGAGAGAATCTACGGTGAGGGTCTCGTTTCCGATTATGTAGGAAATTCTGAACGCCTCGTGACCCCATACGTTAAGGGGCTGTGCAAGCGAGCCTCTGAATTCGGTAGCATCGACTACCTTTACTCCAAGGTCAACGCCGTCAGCAACCGCAGTAGCGGCGAAGGATACCGCGATAGCGTTTACGTTGTTAAGCGCTCCCTTAGGCAATCCGAGATATGCTTCGGCAAGGCTCCAGATGTAATCGGGCGCCTCCTGATAGTGGAAGCCCATAGCATAACCCTTATAGCCGGTACCGACGTAGTCTCTGTCAGACATACGTACGTCAAGGTCGTAATTCTTGAGCATCTCCTGCGCCATATCGCCGCCGAGCATGATAACACCCGAATTACGGTTGAAAATACCGTTGATGAAACGAGGACGTCCGATGATGGTACGACCCTCGGTCGGGAAGGTGAAAGCGCCACGCTCAATATCGCCGTTAGCGAGACGAGCATTAAGATCGTTGATAAGATTTGCGTATGCGTTCTCTGCGGCAAGGTCACCCTGATTTACAAGGTTGTTTCCGCCGTTCTGCGCGCGGTAGAAGTTGTAAGCAATGATCTCCGCGAGCGTGGATGCATCGCGGTCCATCGATACACGCTCTGCATACTGAGCGATTCTCGATGCAGCAACATCGAGGGGAAGGTACTCCTTAGACAGGTCGGGGAACGCCATCATCTGGTCGTTTACCTGGTTAAGATATACCATGAACTCGTCGTTTGCAGGAAGCTCGGGACCGTTGGCGTTAATTACGCCGCCATTGCCGGGAGTGCCGGGTCTACCTCCGTAAGAGGTAGTGCGAGACGAGAAGGGGAGGGGGGTATTGAGGATAACGCGAACAGCGCCACCTCTCTGGTTGTTAGTGGTGTACTTTCCGGTGACGGACTGACCGTCGCGGAATACACGCTTGATGTAAATAGACTCGGCGATAACCTGTGCAAGCTCGGCGTGTACCGCGGAACCGTCAAGGTAGAATCTGCCGTTAGCATCGGCGGTCGTTGCGCCGAGGCCCATAAGTGCGGATGTAGTGAACTTAGATACTACACCACTGGTGCTGACTACTTTAGCCATCTTTGATTTCTCCTTGTTTGTAAATTTTTATGGATTAAAATTAGCTGTTGTAAAGCTGGTCAAGTCGGGTGAGCTTCTTGCGCTCGTCCTCGTCGGTTTCCTCGACCTCGCGACCGTCCTTTTCTTTAACGTCCGCGATTTTCTCTACCATCGCCTCTATACGGGCGAGGCGCGCTTCAATGTCGGAGGCATCCTTTGCTTCTTTTTCGTCCTTTTCCTCGTCCTTTTCCTCGTCCTCGGAATCGGTTTCGTGAAGCTCGTTGGTTTCGCCCTCGCCGTCCGCATGCTCGGCGCCGAGCGCTTCGTGTTCCCTATCCTCTGCGCTCTGGGAGTCCTTGTCGCCATCAGCTTCTTCCTGAGCCGCTATACTTTCGTGTACGCGATCTGCGATACTCTGATGAAACGATTTCTTGTCATCGTCGGAAAGGTCATCGTAAGCCTTTTTAACTTCTTCAAGAGTGGTCATTTTACCGTTACCTCCTTTCTTGAATATTTTTCTAAAAACTCGAAATATCATATATTTTCCCTTTCGGTTTATAGTAACGTTACACGGTCGGGATAAAAGGCTCTACCATTTGCTCTGGAGTATCTCTCATAAGATTTGTTCCAAGCCACGGCTTTTGCCTTTGCCAACTTGTATCTTTGGGGGTCTACGCCTTTATACACCTCTGCCTCGGTACGCCATTTACGAACATTTCGCTCGAGCGCCCTTTGGCGTTGTGTGATCTCGTATTGTTTCTTTTCCGTTTCCTGAGAGGCTTTTGGAAAACTTCTGCCCGGCTTATATTCCACGAGATAATGGCGACAATTGAAACCGAGCAATCCGTTGAACCACTTGCCATTTTTAGTTAAAATGTTGGTTGCTTCCTCGAGGGGTACATATGGCCTACCGTCGTCCGTGACGCCTCGCGTACCGTCGAGCGAATAAACGCGCCCTTGCCACGGTCTGCAACGCTCCGAGCAGTCTGCATGAGTTGATGCAATTACTAGACTTACACCTTTACTTCTAAATTCGTTAAGCTGGTCTAGCTGCCACTCGTGCCTAACCTCTCTCTCAGCTCGATTTCGCAAAGATGAACGGTGATTAAGATTCGCTTCTGCATCGGGATCCTGCGCCTCATCTTCAGCCATTCTGTCTATATAAGGCTTTATATTATCTCGCATATAATCACGATAATACTTGTTGAGCGGCGTTGCATAATTAAGCACCTCTATCTTCTCATCATCGGGAATATAAGTGGTGTTGGATATGATCTTGCGCGCCTCTGTAAGGCTCATATTCTTTGTATAAGGACTTTGGGAAGTAAGGGGAGTGTTATTACTCTTCTCGCAAAGCTTGGTCAATGCGAGGAATAATAAAAGGCGACCGCCAAACATCATCTGTTCAGCAATCCGCCTCTGCCTTTGATAGAATTCTAAGAGCGATACATACGCCGCTCTTTTTAGGTCAGGAATCCTTAATGCTCCCAAGGCCTTTAGAATTATTATGCGAATCTTCTTGTCCAGCTCGCTTCTCGGTGTGCCTTTAAACGCGGCATTCTTGACAGCCAGTCTAATTTCGGTCTGCGCCTCTTCAAGCGTTAGAGCCTGAGGATTCAATCTGTCCGGTGCTATCCTCATTCAGCATATCACCTCCGAATCCTTTGTCAAAGCCTTCTCCACCAATGGGGAAGTCAAACACCTTTGCTTCATTTGCCTTTTTCTCAAGCTCTTGTGCCATCTGCTCTATATCGTCCTCAGACATATCAACCCAGCGACGTTTGAGGTACTCGCGCAGGGCGATTGTTCCTGCCTGATAATCTCTTAAGAGTTGCTCATTTTCGGATGCGCTGTTATAAGCAGATTTGCCCCACTGTATCGTGGCTTTGCCTTCGAATCCGTAGAAATATAAAACGTCGGAAAGCATCGCGTTTATAGCCCTATTAGCAAGACCGCGCTTGTTTCCTACGGTCTTTTCGTCTATCGCGGTTTCTGCGTTAATCTGGTCGTCGGTCTTTGTGCCGCCGCCCGCAAGATGCGAAGCGAGCGTCGAAGCGCTCACACCGATTTTACCCGCAAGAAGCTCGATATCCGAATCACGTATATATCTATGAGCCTCCGCTCTTAAATCCGGTTGTATAAACGTCGGCTGTATTGGCTTCCCGTCTACGCTATCGCTGCCAACCTCGGTATAAAATTCTTTTTCAAGCGGTGCCGTCTCGAAACGGTCTACCGCTTCACGGAATGACATTCCCTCGGTGAGAGTGCCTACTCCACCCTGAACAACGCGCCCCGTCATCTGCTTTGGAACGAGGCAACGCGTTTTACCCATGTACTGATCTACCTGAGCCTGGGTGTAGTTGTAGTCTATGGAATAAAGGATATCAAGGCAGGTATGCAGCGTCGAATCCGAATAACCTGGCATGTCCGATATAGCAGCGGCAACACCTTTATTCTTGACGTTATAAACACCTATTCCTCGAAGCTTTTTCGGTAATCGATACCATCTGCCGGGCTTTATACTTCCGTAGCAGTATTCCCACTGTGATTTAATTTTTTGCGGCACGTTAACTTCCCAGTTAGTACCCCAAGACGGCGAGAGAATCTGCGTAGCACTCGCGAGCCTTACGCACCAGTATGCATTTCCGTCTATGATTTCGCGCCGTTCCTCTGCGTAGTATGCGCTTTCTCCGGCGATAAATCGGTTAAAGATGCGTGCCGACGTGACCTGGTTAGTGCGGCCTATTATGAACGTAGCACGATTTATTGGAATAGACGAAGGGTAAAGCTCGCCGTGTATAGGAGTTAAGACCAGTAGAACGTTTCCACCGGCATTCGCGTCAAAGAAAGTCTGATTAAAAAGGTTGGTGAGGTCATCCTCACGCCACTTTTCAATAAAGGCTTGAGCGTCGCCGTTGTCGGCGTGAAGCCTGAATCCGCCCGACATACACATCTTGGTTAAAAGCTCGCAAACGGAGTACCCTATACCGGTCGAGAAGAAGTCCGAACGGTGGAGCTGCGGGACAAAACCGCGAGACCACTGTAACCACTGCTGAATATAGGCTTGATAATAGGTCTTATATTCACCGGGTATTCGGTTTATATAAACGCTGTCATTAACGATGTTCTGCATATTCTGCCATCGCGCCCGGAACATCGGTGCGAACAGCTTACGAGACGGAGCGTTAACAAGAGCTGTTGTGTATTCCATAGTTTCTTACCTCCTTATACGGGAAGATTAAAATATAATTTAGTTGCATATTCGAGAGAATCAATAGTATCGTCTCGTTGTTGTTTCTTGATATCGCCCGTTTTCTCGTCAAACACGTAATTTTCGATGTCCTGAATAAGTATACTCGTGGTTACATCGGGGGCATCGTGGAAGAGCAAAAGTCCCTCCGAGAGCATTGATCTAACTCGCTTAACGTCTCCGAGTATGCTCTTTTGAGTGACCAGCACCGTATCTTCTCCTGTGTCCTGAATGAACTGCAGGCGTAGCATTTGTCCTCCCTCGGCACACTCGAAAATCCACCGGCGGCGTACATGCTGCAAGAACGGGAACCGCCCGTTGCACACCTGTATGAACCGTTGAAGGTGTCTTGATGTTTCTGCCGGAGACTGTTGTCCTATTTTTAGTGGATCGATTTCAAGGCAGTCAAGGACCACGGCGCGGCCGCTTCGGAGAATCCCAAGGCACGTGACGCACGTACTGTCGTTTACTGTGCCTTCATCAAGCCCGTAGATTACCTCTGTTATTCGTTCTTGCGGATGCTCGGACAAATAGTGCCAGATGTTTATAACGTGCTTCTCGCGCGAAAACTGCGGGTAAACCATGCCTTGGAAGTTAACCGGCTCTCCGAGATACCAGTAGCGGTAATAGTCCGGGTCATCGCGCTTAAATTTAAGTATGTCATCGATAACGCGTTGTGTGAGCAGACCTCTGATATCTTCCCAAGTGGCATATATCTTGGTTGCGCCGTTCTTAACTTTGTCTCCGAAGAATCGGTGTGCCCAGTGATTTTTATTCATGGGAGGGTTATAGGCGTATATAACCTTCGCTTGGGGCAAAAGAAAACGCGTAGCTGTTGTCTTCCACGCGGTTATATGATTTTCATGCTTGACCTGGTCCGCCTCGTCGAGGATGCAGAACGCAAGCGTTTTATATTGCGGTGTAAATCCCTTTGTGGCCGTGACATCGTCATCCGTCTTTCCGTTGATTCCACTGAAATAACAAATCGCCCCCGTTTTCTTACACTTTATCTGTAAGGGCGAGAGCGACCATGTAAACTTTTTTTCAAGACCCATCATCTGGATGGTGGAAATCATCGACGTAAAAATAGTTGAGCGAATGTCGCTCTTTTCGGCTCGACAGTACCAACCGTTGTTATATTTGCTTTGCGTCATGAGCTGTACAGCTATTATCTCGTTGCTCGTAGATTTAGCCGTAGTACGCCCGGAGCTTTCGACGATTTCCTCCACCTTAGGATCAACAAGCGGCGCGTAAAGCGGCGAAATTCGTGTTATAACGTTGCTCATTTATTTAGAGGTGTCCTCGAAAGATATAATCACATTAAGCTTGTCGTCCTCGTCGCCTCCGTCCTCCGGATTATCGGATTGACCGAGGAGCTGCTTTCCGAGCCATATAGCCATTGACGCGGACTCCTGGGCAAGTTTAAACTGTGTGCGGCGTAGAGACATCTTCCCCTTCTCGCGCCCGTTTTTAGATGCCATCGAAAAAGCGTCGTTGTTGTGTTCGGCTAAAAGCGTGTCCTTTGTGGTGTTGAGGCAAGCTGCGATTTCCTCATGAGTGCATCCAACCATAGCAAGAGCCTCCACAACCTTAATACCTGTCGCGTTGAGCTTGAGTTTTGGTCTGCCGCGCGTCTTGATCTTATCGAAGCAGGAGGCAGGCTCTATAGCATCCAGGATGTCGTTCTCCTTGGCGTTGTCGTTGGTAGTGCTATTGTTATCGTTAACTTTATCTTTTTTGGTACTCTTATTAGTACTAATACTCTTTGACATCCCTATTATACCCCCTTATAAGTATTTGTACTTGGGTAAAATAAAAGCACCCGGGATTTGCCCGAGTGCTGAATATTTTGGGTTTGCAAGCCTTGCGCCCCTCGTCAAAGGGGAGTGTAACACTTGCTTGCCTTTCGGCTGCACTTATCATTGAAAGGAGGTGACACATTGAGCATCACAGAACACGCGACCTTAAGCGTGTTGTTGGTTGCGAAGGCGAGACTCGAACTCGCGACCTCCCGGCTATGAACCGGGCGAACACTCCTGCTGTTCTACTCCGCGATACGGAGGTGCCGAGAGACAGGATTTATCCAAACAGTGGTAGGAGGACCGCTGGATCCCACCTCTCGACACTACAATTATAGCACGGTTTCATTTTCAAAGCTTATCAATTTTTATCAACTTTTATCAAGAATTACCGTCAAAGCGAAAACCAAAAGGTTTTGGCCCTTTTTTGACCCTCCGAAATGCTCATATAAACGCATATAAACGCATATAAACACATACGGCAAAAATAGAAAAAACCCTTGAAAACACTGGGGAAATCAGCATTTTCAAGGGTTTTAAATTTGGCGGAGATGGAGAGATTTGAACTCTTTTTAAACCCTTGAAATATAAGGCTTTTTTAAGATTTGACCCTTTTTATACCTATTATCAGCGTTTTTTTAGCGTAAAGGCATCATTTAGAACCTCCCCGGCACGCCTCATGCTTTCTTCTCGTAAATCCGTATAGATGTCTAACGTAGTGCTGATTTGTCGGTGTCCCATCAAGGTCTGTACTGTTTTAGCATCGACACCGTTCTGAATCGCTATCGTGGCAAACGAATGCCGGAGCTGATGCGCGGTGCAGCTCACACCTGTTACTGCCTTATAGTGAGACATAAGCGTTTCATATCGACGTTTGGTAAGAGGAGTAGCTCCGCCATCTGATACGATATAATTATCTGCCGGACCTTTTCTCGGTAAAAGAATTTCCTCAAGCGGAGCGAGGAGGGGGACAGCTCTTATGCTCTCTTTAGTTTTTGGGCTTTTAACACAAGGCCTGTCTCCGTCGTGAGATATAGATTTTGAGACACGGATCATCTTCTTTGAAAAATCTATGTCGCGCCATTGAAGTGCGAGAATTTCGCCTTTTCGCAAACCGCTGTAAAGAGCTATAACCGGGAAAACCCATACATCGGCAGATGCCTTAACTGCATCCTCGTCGGAAACGCTTGCGCTGCTACGCTTGACCGGATCCGTGCAGCTTGGTATTTGAACGGAGGCACAGGGATTGTATTTTATCTCCCCGTTAAACATAGCGTAAGCCATTACCTGATTTACGACCGTCCTTTGATTGCTCAAGGTCTTTCGCCTGTATCCCTGTGATGCAAGGATGCGTAAGAGCGAGTATATGTCGCGTGCGGTTATATCCGATATCCCCTTATCTCCTAAATACTCTACTGACCTTTTATAAGCTGCTATATAAGGCTTTATGGTTTGCACTGCCCAGCGCGGCTCGTTGGCGTTCCACCATTCGCGGGCGACCTCGGCGAACGTGCGGCCCTTCTCGGCCTTTGTGGTATATTCCAAGATTTTTTTGTAAACCTCGCGCTCGGAATCGCCGTAAAAGTACACGGTCTTGCCGGTGCGAGGGTCTTTTATTGTTTTACGGTATCTACCGTCCGATCTTTTTTTCATACTTACTCACAATTTTATCGCGGCGGATCTCAAAGGTTACGTAGCCGCTGTCTATAACATTTCTGGAAGCGAGAAAATCACAGAGTTCTATCGCCTCTTCGTACCTTTCCTGACGTTCCAGAAGAATCACAAGCTTGGTTGGGAACCTCCACACAGGCTTTCCCCCAAGCTCCTCAACGCAGCGCACGTATTGATCTAGCATCGATATTCCCCGGAAGCCTAAATCGATTAGCACGTCTGTACACTGTTGATATTCTCTGCATGGGTACAAGTCGATTATTGCATGATCTATCAGTACGTACAGCTCGTATGCGTATTTTTCGTTATCCTTGTCCGCGAGGATGTTTCCGATGAACTCGTGGACCATTGCATAGTCCGCTCGCTTTGCAAAATCGTATATGTGGCGCAGAGCCTCCACCCAAAACTCGGCCTCTCGCTTGTTGGTGTAATATTTTTGACCAAAGCTTGCATAATAACCGTGTTCTTCTTTTCCATCTTCAGATGTGCAAGTTTCAAACAGAAAATATGGCTGTGTCTGATTTAACGGCAGATATGTTGTTTTAGATGTAGGATCAGATGTAATCTTTGGGAGCGGTGGCGGCATTTGCCTTTTGATTGGCGGCTGTTTTTTCTTTTTCTGCATAGATGATATGGCATACCATACAACAGCAGCCGATATAGCGATAATCGCTAGTATGATGCCTTGCCGCTTCAAAAGGGGATCTTTACTTGCGATCATGAACGCGGAAGCCACAAGACAAGCGACAAGCGAATATATCCTAACAGTACCCATATATTATACTCTCGTTCTATAATTACTTGCTTACTCTTTATTATTCTTTACTAGGCTTATATAGTAGTTGTGCAACGCTAGAAGCTCGTCCTTGTGCTGCAATTCCTTCTTAAGCAGTTCAATCTCCATAGTCAGAGCTGCGTTCTTCGCTTCTAACATCTCATTCTTGGCGCTGACTACGTTGTTCTCAGCCTCGACCACCTCGACCGCTTCTTGGACCTCTACAAGAGCCTCGGTTGCGACAACAATGTTCGTGTCGGCAAATATGTCGCGCATTTTCCCGCCCATAGCCTCAACGATGAGGACGAGCGTGTCTATTCTCGGATGATCTGTGTCCCCGGAGAGGATGCGATTGACCGTCTTTTCGGGCAGTTTTGCCCTCTCGCCTATCTGCTTATTGGACAAACCGCTACTTTTCTTAAGTTCCTTAATATTTTCCAACCACATAAATGACCTCTTGTAATGATAAATTTGGGTATTGATTTATTACTCCGTTTTAGTATATACTGTGTTCACATCTTTGAGATGCACAACTTTAAGGAGTCAAGACCATGAACGAAACGGAAATTATTGAGATGATACGCAACAGCGCCAACCCCAACGAAGCTTTGATGAAGGCTATTGAAATAGCCAAGGATATTATATCTCGGCGCGGAAACGACGAAGGAACAGAGCGCGCTCCTCTTCAGTCATAGAACGATATAGGTCAAGCCAAGCTTTCTCTCCATCGTCAAGCGTAATTTCTTCGATGGGATAATCGGAATTAGCCTCCATAGGTACATCAAGTCCCGACAACCACGCGGATGAAACGCGCAACGCATTGGCTATGGTTTGAAGTTTTTTGGACTTTGGCTCATAATGCCCGGCTAAATAATGACTGAGCGATGCTTCTGAAATTCCGGTCTTATATGCCAGCATAGATGGTCTTACATCCCGAATTTTTAGCACCTCTCTTAATCTTTCGCAAAACTTTGCCATAAAATTGCCTCCCGAAAATCTTGTGTATTATCATTATATCCTTGAAAAAAGTCATTTTCAAGAAAAATTCAAAAAAACTTGCGATTTTTTCAAAAAAATACTTGACAAAACGCAAGTTTTTTGATATACTTAACTTGCGAAAACGCAAGGTCGTTATTTATTGGAGGAAAACACGATGACAAGAACAGTTGAGAATATGCGCCGAGCGCTTCAGATCCTTGGTTGCAGCGGAAAGGCAAACGTTGAATATATCTCCGAGGACAGAGTTTGCGTTCGCATCAACGGCGAATATTTCGGAATCTGGGATACCGAGAAAAACACCTTCGTAGATTAAGAAAGGAGGATGGTTATGGAAAATAAGTGCAAATTCCCTAAATTGGACGGTTTGATTGTGGAAAAGTTTGGGACTCGAGGAAAGTTTGCTAGCGCGCTTGGAATAACACTCACATCGTTGGGTAGAAAAATGAGCGGCAAGAGCAAGTGGAAAGCGAGGGAGATTGAATCTTCATGCGATCTACTCGGAATAAATACTCTGGATATCCCCATTTATTTTTTTACGACTTAACTTGCGAAAACGCAAGAGCCTGTATTAAACGATAGAAAGGAGGTATAACAGTGAGCAAAAACAAGGACCCTGCATTTTTATTTTATCCTGCTGATTTTATGGTAGGCACCAGATTATTCTCGTTTACCCAAAAGGGAAAATACATCGAATTACTTTGCCTGCAACATCAGCAAGGGCATTTATCTGCAGATGATATAGACGATTTGTGCGGCGGGCGCGACCCAAAGATATTTGCAAAATTCACCAAGGATGATACGGGGCTCTACTATAATAAGCGCCTTGAAGAAGAGATGAATAAGAGAGCGTCATACATATCAGGTCAATCTGAAAAGGGCACAAAAGGTGCACACTCACGATGGCACAGCCATAGCACAGCCATAGCACAGCCAATGCCTGAGCAATGGCCGGGTGAAAATGAAAATATAAATAGAAATATAAATATTAGTATAAGTAGTAATAGAGGTACTAATATAGGAGAATGTTCAAAATCACCTCAAATGACCAAAAAATGCACATCAAATGAGGTGTTATTTGATAGGTTCTGGGAGGCTTACCCCAAGAAAAAAGCGAAGGACGAAGCGCGTAGGCGCTGGGACAAGCTAAAGGTCACGGATGCACTCGCGCAGACCATGCTCGATGCCATAGCCGAACAGAAGAAGAGCGCAGATTGGACACGCGAGGCCGGGAGGTTCATACCGTACCCTGCGACTTGGCTGAATCAGGGAAGATGGCTAGACGAGCTATCAGCTTCCGAGCCAAACACGGCGGCTCCCCCTAGATTCTCCGACTTCGACCCAAACGAAGCGATGCGATGTGCGCTGGAGCGTTCCTATAGTGATGACTAAACGAAGGAGGTGTACGTTATGCAATATTTCACAAATCAAGACGTGGTTCCCGGCATCGGATTCAAGGTCCTTTGCAGAGACAGCCAAGGGGCATTGTGCGGCGAATATACAGGCTATTGGAGACCTGAAAAGGGATGCATAATGCTATACCCGGCAAAGGGTTCATACAAGTACGGTTTAACCGGCAAGAAGATTATCAACGAGCGAGAGCTGCGGAGGTCAAGATAATGGCAAGAGAAAAGCAAGACTACAGACAGCAGTATGAGATTCTGCTCTCGAAGATCGAGACTAAATACCCCGACAATATGGGTTATATGACCGCTGAGCAGGTTGCGGAGATCCTCAACGTAAGGTTAGAGACCGTTTATCGGAGGTCAAACGAAAAGACCAACCGAGACCCAATCCCGA
The DNA here is from genome assembly GCA_045659245.1 of Eubacteriales bacterium. Taxonomy (GTDB): domain Bacteria; phylum Bacillota; class Clostridia; order Oscillospirales; family CAG-272; genus HGM12713. The sequence continues at coordinate 25,958 of JAZOWN010000047.1, forward strand.
GAAAGAAGATCGGAACGAACACATACCGCTATCCGATAGCATCGTTCATACGTTGGAGCCTTGGCGGAATTTAAGAAATCAAAGGAAAGCGAAAGATATGACACTTATATGTAACGAATGCCGCGCGATGAGCGAAGGCGTGAGCTTAACAGAAAACTGCCCGTGTTGCGGTTCCGCTGATACCCTCGAGGTTGCCATGAGATGCCAAGACTGTGGAGCGATGATACCGTACAGCGAAAGTATCTACTTAAGGTCATCAAAGAAAGCATATTGCAATGACTGTGTAAGAGAAAGGATGGTGTGGTTCCGTGAGTTCTTGTCGAACGGCAAAGCTTCTGATTTGCAGATCCTGCGACAGAGTGTATGACATTGATCCATTCTCAGCGATGCTGCCCTACGCAGACAGTCCGAATGACAATTGCAGATGCGGCGGAGAGCTTGAATATGGATGCGAGTGCGTTCTGTGCGGTCACATATCACCCGAAAGCGAAACAATCAAGGACAATGAGCGCTCATATTGCACAGAGTGTAGATCCGAGTGCTATTACTGCTATGAGGTGCTTACTCCCAGCGAGATAAGCCTCAGCGACGAGGGGTTCCCTATTTGCAAAAAGTGCAAGGAATCCGAGGAAAACTAAAAACCACAAACAAAAAATATAAAAAAGGAGTAAACAAAAAATGAACGAAATCATCAATCGCGGCTCATCCACCGGGATGTCTGCTGTAGAAGAATCAACAAGCATCGCAGAGGTACAGGCCAAAATGATTCTTGCGAGAAATTTCCCTCGTGACATTGAGGGATGCATCGAGCGAATCAGATACGAGTGCAGTAACAAAGAGCTTGCGGAAAAGGCTACCTACGAATTTCCACGCGGTGACAGCGTTGTTAAAGGTGCATCGATACGCCTTGTAGAGTGCGTAGCTCGCAATTGGGGAAACCTTCTCTCCGGTATTAAGGAGATTTCCAGCAACCAGAAGGAAGCAACCGTAAAGGCTTACTGTTGGGATCTTCAGACTAACTTTGCCGATGAAAAGGTGTTCACTGTTCCTTACATCCGAAACACAAAGAGAAACGGAGCGGTGCCTATCACGGATGAACGCGACAAGTACGAGATGATGGCGAACATGGCTGCACGTCGCAAGAGAGCTTGTATGCAAGCGATCATACCGCAGTACGTTATTGACGATGCCGTCGCTATGTGCCAGAAAACGCTCGAGGATGCGATGAAGGGCGAGGACCTTGAAACTACTAAGGCGAAGATGCTTGCGGCTTTCAAGGCAAAAGCAGAGTGGATCTGTGAGGCGGACTTTGAGACTGTATGCGGAAAGCCTTTTGAAAATCTCTCCGTAAAGGACATCGTCAAGCTTCGCAACCTCTTCAACGCGATTTCCGACGGATTTGTAAAGCCTGAGATTGCATTTAAGAAGGAAACCGAAAGCGCCGTGACAGACGAGGCGGCAGCAAACACCTTAAGCGCAGTAAACGATATTCTCGGAGGTAACGCGCAGAATGATATTAACGTCGGATAACTATTACAGTCCGGAGGCAGACCGCGAGTATATGTCCTGCTCACAGTATCAGGATTTCTTAAGGTGCGAGGCCGCTACAATGGCGAAGATGCACGGTCTCTACACCCCCGAGGAAACAGATGCTCTGCTGGTTGGAAATTACGTTCACACGGCGCTCGAAAGCGACGAGGCTCACGAGGAATGGGTGCAAGCGCATCAGGATAAGATCTTCAAAATGTCCACTAACAAGCGCACCGGAGAGGTCACTATAACCGGCAAGTATGCTCCATTCGTTATGGCGGACAAGATTATACAAGCTTTCACATCGGACCCTACGTTGCAGAAATTCATCCTTATGCCGGGAGAGGCCGAGAAGATACTCACAGGCGAGCTGTTCGGCATGCAGTGGAAAATACGGCTTGACAAGTATATCCCTGCTTCACGAATGATTATCGACTACAAGACAGCCGCCGATCTTACACGCACCGAGTGGAACCCTGAAACCGGGGAGCGCGAGTCTTTCATTGAGGCACTTGGATATCTTATGCGTGCTGCTATTTACTCGGAGATCGAGAAGCAGAACTCCGGCAGATCCGAGGACCCACCATTTGTTATACTTGCGGTGAGCAAGCAGGATCCCCCTGATAAGGGCGCCTACCTTCTTAACCACCGTCAGCGTTACGACTACGAGCTGGAGCGCGTTAAGGAGCGCATGGCGAGAATACGCGCGGTAAAATCGGGGCACGTAAAGCCTACGCGCTGCGGTCACTGCGAATGGTGCAGAAAGACCAAACGATTAAGCGCGGTTATCCCCTATTACTCGATTAAACCCGGATTCAAAGACGAGCGAGAGGAAGAATATGACGACATCTGGACCTCTTATATGGAAAGAGCATCGATATAAGGACGGATTCAAGACATGCCCCCACTGCGGAGCGCAGTTAAAATGGGTTTACGGTGACGATAAATGGTACCCGTGTGACAAGGAACCTGTCTTGTTTGCGATGCACCCGGAAGGCAAATTAAGCCTTATATACAACGGCAAAGAAACAGGACACTGCGTGCTATACAATCCCAACGACAAAAGGACGTCGGGTGTGCCTCTTTGGGGGTACAGACAGCATTATTATACTTGCGCTTGGTTAAAGCAGCGTAGATTCGAATACAGACAAAGATTAACAAGGAGAACCCAAAATGACAACTATTGATTACGATACCGCGATTGCATCTATCGAGGATACTATAAAGAAGGTTATTGCAAGCTGCAGCGACACTATATCCGCGCTTATAGAGGCAGACCGTGTAGCAGAAGGTGTCAGCCGCGCGCTTGAACGTGGAGTTTCGGCAGGATATGCTATCGTGAAAAGGGGGATGGAGAGCGAAGATTCCCATACAGTTGCATCGGGCCATCCGGAGATTAACAATTAAATAAAGACACACAATAAAAGGAGATAAAAACATGAAAAACTACATCAATTTTGAAGGTCAGGAAATCGCGCTTACCGACGAGCAGATCGCGCAGCTTCGCGCGGTCTTGGAAACGGGTGCACACGAGAAGGGCATCGAGCTTGCAAGCATAGAGGTCGGGGAGACGTTCAAGCTCGGAGCGCACGAGTTTATCGTGCTCGAGCACACGGACGATACCACCGCCGTAATTCTCAAAAGCCTCCTCTACGATAGCGAGGAATTCGGCAAGAATAACAACTATGCCGACTCCAACGTTGACCGCCTATGCAACGAATTTGCCGAGAAGGTAGCGGACATCGTCGGCAAGGAAAACCTCATAGAGCACGAGGTAGACCTTACCTCCGACGACGGACTCAAGGACTACGGAACGGCGACGCGCCGTATGTCGCTTATAACCGCCGATATGTACCGCAAGCACGTTGATACCCTCGACAAGCACAAAATCGATGCTTGGTGGTGGCTCTCGACTCCGTTCAGTACTCCGAGACACGAAGCCTCCGATTGGGTAAAATGCGTCTCGCCTCTCGGTTTCATCGACTTCAGCCGCTACTACTACGTTCGCGGCGTGCGTCCGTTTTGCATCTTGAACTCTAATATCTTTGTATCTCGATAAGAAAGGAAAAATAGAAAATGAAAAAGACAGTAACACTCGCGGAAATCGCGAACGGAGAACTCTTTGAGGTAGCGGGCATCAAGTTTATAAAATTCTCCGAGGAGAACGGACAGACTGTAGCCGTTGCAAAGGACTCGCTTTTTGACTCGACCTTCGGAGATAACAATAATTTTGCCACAAGCGATGTCAAGCGCAAGCTCGAGGAAAAGATACTCCCGAAGCTCGAAAAGGCGGTGGGCGCGGAAAATATCCTCGAACACGAGGTCGATCTCCTCTCGCTCGACGGCGACGACAAGTGGGGCAAGGTGAGGTGCAGAATAAGCATACCGACGTTCGACTTCTACCGCGCTAACGTAAAGACTTTTGACAAGCACAAGCTCGACGCTTGGTGGTGGCTTGCAACGCCCGACACTACCTCGGCTCATTACAACGATTATTGGGTACGTTGCGTCTCGCCTCGCGGTAGCATCAACAACTACTTCTACTTCAGCGATCTCGGCGTGCGTCCGTTTTTGATCTTCTCCTCTTCTATCTCTGTATCTTGTGAGGGCTAAAGATGGCTGACACCGATTTGAATGTAATCGTCAAGGCAAAAGACCTCGCGACACACTCATTCATACTCACCTCGAATTGCAACCGATATCCGAAAAAGTATCGGCACTCCCTTGTAGATAAAATCCAACTAAAAAGCCTAGAGATATACGACACCCTGCTCGAAGCGAATACCATAAGCAACGTAACGCACAAGCGAGCAAGGTGCGAGACGATCACGAGGGCTATCACCTATTGCGACCAACTCCTATTCTATATCGAGCTTTCGATGAACTTGAATTTACTCGCCGATAACTCGGCGCAGTATTGGAGCAATATGGTGCGCGATGTAAAGTATATGGCTATTGCTTGGAGGAAGAAAGAACAGCAATAGAAATATATAGGCTGTGTGTTGTATTTTCTTTTTGCGTCTCGCCTCACGGTAACATCAACAACAACAACTACAACAACGATAACGGCGTGCGTCCGTATTGGTGGAACGCTCGACAGAGTAGGCATAAGCCGAAATCAATGCACCACATCAAAAGAACACACAACCTTTCCGAAAGGATAAACAAAAAGGAATTATGCTGTATGACCGACTTCGAGAAAGTAATTGATTTTAGCAATATGTATAAGGCTTTCCGCAAGGCAAAACGCGGCAAAGGCTTCAAGAAAAGCGCGGCTCGGTTTAACGTAATGGCTTTGGACGGTATAAACACCCTTATAGAGCAATTGAAAAGCAGAACGTATAAGGTATCGGAATACTCCGAGTTTAAGGTCTACGAGCCAAAGGAGCGCGTCATAAAAACAACCTCTTTCAAGGACAAGGTCGTGCAGCATAGTTTGTGCGACAACGTAATTTTGCCGAGGCTAGAGCGCGTATTTATACGCGATAATTGCGCGGGGCAAAAGGAAAAAGGCACGTTATTCGGTCTCGACCGATTAAGCGAGCAAATGAGCGAATTTTACGCGAGATACGGATTTGACGGCTATATCCTCAAGTGCGATATCTCAAAATTTTTCTACAACATATCGCACGATCAACTAAAGGATATCGTTGCGTATTGGCTCGGATACGACGAGGGCATTTGTTGGCTTTGCAACCTCTTTATAGATAGCACGGAGGGCAAAGGAATACCCCTCGGAAATCAAATCAATCAAGGCTTCGCCCTGCTCTATTTAGACGGTATGGATAAGCTTATAAAGCACGAGCTAGGTATCGAGTATTACGGGCGGTATATGGACGACTTTTACCTCATTCACCCCGACAAGGAGTATTTGAAATATTGCCTCGAGGTGATAACCGAATACTTGACAACCCTCGACTTGACCCCCAACGGCAAAACACAAATATTCCCGTTCAAAAACGGCGTGAACTACCTCGGATTCCATACTTATATTACGGCAGAGGGCAAGGTTATCCGCAAGCTCAAAAATGAGAACAAGCGCAACGCGCAAAGGAAATTCCGACGAATGGCGAAGCTCGTCGCAAGCGGCAAGCTCCCGATAGACAAATTCCGTGCCTCATACGATGCGTGGAAAAATCACATATCGCACGGGAATTGCTACAAGCTCGGAAAAATTACCGATGATATGATCAAATCTATTTTACATTCATCAAATACAAATCAAGGAGAACTAACATGAACAGCATTTCTTATATAAGTACAAGCGACCTTTACCCCCATCCAGACAACCCCAGAAAAGATCTGGGAGATCTCACAGAGCTTTCCGAGAGCATCAAGGAAAGCGGAATATATCAGAATCTCACCGTAGTTCCAAGATCCGAGGGCGGTTATACAGTAATTATCGGTCACCGCAGACTCGCTGCATCCAAGCTCGCGGGGCGCACCACCGTTCCTTGCGTTGTCACCGAGATGAGTGAAAAAGAGCAACTTGCTACAATGATGCTTGAGAATATGCAGCGTTCCGATCTGACCTTCTACGAGCAGGCGCAGGGTTTCCAGCTGATGATGGATCTCGGAGAAAGCATCGAGAGTATATCCAAGAAGACCGGCGTGTCAAAAAGCACGATCCGAAACCGTGTAAAACTTGCCAAGTACGATAAGGACGTTATGCAGCGTGTTGCTGAACGTCAGCCTACTATGGAGCAATATATGAAGTTGTCCGTAATCGAGGATATAGAAAAAGCAAACTGGGTAGCTCAATTCCTTGGAACTAAGAATTTTGACAATGAAGTAGGCAAGGCTATACGCGAGCAGAACGAGCACAAGGAACGAGATAAGATACGAGAGGTTCTCTCGGCGTTTGCTACGAAGCTCGATGATGCATCCTATGATAATCTGCAGAAGCTGAATCTCGTATCGGTAGATAGTTTTTATACACCATGGTCGGAGGCTGCTCAGACAAGACTCGACAAGATCCCCCGGGACGGTACGGAGTATTTCTACGGTGAGGGATACGGCTTCACAGTCTATCGCAAGAAAAACAAGAGCGACGATGACAAGCTAGAAGCAGCAAGAGAAAAACGTCGCAAGATAGACGAGCTTGAGGATCAAGCGGAGAAGATCTATGATTCTATGCTTGAGCGCGCGGAAAACTTCATCCGGGAATACAACCGCAAGGATCAATTCGAGGTCCTTGCCGACCACCTCCTGTCAGCAACGCGTTATGGATGGATATCAAACGGAAGAGTTTACTACGGCATCGCCAAGTCTCTCGGCTGGGAAGCCCCCGAGGACCTTCGCACGTGGGATGACGAGTACCGGGATGAGGCTGAGAGGTATATAGACGAAGCCGAGGAAGAAAACAAGTGCAGAGTCATGCTTCACACCCTCTGGATCACGTGTTATCACGGTAACATCTGTCACTTACCCTACAACGCAAAAAGTCTTGAGCTTTACACAAATACGCACTGGGTATTCCTATTCGGCGTGCTCTCCGACTGTGGCTACAACGTTTCCGATGAGGAGTGGTCATACGTGTACGGAACTCATCCGATATATTCGGTGGAGGTCGAGCGATGAGCAAAACAGAATTTAAGGAGCGCCTTTGGGCGATTATCCGCGCCGAGGGCATCGAGGTCACAAACCAAAATATAGATTGGCTCATAAGCCGAGTTTATAAGGAGTTGGAAAATGAGCAGAGATAAGCAGAATATTAAAACAACCGATTGGCTTACAAGAGGTATGACCGAGGAAGAGATTGCAAAGGAAAAGGAAAGAGCAATCAAGGAAGCAGAGGCGGAACTCCGTGATAAGCAGATTGAGGAAATGGCGAAGCATTGTTTCTTCTTTGAAGGGGGACATTGCTGTACTGATATTCACATAAGCAAAATGTGTGAGGGCGAGTCAAAAGACTGTGGACTCTATCAAACACTTGAAAATCTTCACAACGCAGGCTACCGCAAGGCTTCCGAGGTTGCGAGGGAGATTTTTGAGGAGATTGAGAAACTTCCGACACATTATGCCGCCGCCAAAATTGCCGAACTCAAAAAGAAATACACGGAGGGTAAAGACAATGTTAAGTAAGGAAAAATGCCGAGATACATATATGCTTTGTCACGGTTGTGGGTACGGAGTTAAGAGAAACAGAATGTTTTTGAAGGGTTATAAGCATACGGCGATTTGTCTTTGCCCGAAGTGTGCGAAAGAACTTGCCGAAGAAATCAAAAAGAAATACACGGAGGGTGGGGAATGAGCATAAGACGGTATCGCACTATACATATGTGCCTTGATATACAAGGCGGTATATACAATGCAAAAATGCTAAAGGGTGCAATTACAGTTGACGGAAAAAAACTCAATACTGTAAAAGAGGTAAGAGATTTTCTTAACGGTCAGTTGGCTCTTGGTAGGAGAGTATTGCCAATGTGTGATTGCGACAATTTCGATTATCAGAAGGGGTGTTTAGGACACGAAGTTGTTGAGGAAAGCGAGGACACGGAATGAACGAATACATCAATCGAGAAGATGCCCTTGATGCGGTATTGTTTGCATTAGTTGGCACAGGACAACAGAGCAAGGCTATTACTGCCATAAGAGAACTGCCCACCGCCGATGCGGTTGAGGTTAGGCACGGACATTGGATTGAACACATCGAGAAGCCTTCTTGGTTAGAAGATGATGTTGAAGTCTACTATGATTGCTCCGAGTGCGGAACAAGCCATTGGAGTATTATGCCACCGTACTGCCCCGAATGCGGCGCAAAAATGGACGGAGAAAGGAGCGAAAATGACAACTCTTGAAAAAGCCATTGAAACATACGGCAAGGATATGCAGCTCACCGTTGCGATAGAAGAACTCTCCGAGCTTATTAAAGAGATATGCAAGAATAAGCGAGGGCGCGATAACATCGATAGCATCATCGAGGAAGTGGCAGTCTGCTATATAATGCTTAAACAGATAGAGATTATTTTCGACATCGAGCATAACGATATATCCGAGATTATAAACAACAAGATAGCAAGGCTTAAATGTAGGCTTGAGGAAAGGAGCGAAAATGGAAAATCTTAATGCGGAACAGATTATAAGGGCGTTGGAGTGTTGTGCTAACGCATACGATTGCTTTACTTGCGATAATTATAAACGACATTGTATAGGCGGATTTAGAACCAATATAGCACAAAATGCCCTCGCCCTCATCAACTCGCAGGAGCAGAGGATAAAGGAACTCACCGAGGAGAATGAGAGGTTGA
>JAZOWN010000048.1:0-35980 GCA_045659245.1 Eubacteriales bacterium
TGTCTGATTCTGACCTATCAAGCCAAAATCTCCATCCTCAAAGGACAGCAGATCGCGCGAGACGTTCTTCAGCATAGCGCGTATTTCTTTCTTGGAATATACCTTCTCGTGGTTCTCGTTTGCAAAATTCTTTACTTGCTGTGCAGAAGATTTTTTGGAATATTGCAATTTGGTATTGGCGTTTTTTTCTGACTTTAATATTTCCCACTGTTCGGTTGTTAGTAAAGATGTGGGAAAATATTTTGTAAAATTTGTATTTTGGGGGTTGATTTTTTTAATCAAATCGGGTATACTAATAGTGACGGAGCGAGAGTTTTGGGCAACGCCATTTTCGGTAGTCCCTTGCTTAGAGACCTCCGTCTTTTTTATTCCTTCTAACGATATTGCAACATACAAAGTATTTTGTTTGTCATTGAACTCCTTAACCTCAAGTTTAACAGGTATGATATATTCTCCGTCCTCAAATGCGCTCATCAAAACGTATACATCTTTAAGTGTAGGGTCATCCTTGTAATTTTCTCGTTTATGAACCTCAATACCGATCGCTTTTTTTACAACATCATCAAAAACAGAGAACATTTTAGCAAAGCTCTCAAAATTTCTCTTTTGCTTACCATAACTCTCTCTGTAATTGTTATTTGTAAATTCAAACGAAAGTTCTATATCATTGTTTTCGTAACCCTTAAACACTCTAAATTCCGTAGCTATCCTTTGAATAATATTTCTCTTTTGATTTCCAAAGTACTTATTTATATCCTCCCATGCTTTAATTTCAAAAGTCTTTTCTAAAACATCCTTAGGAACATCGGTAATACGAGGAATATCCACAAGTTTTTTTGTCCGCAATATTTTTGTTCTATCTTCCTCTCCCATATATTTGTAAATGCGATTTTCTGTATTCTTCGTACTCAGTTCAGAAGGTTTTTTGGAATATTGTATTTTTCCCTCATCCTCATCATCCGCAACGATCTTACCGTCAACGTAACGCTTGCCTGTGCTCTCCACAGCCCGCATAAAGAGCTTTTCCGCATTCTTGAGCCTCTTATACTCCGCTCGGGCTTCGGGACTCTTGCGCGACTCAAGAGCCGCCACGGCATCATGTATTTTATTGATTACTTTTGCGGCAAGACTTTCATTGCCGCGCACAAGACGATCAATAAAAGCTCCGTCCGTTCCGACGCTGTCCTCCGCTATGCTCGCGATAAGCTCCGAGGCAAAATCACCGTCGCGAACGCTGTCGGAATTATTTTTTAATTCAGTATTGACATTTTTGGAGTTTTCGGGTATACTGTTAGTAGAGATATCGTTTTTTGGAGCGTAGCCCTCGTTTGGTTTGGGGCGCTCAAGGCCGTTAATTCGGTCGGCGGTATCTCTTATTTTTTTAGTAATATCGTATATGTGATATTTTCCGTCGTTTTTTCCCTTTCCAACGTTCAAGTAAAGCGGAAATGTTTCCCCATCATATTTTACCGAAGCCCTATAATAACAAAAATAGTTAAACTTATCGTGATCGATATTTTTATCCTCGGCATATAGATTTGCTTTTGAAACAATTTCCTTTATTTTGGCAATTTGGGCTGTTTTTCTTGGGCCTGATTGTTTAGCAATATGCATAGCATCTCTATTATCAACAATTGCCATTTTTCCGTCGGAGAGCTTAATCTGCTCATTGCCGAGAACAGTTAAAATATAATTTGCGATTGTTTTATATCTTTCCGCTCCGTAAACGTCGCTCACAAGATTAGATAATTCATTATCACCATCAAGCTCTATTACGTTATCCTTTGAATACTGCACCTGCGGCTCGCTGCCGAAATCCCTCTCCACGTTTTCCCTCGTAAAACCGTATGCGTTGCCCTCTGCTGTCAGCTCAGAAGCCTTGTATGCGGCTGCTTCGGGATTTGAGGATAGCAGAAACCTTGCAAATTTATTATATTCCGGGGTTCCCTCCGTAAAGTGCGTCAGCTCGTGTATGAGCGTAGGTGCCCAGTATCCACTCTCAAGAAGCTCGGCGGATATATAAATATTCTTTCCTTTAACCGTTACTCCGTTAAAATCCGCGTTCGCGTTTACGATAGCGATATTAAAGTTATTTCCCGCCACGGAATTGAGATTGTTTGCCGCACGCTTAAGGTTAGTATACTCCTTTTGAGCCTTCTCGGACAATTCTCCGTTGAATATCCTTACGTTGCTTCCCTCTTTGCTATCGGCGTTTATCATCGCAAGATCAGACTCAAGCTGCTCACGGTTCGCCGCAAGATTGGGCGAGACGTAGGGCGAAAACTCGCTCCCCGGCGTTTGAATTCTATAAACTACAAAACAAAAAAACCGTAAGCAACTCAAATTCGAGGCTTACGATTTTTTATGGAGCTGGTGATGTGACTCGAACACACGACCTGCTGATTACGAATCAGCTGCACTACCGACTGTGCTACACCAGCAAACATAAATATTATAATCGAAAACCTCTTTTTTGTCAAGATATTTTTTTGAAAAAATAGCATTTTTATTCTTTTCTCCTCCTTTTGCTCCCCTCTCTCATTTTTTTGCTGATTTTCGGTTGATTTTTAGGTACAGTTGTGTTAGAATATATTAAGTAAATTGTGGGGTGTTTTTTATGAATCTTTGCGACCAGAAAACAATTAAGCAGCTTATGGCGATGTTTTCGCTGAACTTCCGAAAGGAATTTGGTCAAAACTTTCTTACCAACGTTTGTGTAGTCGAGGATATTGCGGACAGCTGCTGTGACGATTACGAAAGTACAATACTTGAAATAGGACCCGGTGTCGGCTCGCTGACGCGCGAGCTTGCAGTAAGATACAAGCGCGTAATTGCCGTTGAGATAGACAACGGTCTTATTCCCGTTCTCAAATACACTCTCGGGGAATTCAGCAACGTAACCGTAGTGAACGAGGACGTTATGAAGGTCGACCTTGAGGAGCTTTTAGCGCCTGCCTTTGCGCGCGGTAAGGTCAGCGTTTGCGCAAATCTCCCTTACTACATAACCACCCCCATTCTCATGAAGCTTCTTGAGTCGCATCTGCCCTTTGAATCTATAACCGTTATGATACAGTCTGAGGTTGCGGACAGACTCTGCGCCGCTCCCGGCGGCAAAAATTGCGGAGCTATAACGTCCGTGCTCAACTATTACGGTGTACCCAGACGGCTTTTCCGAGTAGGTGCGCACAACTTCGTACCATCTCCTAAGGTTGAGTCGTCCGTTATTCGCATTGACTTGCACAAGGAGCGCCCCTACCGACCACTCGACGAGGCGCTGTTCTTCCGCGCTGTCAAGGGCGCTTTTGAGCAACGCAGAAAGACACTGCCAAATGCTCTTTCTGCTGCGTTCGGTGAGCTTTCAAAAGAAGAGCTTACGGATATAATCGTTTCGTGCGGACATTCGCCCGACGTGCGCGGAGAGCGCCTCACGGTTGAGGATTTCTGCGCTCTCTCCGACGGAATATACAACCTCATCAAGGGAAAGGGCTCGGCGCAATAATCCGTCAGTCGCCGCAACGCGGCACATCTATTGTTAAAAAGGAGAAAAGCATGGCTAAAATCGCAGTATTGATTCCCTGCTATAATGAAGGTCAGACGATTGCAAAGGTCGTTGCGGACTTTCGAGAGGCTCTGCCTGAAGCTGTCGTCTACGTTTACGACAACAATTCGACCGACGGCACGGACAAGATAGCCGCCGAGGCGGGCGCTACGGTCTGCTATGAATACCGCCAGGGCAAGGGCAACGTTATTCGCAGTATGTTCAGAAATATTGACGCAGACTGCTACTTAATGATAGACGGCGACGACACCTATCCCGCACAGCATGCAAGAGAGATGTGCGATCTTGTTATCAACAAGGGCGTTGACATGGTCATAGGCGACCGCCTTTCATCTACCTATTTCAAGGAAAATAAGCGTCCTTTCCACAACGTTGGAAACCGCACGGTGCGTTTTCTCATAAACAAAATATTTAGGAGCAACGTAAAGGACATAATGACGGGCTACCGCGCATTTAGCAAGCAATTCGTTAAGAATTTTCCCGTCCTCTCAAAGGGCTTTGAGATCGAAACGGAAATGACTATCCACGCGCTTGATAAGAATTTTCTTCTTGAGGAGATCCCCGTGGAATACCGCGACCGCCCTGAGGGCAGTGTATCTAAGCTCAACACCGTTTCCGACGGTGTTAAGGTCATAATGACTATATTCCGCCTTTTCTCGGAGTACAAGCCGCTCAAGTTTTTCTCAATCATCGCAACGGCGCTCACGCTTCTCGGAACGGGCTTTATCATTCCCGTGCTCGTGGATTATTTCAAATTCGGCACGGTCGAGCGCTTCCCCACTCTGTTCGTTTGCGTCGCTTGCTACATAATCGCCGCTCTGCTTTATTCCTGCGGCATTATTCTTCATGCGGTTGCTAAAAAACACAGAATGCTGTTTGAGATTTTAATGAATAAAAAATGAAATATGGGTTACGCCTTTTAAAGGTGTAACCCATATTTTTTATTGTTATAATACGTCAAAACAAAACCGAAAAGCCGTCGGCTGTTGGCATACCGTCAAAGCCATAGCGCGCGGACGAATTGAGCGAGGACTCTATGCGAAGCAGTCTGTTGTATTTGGCAACGCGCTCACTGCGGCAGGGCGCGCCCGTCTTTATAAAATGCGCGCCGAGCGCGACCGCAATATCGGCGATCGTAGTGTCCTCCGTGTCGCCCGAGCGATGTGAAAGGATATATCTGTAAGACGCGGCAGAGGCAACGTGGACGGTCTCCATAGTTTCCGTAAGCGTTCCCACCTGATTGGGCTTTATGAGAATAGAATTTGCAATACCCGCTGAAATTCCGTCGGAGAGGCGCTTTGCGTTCGTCACGAACAGGTCGTCACCCACAAGCATTATTTTTTTGCCAAGGTCGGCGCTTATTTTCTTCCAGCCCTCGGTATCGCGCTGATCGAGCGCGTCCTCTATCGACATAATTATAGGATACCGCTCGCAAAGTGAGTGCCAATACTCGCAAAGCTCGTCAGCGCTCATCGTCTTGCCCGTCTTGGGGAGCGTGTAAGCGCCCGCCGACTCGTCAAACCACTCCGACGCGGCGGCATCAAGCGCAATTCTTATCTGTTCGTGCGAATACCCCGACTTTTCGATAGCCACCATAATGAGGTCAATTGCCTCCTCGTCGCTGCCGAGCGTGGGGGCAAAGCCACCCTCGTCGCCCACACCCGTTGAGAGTCCCCGCTCTTTAAGAAGCGCACCAAGCGCATGGTAGATCTCGCTTCCCGCGCGCAGAGCCTCGGAGAAGCGGTTAAAGCCTACGGGAACTATCATGAATTCCTGAATTTCCACGTTGTTTGACGCATGCGCGCCGCCGTTGAGAATATTCATCATGGGTACGGGAAGCTTATGCGCGTCAAGTCCGCCGAGATAGCGGTAAAGCGGCTGGTGATACCAATTTGCGGCGGCGCGAGCGTTTGCAAGAGACACCGCGAGCATTGCATTCGCACCGAGGAAGGATTTTTCGGGAGTGCCGTCTATCTGAAGCAAAATTCTGTCAAGCACTGCCTGCTCCGTGGCGTTTATTCCGCTTATGGCGGGAGAAATACGTCTGCAAACTGAGCAAACGGCGTCCTCAACTCCCTTTCCCCCGTATCTTGCGGGGTTTTTATCTCTCTTTTCATGCGCCTCGTAAATACCCGTGGACGCGCCCGAGGGCACGCTTGCCATTCCTACCGTTCCGTCAACCAAAAAAACAGATGCCTCCACCGTCGGATTTCCGCGCGAGTCAAGTATTTCACGCGCAGAGCAACGCAATATCTGTGGCTTGTTCATATACGTATATTCCTTTCATATTTCATAGTTAATTATATGTATATTATTGGCATTTAAATTCTTTAATATGTATTAAGTTCTATTTGAATTTAAATTTTAGCGTCTAGAAAACAATCCGTTTTTTATAAAATATCCCATATAAAAAAGAGAACATCTCGACTTATAGCCTAAATGTTCTCCTTTTCAAGATTAATATTGCTCAATTCGCCTTAATTTATTTTTTTCGCATTGCGGCGATCTTGTCTGCATTCGGGGTGACGTACGCGGTCCAGTTGGTGTGATATATCACGAAGCCTGGCTTGGCTCCTGACGGCTTTTTCACGTTCTTTGCCAAGGTATAGTCAACGGCGATATTGCCGCCCTCTGCCTTGGAATAATACGCCGCGATCTCCGCCGCCACTGTAAAATCGCTATCGGTAGGCTCTCTGCCCTCGGTGACGAGCACGACGTGGCTACCCGGCGAGGACTTTGCATGAAACCAATAATCGTGCTTCTCCGCAAGCTTGTGTGTTATATACTCGTTTTGCAAATTGTTTTTTCCGCAAAGCACTCTCATGCCGTCTGGGGTCTCAAACTGCATCACGACAGGCGCGTGAGATTTATGCACCGAGTAAGCCTTAATTTTAGATGCGTATCCTGCGCGGTAGAGCTCGTCGCGTATCTCCGAGAGATCAGTGGGTGTCTCCGCGCGTGTCAGCGCCTCAAACACCGTATAAACGTATTCAAGCTCTGCTTCACCGAGCGCAATTTGCTTAGATAGCTCGATTTTAGCCGTTTTGGATTTGTTGTATTTTTTATAGTATCTCTGCGCGTTCGCGGCGGGTGAGAGCCGTCTGTCAAGCTCTACTCGAACGGTCGGCACGTTACCGTCCTCGTCCATCGCCTCGTAGTCCTCAAAGTCGGCAAAATCCTCTTTTCTTGAGAGCCGCCAGATGTTGGCAGTAATAAGGTCGCCGTACTTTTTGTATTCACTTCCGTTTTTGCACTCCAGAAGCTCTGCGCGCTGAAGCTCAAGCTTCTTTTTTATTCGCGACTCGGCATTTGTAAGAAGCCTTAGAATATCCGAGGCGCGCTGATGTATACGCTGAATATTGTCGCGCGTACCGAAATACGCGTCAAGCGTCTCGCCCGCGCTCGCGATATCGCGCACCTCACAGCCCGAATACTGCGAAAGCGGCAAGAACGAATACTCAACGGGCTTATCGCCCTCAAGAACAACGCAAGGGGCATAATCCTCGTTTTTTATGCGCTCGGTCACGCTGAAAAATTCTCTCTCAATATCCTCAAAAAAGCAATATTTTACGGGTGTGTCCGTGTGCCCCGTCGCGCGGTAAACCATCTCGCGCGCAACGACTGGCGCTATTCCCGAAAAGGCGGCGACGATCGCCTTATCACAGGGGCGGTCATTGGAAAATCCCTTAAAAATTTCGAAAAGCTCCTCATTTGATACCGTCAAGGGGTTATGCTTATCCTGCGCGGGAGGCAGTACGTAGGTCATGCCGGGTATCATGGGGCGCACACTGTCGAGCGACATATCAGAGGCGCGCAGCGCGGTAATTATCTTTTTATCTCCGTCGGTAAAGAAAAGATTAGAGTACTTTCCCATAAGCTCAACGATAAGATATCTTTTACACTCAAAGCCCATTTCGTCGCGCGTTTCAAAGCCGAGATATGCGACTCGATCAAAGTTTGCCTGCGACACCTCCGTAAGCTTCGCGCCCTGCAAATACTTGCGCAAAAGCATGCAGAGCATGGGGGGGTTTTGCGGATTTTCTCTAGTCAGCGACGTAAAGCCGATACGCGGATTGTTTGAGCCCGCGTTGATACAAAGTCTGCGTCCGCCCTCAAAGCTACGCATTTGAAGGACTATTTCATCCCGCTCGGGCTGATATACCTTTTCAATTCTTGCGCCAAGGGCGGCAAGGCGTATCTCCGAGAGGGTACACGCCAGCATTCCTGCATCAAAAGCCATAAACTTCTCCTATCCGTCAAAGCGGTCAAACGCGGACTTTGCACTTATAACGCCGCAAAGCCGCATATAATACAAAATATTATAACATAATATTGATTTTTTTTCAAGATAGTGGTATAATTTAGTAAAAGATTTTTGTTTTTTACACGGAGGTATCATGAAAACCGTAATCGGAATTGATATTGGAGGAAGCACCACCAAGATAGTTGGCTTCAAAAAAAATCAAAAAAAGCTTATCGAGCCGTTGTTCGTTCGCGCGACTGACGCCGTTACGTCGGTCTATGGCGCATTTGGAAAATTCACCATGCAGAACGGACTCGAGCTTTCGGATATAGACAAGGTTCTTATGACGGGCGTTGGCGCGTCCTTTATCGACCGCCCTATTTACGGGCTCGACTGCCGTAAGGTATCCGAATTTGAAAGCGTCGGACTTGGCGGACTTTATCTTTCGGGACTTGACGAGGCGATCATCGTAAGCATGGGCACGGGTACGGCGCTCATTCACGCCAAAAAGGTCGGCGACCTTACCGAGACCAAATATCTCGGCGGTACGGGAGTCGGCGGCGGTACGCTTCTCGGCCTTTCTCGCCGCATGATAGGCGTTGACACGGTCGAGCACCTCGAACAGATGTGCGAAATGGGAAATCTGGATAACGTTGATCTTCGCATCAAGGATATTTCCAAGGACGAGTCTTTCCAGATAAACGGAGATATAACCGCATCAAACTTTGGAAAGCTTTCCGATATGGCAGACAAAAACGACGTGGCTCTCGGAATTGCCAACATGGTTGCGGAAACTATCGCTATGCTCGCTGTATTCGCCGCTCGCAGCTTTGGCGTAAATACTGTGGTTCTCACGGGTAATCTGACAACGCTCCGTCCTATTGCCACCGTGTTTGAGGGACTTGAGGAGAACTTCGGAGTTAAATTTATAATCCCCGAAAACGCGCAATTTGCAACCGTTATCGGTGCGGCTCTTTGCGACAAGTAATTTATAAAAGCACTCACATACTTTATATTGGAGGATAGCCATGCCGGCAATCGCCATATTTTTACCGATAATAATCGCGTATATTTCTTTCATTCCTTTATTTTTACGCCACAAAAGCTATATAAAGAAAAAAACTCCGCACGTTGCGGCGGCGATAATTGCCCTCGCAACAAACGCGCTTTTGATGCTCCTTTTTATGGATTTCGGCGCAGCTCTCTCCTTTACGGGCGTAAAGCTATATGCCGTTGCGCTTTTATCGGCGGGGCTTTCCGTTTTATTTGGGCTTATATATTGGACGCTTGCGTTTCGGAACGACCATACGCAGGCTGCGCTCGTGATCTTTGCAGTCACTTGTATTTTAGCCTCCCTTTTTGCGGAGGCTACCGTATTTAACTACAAGTTCTGGCAAACGAACGGCTACGTTCCCATTGACGTTACGGAAAGGATGCTTGAAGATAGCATACTTTACCCTGCGGACGAGGAAAAATATCCATCGGAAGCTTACGAATTTGACGGCGCACCTACTCTGATCCTTAACGACGTAGGTATGCACGTCGACAACGTATTTATTGATGCCGAGGCTTATAATGATTACGGTGAGGAGGAGCTGCTGACCGTGACTGCCAAATTCTCGGACGATGCAAACTCCGAGTCGTTTATATCTACCTCGGCGCAGGAGACTATCCATACCGTTAAAACGAGCCAATATCTTGAGCTTCAGCCCTCGGGTGACGTACACACGCTCAAGCTTTCGCTGTCGACCTCCAAGGGCACGCATTTCTTTATAGACAGAATAATTTTTAATCAGCCTCACCCGTTCGTATTCAATATAATACGCGTTTTGGTCATAGCGCTGATAATTTTTGCTTTTGGACTTTTGCGCCCTAAGGGAAAGGTCTGGTCTTACGCATTCACGGGTAGTAAGAAGCAAAGCCTTATAATCCTTGCCGTTCTCGTGCTCCAGATGCTGCTTTTGATCTCTCTGACCACCTTAAATCCGGTCTTTATGAACCGAAGCGGCTCGTCGGCGCACCACGCGCAGTATCATCAGCTTACCGATGCTATTCTTGACGGCAGACTATACCTCGACACGGAGCCTCCCGAGTATCTCTCCGAGCTTGAAAACCCCTACGACTACTCAGAGCGCACCGACGCGAAGCTTGAGGAGGGTGAATCCTACTACTGGGATGCCGCATACTTTGAGGGAAAATACTATGTTTATTTCGGTATTGTTCCTGTGCTTTTGCTGTATCTGCCTTACAGAGTGATAACCGGCGTCCATCTGCCGCATTTCGTTGCCATCGCAATATGTCTTTGTCTCTTTGCTCTCGGCGCGTTTTTGATGATAGCAAAAATAATCAAAAAATATTTTGGTGAGGGCAAGATACCGCTCGTAGCATATCTTCTCGCATCTCTCATATTCGTAAACGCCTCGGGGGCGGTGTTTATCGCGAAGCGCCCTGACTTTTATTCAGTCCCCATAATAAGCGCGCTTGCGTTTACCGTTTTCGGGCTGTATTTCTGGATAAGCTCGATCAAGGAAGGCGGACGGGTAACAATTATTCCCGCGTCTCTCGGCTCACTGTGTATGGCGCTCGTTGCGGGCTGCCGACCGCAGCTTTTAGTCGCATCTGCGTTTATCTTCGTAATTTATTGGGGCTGTGTTTTCCGTCACCGCACCGTGTTCTCGAAAAAGGGACTTGGAGCAACGCTCGCATTGATACTTCCATATCTCTTGGTTGCGGCGTTTATCATGTGGTACAATTACGCTCGCTTCGGCTCACCCTTTGATTTCGGCGCGAATTACAACCTTACCACCAACGACATGACTCGTCGCGGCTTCCGCGTGGAGAGGCTTGGACTTGCATTCTTCACCTATCTCATACAGCCCCCGAACATCACAGCGGACTTCCCTTTTATAAACGGCACTGTGATCGAGTCAAATTATCTTGGCACTACCATAACCGAACCCGTTTTTGGCGGTATATTTGCGGTGATCCCTCTGCTTTGGATACTCGCGCTATTGCCCCGCAAGGCAAGAGAAATGCAGAAAAATCACTTCGCATTCGTCATTCTCGGAGTCGCCCTTTGCGTGTTTATTGCGCTGTTTGATGCGCAAGGCGCAGGCCTACTCGGAAGATACGTCTCCGATTTTGCATTCCTTGCTCTGCTCTCCGCCGTATTCTTCACGTTCTTTACTTATAGCACGGCTGATCTACAAGGAAATATAAATCTTAATTCATTCTTGCGCGCGTCCTTCTTTGCGAGCGCCGCGTACTGCTTCCTCATCGTTTTCGCGGTCTACTCCGTGGAGATATACTACTACAACCCCGACCTGTTTGTTAGGGTTTCCGAGCTTGTCCAGTTCTGGGGATAAAGAAGCAGAACAAAATGAGGCTTTCTCAAATAATATTTGAGAAAGCCTCATTTTTATTTATTGATTTTTTCATTCTCGTAGCCGAATCTCGTTACGGTGAAATTTTCAGCTCCTACCACGGGAAACTCCTTCTTGCCCCAAGGCTTATGCCATGAGAGGCTTCCGCGAAGTCTGTTCTCGGTATCGCGAATGCCATACTGAAGCTGGCTTATCGCAGGCTTGAAGCCCACTCCGCATTCAAAATTGAGGTTGCCAACGTACACGTTGCACTTTCCCTTTTTGTTTCCGTAAAGCTCAACGTCGGTGGTTGACAGAATTACGGTATTGTGCTGTGCAACTATATGGTTGATCATAGATACGTGAGAGCAATCGTGGAAGGTGATTCCCTCCTCACAGTTGTGAATGTAAAGATAATCAGCAACAACGTGCTCACCCAAAACAAAGCCATATTTGAAGCCCTGAGCCGCAACGTTACGCAAAACGTTATTGTCGTTCTGGTCCTGTGAGGCTATAAGACCTGCAACATGGCAGGGGTTCGGCTGAAGCTCCTTGCCCAAGAAGGTGTCTCCAACCTCCTCATTCAGACAAAACTGCGAATCACATACGTTTATTCTCGACACGTTGCCGAGGTTTACCGCGCCCTGAGTGGGGTACATCTTCTCCTTATCAAGGGCTACTGCAAACTCAAGGTTGCGTATAGAAAACGCTCTTACGCTGAATTTACCCGCACAGGAGTCTCCCTCGGGTGCTGCCAATATCGACCATGGACGTGCCGTGGGATCGTGCTCCTCGGGCGGATTCCAATCTGAGAATATCCTTGTATTTATGCACCTTCTGCCAAAGGTAGTAGGCGAATACTTACCGTCGTCAGGTCTTACCTGATAGGGGTAAAGCATCATGCAGGGCATCTCGCCCTCAAGTATGACGTTATGCACGCCACGGGGAATATAAAGCTGCGAGCGCAGGGGTGCTCCGTCAAGCTCCTCAATTCCGGGAGATGCTACACGGTAGCCCTCCTTAGTAAACGGGAAAAAGAGCTTTCCTCCGCCGCGCTTTGCAAGAAAATTTATTCCCGCTTGAATAGCAGCGGTATCATCGGTAACACCGTCTCCTACTGCACCAAAATCTAATACTGAATATCCGAATTCAGACATAATACACTCCAATAAGGTTATAGATTTATTTTCATAATATAATTAAACAGCCCCGAATTGTGCTACCCGCACAGCTCGGGGCTGTTCTCTGGTTGCTATGATCTAATTTTTATCTTATAGCAATTATTATTCTGCCTCGGTGTTCATATTGATGGTCTCGAAGATCATTTCAATATTACTTGCAATAGAGTCAGCCTTACCTGCATACTCACCGGTTATATCCTTGTCTTTGTAAAGAGAATTCTCTATAAGACCTCTTACGTGCTTTATGTTCTGAGCATAAAGGAGACCGAAGTCGAATACGAGTCCTTCGAATATCTTGTCGAGCATTTCAGCGCACTCGGCGTCATAGCTGTTCTGTACCTTACATGCTACGTTATAGTACTCGGGGAACGTGGTCTTGTTGGACTGCCAAGAAAGAGTCTCAACCATAAAGCCGGAGAAGCTGAAGTCACCTGCACAAACGGGAATTCCGAATGTTGCGCAGAAGGTATTATCGTTAGTGGTGTAATACTGTGTCTGTTCAGTGTCAAGCTTAGGATAAGGAATCGCTGTGAATCTGAAATTTGCCTCAGCGCTTACATCCTCAATAGCACCGAGAGTTTCACTCATGAACAGCATTCTCTCATCTATAAAGGTGTCGAAACAGTCTAAATAGGTACCGAACTGATTTCCCTGGAACGCAATATTTGGAGCAACAAGCTTTTCGATCGCGTCTATACTTTTCAAGGAACGGTCGTTCGTAAGGTTAACGGAATAGGTGTTATCAGCATTAACGGTAACTATCTCGTTTCCAAGGGAGTTCCAGATCGAGCAAACAGCTTCTCTACCTCCCATTGCCAAGCCCCACTGGTCGTCAAGGTCCATAACGCCGTCACCGTTATCTACAGCCACCTGTGATGCGTAAGTATACATCTTATCGATCGTCCAGCTGCCGTCTCTTACCATTGCAACAATGTCGGGGATATTGTTGTTTGCAGCCAAGTCGCGGTTAAGGAAGAGAACATTGGTTCTTGCCTTATCGATAAGAGAGAAATCACTTACCATGTGGAAGAGCTTTCCGCTTATCTTCATGGATTCGATGGTGTTCTGGTTATACCACTTGTTAGACAAGTTTACATACTCAACGGTGGTAATATCCTTCATGTATCCGGAAATGATCGCAGTTGCCATATTGTCGCGGTACAGGAACACGAGATCATAGTCGTTGTCTCCTGCCTCGATTACAGCAGCAAGAGTATCCAAGCCGTCATCTCTTGCAGCGCCGTATGCCTCAATATTAACGTTGTAATTGTCCTTGATCAAGTTGTTTCTCTCGTATACTACCTGAGAGATCTTGCTTCCGGTCATTTCTCCAACGATCTCAAAGTTGGACTCATAGATTTCCTCAACGCTGAGAACGCTGAATTCTCTTCCTTCCCAGTTCTTATCGGGAACGGGAGGAACTTCCTCGACGGTAGTGGTGACCTCTCCGGGAGCAGCGCCACCCTGGGTCTCCTCTGTCTCATCTCCGCCGAAGCATGCAACGAGAGTGGAGAGAGAAAGTATGATTGCAAAAAGTAAGCAACCAAGCTTCAAAAAAGTTTTTTTCATGTTTTTGTTTCCTTTCTTAATTTTTTTATTTTTACTTTTTTGATTTTTTAATTATTAATGTACGGTCGTACTGTTTAGCTTGCAAGATAGTCCGCTAATGTATCGTATTTGTCAACCTTGCAAGTCTTCATGTTGAATACGAATACGTTATCCTCTGCTATAAAGCCGTTACCCTTGTTTACACAGTTCGTCACTATCCACTGGTTCTGGGAAACCTTAGTGAGGTCAATCACCTTAGCATTCTCATCATTGGATTTCGTGAGTGTCAGTCCCGCAACAGGCCAGAATACGTACTTAGGCATTATCTTTGATGCCAAGGCGTTACTACTGTTTTCTTCAAATCCGTGGTGAGCCACCTGCATAATGGTACTGCCAAGCGTAGCAAGCGTATAAAGCTTCGACATGGTATATCCCTTATCGTCGTAGTCACCAAGGAAGATCATCGATTTGCCCTCAGCGGTGAGCTTGTATATAACGCTTGTATTGTTGAAATCTCTCAAGACGCTATGGATATCAACGTCTTTGTCTTTGAAATAATTTTTATCTCTCGACAAAGCGTTTTCGTAATCAAAAACATCAATCGTGAACAGTATATCTATCTTTGCATTCCTTATGTAGAATTCCTGACCGGGGTGAGCCTTGATCACGGGAACATCAGGGAAATACGCCTCAAGCTGCTCTCTTACGATAGCGGAACGGTTCCACTCGGGATCCCATACGTTCGCAACCTGTTCGTCTGTGGGAAGGTTGCAGATAAACTTCTCAACCGTTATCTTATCTGCATAGGCCTCAAAGAAGTACTCGAATATATCAACGTGGTCGTCGTGTGCGTGTGAGATAAGCCATGCGGCAATCACGATATTATCGGGATTGGGCGCCTGCTTCTTGAGAAGATTGTAAAGACGGTCCTCGTACTTTTCCTTAGTGGTGTCAACACCGCCGTCAACAATAATAAAGCTTCCGTCGTTAAGCTGAATGATATAAGCCATTCCGTTATACGTTTCGCTGATATCGTCATCGCGGTACATTCCAAGCTGGGTTATCGTGGTCTGCTGTCCCTCAATGGGAGTATATACGTTCTCCTCTGCCTTGGTGGGAAGCGCGGTTTCGCTGAGCGGCTGAGAGAGCACCTTAAGATTTTTGTTATACTTAGTATAAATAGCGTTAACAACGTATGTATCGTTTACGTACGTATTATAGAGGTTACCCTCCATGTTCTTCTCTGCGTAAAGAGCAAAGCCATTTTTAACTATGCTATCGCAGTAGCTCTTGAATACGGTATCATCCTTAACTTCTCCGAAATCAACCATGTAGCACTCGTCGCCGGTATCAACGAACGCGGGCTTTGCTCCCGAAAGAACGGGAAGTGCTCCGAGAGGCTCTGCATAGGTCTTTTCGATCTTGAAGTTTTCGTCAAGAACAATATTGCCGCTTGCGTCCTTCATTGCCTTAAGCTTAACAGCAAGTTCCTCAAGGACCTCAGCTACAAGAGCACTATTGTAGCCTGCAACGACGAGCTTACTACCTACGACGCAAGCCTTTGCCTCACTGTACTTAAGCGCAGCATATACTTCCTTGCTCTCGGCAAATTTAACATTTCCGACAAGTATTTCTGTCTTGGAGGCATCGTACGTTCCTGCCTTTTTGGGGGTAGCCGATTTGCCGACTGCCTTTGCATATTCAGTTGCAAATGCATTGGTTGCCGCCGCAAGAGTCTCGTCTCTGTCAACGGAGTACAAAATATCAGCAACGTTACCGTCAAGCTTGATGTTTGCCTTATTGACTCTCGGAGCGGGTTCGGTTTCCGCTTCGGTCTCTATCTGGCCGTTTGTAATCGCATCCGTTTCGGTTTCTTCCTGCTTTCCGTTGTTGCATGCAACGCATCCGAGCAACATACATGCCACTAACGAGCAGATAACTACTCTTTTTAATGTTTTCAACACTATACAGTTCCTCCTGCGGTAAAATATTATTTCATACCTTGCGTAGATATTATATCACATTTATTTGGAAAAAGCAATAGTTGTTGAAAAAAAGCGAGCCCCTTTTGCACCAAAGTACAGTCGGGACTCACAAATGTCATTTATTAATTTTTAGTCAGCAGAAGCAAGATATTCCGCGACAGTTTCGTACTTAACACAAGTGCGATCCTTCATATTAAATACGTATACGTTATCCTCTGCCAAATAGATGTTTTCCTCTTTGCAGTGCTCGATGATCCACTTATTCTGCTCGCCGTTGTAGAGATCAACGTCACCCTTGACTATCCAAGCAGCCGCAGGCCAGAACACGTACGTGGGAGTTATCAGCTCGTACAACGCTCCGCTGCTGTTCTCGGGCAAGCCGTGGTGCGCCATCTGTACGGCGTCAGCATCAAGGACCGGCATCGTATAAAGCTTCTTCATGGTATACGCCTCATCGTCGTAGTCGCCGAGGAACATTATCTTCGTGCCCTCAGCTTCAAGCTTAAAGACGACGCTCGTGTTGTTGTAGTCATCCAATTTTCTCTTGCCGCTGTAGTCGTATACGTCTATCGTGTAATAAACGTCTATCTTCACGTTTCGAATGTTGAATTCCTGTCCGGGGTGAGCCTTTACCTTGGGAATATCCTTAAGGGTGGTATAAAGGAACTCTCTCATTCTGTTGGTATAAGAGATGTTTCCGTCCCTCTCGTTCTCCCAGTTATCGACAAGCTGTCCCTCATCGGGCAGGTTGCAGATAAATCTCTCGACTGTTATCCTTTCCTTGTAGGTATCAAAGAAGGTGCTGAGAACGGCAACATGGTCGCTATGCGCGTGGGAGATTATCCATGCGGCTACCACGATATTTTCGGGATCGACCGCCTGCTTTTTCATGGTTTCGTAGATTCGGTCTGCGTATCCCGTGTTATTAAAGCCTCCGTCAACGATAATAAAGCTTCCGTCAGCAAGTCTTATTACGTAACACATACCGTTGTAGTTTCTGGGGGTGCCGTCAGAGAGTCCGACCTGAGTTACGGTCGTTTCCAAGCCCTCTACGGGAGTATATACGTTGTTCTCTGCCTTCGTGGGAAGCTCGGTCGAGGAGAGGGGCTCGACGATCACCTTACCGTTATTATTGTAGGTGGTATAGATGGTCGTAACGACGTATTCGTCATTTGCGTAGGTCTTATAGACGTTAGTTCCCAAGGCCTTTTCTGCATAAAGCTCAAGACCGTTCGCGGTCATGCTATCGCAGTACTTATTGAACTTAGTCTTATTAACTCCGCCGATATCGACCATGTAGCAATCGTCGCCCGCATAAGAGAATGTAGGCTCTGCTCCCGAGAATACGGGAATAGCCGAAAGAGGCTCTGCAAATGTCTTTTCAATCTTAAAGCTCTCGTCAAGAACGATATTTCCGTTTGCGTCCTTCTTTTCCTCGATCATATCGTCAAGCTCCGAAAGCAACTCAGCCATAAGAGAGGTATTATATCCCGCGACGACGAGCTTGTTACCGACGACGCAAGCCTTTACCTCGCTGTAGTTAAGAGATGCGTATACCTCCTGACTCTCGGGGTAATCAATGTTTCCGATAAGGATTGCCGGATTTTCCGCACCGTCTGTTCCTGCCTTTTTAGGCAAAACCTTTTTGCCGACGATCGTTGAATATTCGCTTGCAAATGTCTTGGTTGCATCGGTGAGCGTTTGGTCTCTGTCAATAGAGTACAGTACGTTAGCGATATTACCGTCAAGCTTTAAAGCCGCCTCTTTTATTACCGGCGCTGTTTCTGTTTCTGCTTCTGTTTCTGCTTCTGTTTCTGCTTCTGTTTCTGTCTCAATTTGAGTGTCTGCGCCCGTTTCGGTTTCTTCCTGCTTGCCAGGGAAATTGCACGATATGCATCCAATCAGCATGCATGCCACAAGCGTGCAAAGAAGCGCTTTTTTTAATACCTTCAACACTGTGTCGCCCTCCAAAAAATGAAATATTTTTGTATTATATACGCGTATTATACCATATTTTTTCAAAAAATCAAGAGTTTTTTTATAAAGCGAGCCCCCGCCGCGTGTGCGGTAGGGGCTCAAGGCATTAATAAATTTTAAGCCGCAAGCTTAACTCATCCAGCCTGCACCGTCACCGAGGAATCCCTTAAAGGAATAGCTCTGCATTCTTCCCTCCTCGTCTACGCTGACCGTAATAACGTCCTTCGTAGAAATGCTGAGTACGTAAATTTCGGGAGCATTATAAATCTTCTTCATATCGTCCCACCCTTATTTACTTGCAACGTATTTAGCCACGGTATCGTACTTAACGCACTCGCAGGTCTTCATATTGAATACGTATACGTTATCCTCTGCCAAATAGATATTTTCCTCGTCGCAGTTCTGGATTATCCATTTATTCTGCGTGCCATTATAGACGTCTTCGCTTCCGTCCTTGATGACCTTAGCGCCAATAGGCCAGAAGACGTACGTGGGGGTTATCATAGGATACAAATCTTTACTGCTGTACGAAGCCAATCCGTGGTGAGCCATCTGCACGATGTCGCTGTTCAGTGTGCTTGCAGTATAGAGCTTCTTCATCGTATACGCATCATCATCATAGTCCCCAAGGAAGATCATAGATTTGCCCTCGGCAGTAAGCTTGAATACTACGCTTGTGTTGTTGAAATCCTCCAACTTACTGTGATTCAAATCAAATATATCAACAGTATAGAGTATATCTATCTTTACGTTTCGTATATAAAATTCCTGACCCGGGTGAGCCTTGACAACAGGGATATCTGAGCAATACTCTTCAAATACTGCTCTTACCTGCTTGTAGCGCATCCACTTTATGTCTTTAGTCCAGACATCACCCGTCTGAGCATCAGACGGCAAATTGCAGATAAATTTCTCTACCGTCACCTTATCGCCATAGGCTTCAAAGAAGCTCTCAAAAACGTCAACGTGGTCGTCGTGCGCGTGGGTTATCATCCATGCGGCGATCACGATATTATCGGGATCGGGCGCCTGCTTTCTCAAAACGTCATAGATGCGCTCGGGGCTACCCTCGCGAGCAAAGCCGCCGTCAACCACGATAAAGATTCCGTCCGCAAGTCTTACTATATAGCACATTCCGTTATACGTTTCGCCAAGATCGCCGTCATAAAGTCCAACCTGAGTTATGGTAGTATCCATACCCGCGATGGGAGTGTATACGTTATCCTCTGCCTTTGTGGGGAGAGCAGTTCCGACACGGGGCTCGACGAGCACCTTGCCGTAGCGGTTGTAGCCCGTATAGATAGTCGTGACGACGTATCTCTTATTTGCGTAGGTTCTGTAAACGTTATTCTCAAGCGTCTTCTCTGCGTAAAGCTCAAAGCCGTTTTCCGCTATATCGTCGCAATAGTCATCGAAATCCGAATAATCAACCGCACCGAAGCTCCTCATGTAGCAGTCGTCGCCCGTATCGGTATCCTCAAAGCTATATCCCGTGAACGTGGGAAGAATAGAGAGGGGATCTCCGTCTATCTTTATCTTTTTGCTTCCCAATACGTTCTCAACGGTCTCGTCAAGCTTCGTAGCAAAGCCGTCAACCTGGAATACAACGTCCTCTGCCGCTGCAAACTCAAGATCGGTGATCTCTACCGCGAAGAAATAATTTCCGTATTCGTTTGCGTATATGGTCTTTCCGTCTGCTATAAGGCTTGTGTAAACCGTCGTGGTAGTAAAGGTATTCGTGTACGACTTGCCTTCGAAGGTCATCGTTACGTTAAATCCGAGATTAGCGTAATTCTTAAGCTCCTCCTCGGTGAAATCAACCGCGCCGATTATGCGGAGATTGGAGTTGTCCTTGGTAAGCTGGTAATAAATTTGGGAATTTTCAAACTTGGAAGCAACCAAACCTCTATAAACCTTAGCGTCGCTGACCTTTACACTTCCCGTGTTAGTTTTACCGTCCGATACGCGGGCAAGCTGGATCATAAACTCGTAGTCGGTTTCGTTCCAAGCTATCTCCTCGCGCACGTCGGCACTAAGCTCTGCGATGCACTGCCACTTGCCGATATTCTGTACCCAAAGTCTGTACGCGGAGCAGTTGTACTTTTTGTCGCTACCGGCTACGCTTCCGCTCGCGAATTCGATCGCGTAGGTCTGCTTAGCTTTGCCGCTTCCGTTGTAAGTAGTTGTCCCGACGTACTTTTCTACGTTATGACCGTCATTACCGCAGTAACCGACGGAGTACGTATTGTTCATGGGATTTACGAAAAATCCGTCTCTATACTTAAAGAAAATGCCAACGGACTGGTTATCGGGAGCATCTACCGTAAATACTACGGTGTACGAATTGCCCGGAATCTTGTATTTCAGCATCTCGCCGCTCCAAACAGAGCCCTTGTCTGAAGGTATCTTAGTTGCCGCAAGCTCAATAGTTCTTCCCTCATCGGTTACCGTTCTTACGCCCATTCCGTCGTACATATCCTCGTTGTACTTAAAAACACCGTCATTTCCATTGAAGTTGACATCATAGATGGGTTCAATTTCTTCGGCATTCATGGTGTTCGTTACTGCAAGGCCCTCATAAACGAAAAAGTTGCTTACGGTGATTGTACCATTATTAGCGGAGCTGTAATTCTTTCTGTCGCGAGAGAAGCGCGCATAAACGTTTCCGTCACAATTGCCTGCATCACCCCAGTCAAAGAAGAAGGAGCTAAGCTGATCCTCGGTGAGGCTGCAAGCAAGGTTCCATACTGCGTTGCCCTCGCCGTCATATATCAAATTATAAATATTATACGCCGTTATATCAACGTAAGGCTGTCCCTTGGAGTTTTTACCCTCACCCTCGCCTGCTACCTCGACAGCGTAAGTCTGCGTAAGAGAGCCGGTTCCTTTATACGTGATAGGCTCAATAACGTCTACAGTATCCAAATCATTGTCAGCCCAATTTAAATGATCGGTGTATCTTACTTTGTTCTGACCGGGATTTACAACAAATCCTGTCTGGTGGTCAGGCACGAAACCAACTTCCTCGTCGTTGTCACTTGCAGTGACGGTGAATATGAAAGTGTATGCGCCGCCCTGAATGTCAAGACCATTCAGCTGAGCACCCGCGTTACTCCACTTTCCCGACTTAACCTTCAAGTCAACAGAAGCTCCATTGGGGGTAATGGTCATGTTTTTATCCCATCCCTGTGTGAGAGCGCTCATGTTGTCGTCGCCGTTGAAATTGACCTTATAAAGCAGCTCGCCGCTAACGACAGTCTCATAGTCTACATCGGCTGCCGCGCTTACAGGAAGAGATGCAAACGGAATCGGCATCATACATACGGCAAGAAGCACCGCTAAAATCTTTGAAATTCTTTTTTTCACATCATTTCCCGCTTAAATCAATCTTCTCAGTCTTCGATTTTCGCTTTTTTCGAAAATATTCTGTGGTATTTCTCGGGAGCGAACTTAAACTCACGCTGATAGGTCAGAAGTCCGTTCTGCTCCTGCTCAACGTCGGTAAGCTGAGTGTAGCAGTACGCAAATACGTTTTCGTTCTCGAGAAGCACGTCCGTCAAGCCCTCAAGACGCTCGAAGAATGCATCCTCGTCCATAACGCTCTTTCCGTAGCCCCATGCGTCCTCTGCCTTGTTGACTACCCACTTGATTCCGCCGTACTCGCTGACGAATACGGGAAGCGCCTTGTTATATTTCTGCTTCTTCGGATGCCATCTGTAAAGCTGGTCCTTGATTATTCCGTTGTCGATCTCGTCGAACATGGTCTTAAGTTTTTCGGGATCCTGCTCATAATCGTGAACGTCGTGTACGTCGGTGCGCTTCGTGGGAAGCGAGCCCGACGACGTTATAACGGGGCGCGTCTTGTCGATCGCCTTGGTAACGTCGTAAACGGTGTCAAGCAGATGCACACACTGCGCTCTGCCGTGAAGATCCCACGTTTCGTTAAAGGGGCACCAGCCGATGAGCGAGGGGTGCGAAAAGTCTCTCTCGATCTCCTCAAGCCACTCGGGAAGGAAATTAAAGATGTTTCCCTCAAGTGTCCAATCAAGTCCCCAGTTACCGGTTTCAGCCCAAACCATGTAGCCGTGCTTGTCGGCGTGGTAGAGGAATCGGGGCTCGAACACCTTTTGGTGAAGTCTTGCGCCGTTAAAGCCGCACTTCATGGAAGCCTCGATGTCGAACACGAGTGCCTCGTCCGAGGGCGCGGTGTAAATACCGTCGGGGTAGTATCCCTGGTCAAGAACGAATCTTCCGTAGACCGTCTTGCCGTTAAGCTGAAAGCCCTTTTCCTTAGAAAGAGCAACCTCGCGAAGTCCGAAATAACCGCTCATAAGATCGGTCTTGCCGTCCTTCGTAAGAGAAAATTCAAGGTCGTAAAGTCTTCCGTTTCCGCATTCCCAAAGATGCTTCTCTGAAAGGGCGATGTTAAGCATCGTCGATGCGGAAGCAACGGTCGCGCTTCCCTCGCCCACAAGACGTCCCTCGTAATATGCAGAGACCTTAAGAGATGCGCCGATGGCAGCATCGCTCGTTAACACCTCAAGTCCCAAGGAGGGCTCGGAGATGTTGGGGTAGGTCTTGTAGGCTGTGACGTGTGCCGCCTCTACGGCTTCAAGCCAGACCGTCTGCCAGATTCCTGTCGTTCTCGTATAGAAGCAGCCGCTCGAGCCGAGGGGGCGGGACTGCTTACCAGATACCTGACGCTCCGTCGCGATATCGTCGACAGCGTGGATCGTTACGTAGTTTTCGCTATCCAAAAGCTTGTCCGTGATATCAAATTGGAATGAGGTGTAGCCGCCGCAATGCGAGCCGACACGCTTGCCGTTGACGTAAACCGTCGTTTCATAGTCGCAAGCATCAATGTGCAAAATGACTCTCTTGCCGCTCCACTCGGAGGGGATCTCAATATCTCTGCGATACCAAACCGCATTCATGAAATCGGTGTTTCCGATGCCCGAGAGCGTGCTTTCGGGGCAGAAAGGAACGACGATCTTCGAGTCAAGCGCCCCTCTCTCAAAAAACTTTTTATATACGCCAACCTTTGCGTTGTCGATTTCAAAGTCCCAAGTGCCGTTAAGACACAGCCAATCGGCTCTCATTCGGTCGGGACGCGGATGCTCGTTTCTTGGAATAATTTTCATACTAACCTCGCCAAAAATAACTATTGCTATTAAAAATTGCAATCATATGTAATAATTATACCATAACGGTTACATTTTTTCAATACTTTTTTCGATATTCTCTTTATAATTAGTGCCAAAATTATCCGCCTCAATATCAACAAAATGACAAAAAGGGCAGCCCCAAGGCTGCCCTATAAGTTTTATTAAATTATTCCTCTACCTCGAACGAGTCCTTATCAAGGCCGCACACGGGACACACGAAATCGGCGGGGACGTCCTCCCAAGCCGTACCGGGCGCGATGCCGTTGTCGGGATCTCCAATCGCGGGGTCGTATTCATAGCCACAGGGGCATACGTACTTCATTGGATCTTCCTCCTATTTTTATTTTATCTTTAGAATACCCAACCATAGGTGGGTTTATTTATTTTTATTAGTTTCCCATCATGATCTCGGAGATGAGATCAAGCACCTTTTGGTGGCATCCGCCACAGCCCGTTGAACAATGAGTTACCTTCTGAACGTCGTCAAAGGCCTCAAGCACCGAGTCAAAATTCTTGTTTGCGTCGAGCGCGTTTGCTATATCCGCGTAGCTTACCTGCTTGCAGTTGCACACCATGTAATTTTCTTGCATTGTTCTCTCCTCCTATGACGGAACTATGTTGCTTTATTAGCCGAAGTATCTCTCAAGAAGTCCCTGGAAAGCCTTACCGTGGCGAGCCTCGTCGCGAGCCATCTCGTGAACGGTGTCGTGGATTGCGTCAAGGTTAAGCGCCTTTGCTCTCTTTGCAAGGTCAAACTTACCCTCGGTAGCGCCATTCTCGGCTGCAACTCTCATTTCAAGGTTCTTCTTGGTGCTGTCCGTTACGACCTCGCCGAGAAGCTCAGCAAACTTTGCTGCATGCTCTGCCTCCTCGTAAGCTGCCTTTTCCCAGTAAAGACCTATCTCGGGATAGCCCACGCGGTGTGCAACTCTTGCCATTGCAAGATACATACCAACCTCGGTGCACTCGCCCATGTAATTTGCGCGAAGATCCATGATAATATCCTCGGGTGCGCCCTCTGCTACGCCTACAACGTGCTCAGCTGCCCAAGTCATCTTGCCCTCGTCCTGCTTATTGAACTTCTCCGCAGGAACTTTGCACTGGGGGCATCTTTCGGGAGCAGCGTCTCCCTCGTGAACGTAACCGCATACAGAACATACAAACTTTGCCATGATAAATTTTCTCCTTTTTTCTTTTAAAAAATTTTATTTTTGAGTTAGTTGATTTGACATTTCTCGCAGACACCCACAAACTCGACGTGGCATTTTTCCACCTCAAATCCCTGATGTCCGAAAGCTTTGCTTGCCATAAGCGCGTCATCAACGTCGGCATCAACGTCGGCAACCGAGCCGCAACATCTGCAAACCACGTGATAATGCTTTGTGGTAGTGATGTCGTATCGGTCGTTTGCGTCCGAGAGCTTCAGCCGCTGAATCTTCCCTTCCTCGGCTGCCTCCGCAAGCAAGCGGTAGACCGTCGCCTTGCTGATACCGGGGAATTTCTCGCTCACAGCTTCGTAAACCATTCCGGCTGAGGGATGATTGTCCATGCTGCAAAAAACGTCCGAAACAATTCTCTTTTGCAGTGTATTCCTTTTTTCTTTATTCGATTCTTTCATTAGAATAACTCCTTATTAAGAATTGTTCTTGATATTATTATATCATAAAAATTTCAAATGTCAATACCTTTTTTGAATTTTTTTATTTTTTTAAAAACAAATTAAAAGCAAAAAGCAGGCAGAGTGCGATCTGCCTGCTTTAAATCTTCAAATATAATATTCAGTCCTTATACGCCAAAAAGGCTTCTTCGGCAATTCCCTTTACCGTCCTGCGAACGTCATCGGGAGATACCACGGTTATCTTGTTTCCAAATCCGAGCACCCAGGAATAAAAGGTCGGGCTGAGCATTACCTTTGCGGTAAATTCAAAGCGCTCGCCGTGATTGGCAATGATTATATCAGTACCAAATCTGTCGATAACGACTCCCGCCACCGAGACATCGCACGACATTCTCACGTTACAAAGCTCACCGCCGTACATCCCGAAGGCTTGCTTTGAGTATCTTTGCATATCGAGTGCGGAAAACTGCTGCTGCCCCTCGCGCGCGGACTTATCCATATATATCTCCAGCATCTTGTCAACGCGGTAATGCTTAATGCGCCCTGCCTCGCCGTCAAAGGCTACCATATAATAATTCTCGTCGTCCCACGTAAGCGCCCAAGGGCTGACGCAATAGAAAGCTCCGTCGCGACGCAATACGCGTTTTTTTTGCGCGTCCCATTCAAAATATCTGAAACAGATCTTTCTGTTTTCGGAGATCGCCCTATGTATCATATCAACGTTGCAGAAAATTTCCTCATTCTCTGCTTTAAGACGCTCGCTGACCTCGACTTGTCTATGAAGCTGCGACGCCTGATAACGGCTTCCCAAGCCCTCAAGCTTTTTGATAAGCGAGGCGCTTTTCTTGGCGGTTATAAATTTTGAGAATTGAACGGCATCAACCAACAGCTTAAGCTCCGCAAGCGCAAAGCTGCGCGAGCCGAGATAATATCTGACTTGTCTATCGCGCACGACGCACACGTCAAGCCCGTACACACGAAGCAGCTCAATATCGTCGTAAAGACTTTTTCTCTCCGCGCGTATCTCGTACGCGGCAAGCTCGTCGGACAGCTCTCTGAGCGTAAGTCCGTGAGTCTCGTCAGTCTTTTCGAGAAATATTTTCATGAGATACAGAAGCTTTAATTTCTGATTGGAGCTTTTCGCCATGCCGACCCCCAAGATGAATATTTATGTACCGAATATATTCTATCACAGATCGGCACGAAAATCAAGTACCCCAAATCAAAGAGTAGCTATTGCGTAAACCACCGCGCCTATTACCATAAGTACGCCAGCAATGACCGTTGCCATAGAGAAAACGGAGCAGTTGCAGTTCTCGGAAACGATACCCATTTCCTTATTTTCTTCCATTATAGACTTTCTTTCAAAATTCATTTCAGCATTCATTTTATGTACCTGCCTTTTTAAATTTGCGAGAGTTAATTTATCCCTTCTCTTCCTCTCTGCACCCTTATTATATCACATTATGTGTCCAAAAAGCAGTACAATGCTAAACATTTTTATTATTTTTATTTCTTAAAATGGATATTTTTATAAAATTTTCTTTATTTTATTCGATATTTAAGTTCCAAATAAGGAATTTTACTCCGTCGTATAAAAAACCACCGCAGAGGAAATTTCCTCTGCGGTGGGAGATCTTATTCAGTTAAAACTTACTTTATAAAATCATTACTGATGATAGTACTCCATCGCAATTCCGACACCCGCGTAATACAACGTAATGTATCTACCCGAGTAGAAGTTAGCCTGAGGCTGACCCATTGCTCCGGTCTCAAGACCGTAGCATCCGCTCTTACCATCAGTAAGTGCAGTTCCGCCGGCACTGGACTGGTATATAGGAGCAGGGCTACCATTCATTGCCGTTGTAGTCGCAATATACGTAGACAGGGACGAATTGGTATAAATCTCGCGGGTGTTCTTTCCGTTAGACATCGCCATAGCAACGTTATCTCCGTGCTTGAAGTATCCGTTATAGGTCTCTGTCCCGTCGAATGCTACGCCCTCACCCATGTTAACCATAACCATATTTACGGTTTCAACGCCCTGAATCTTATTCGTAGCGATGTATCCGTTAGATCCGTAATACGGGGACATATCGTTGTTTTGACACAGCATTACCATTCTATTCATAGCCTTGATCTGTGCTGCAAGCTGCGTCTGGCCGACTGCTACGAACCAAGCCTCTTGACCTGTTACGTACGTATGAAGGTCACTTGCTGCGTCCGCATAGACCTGAACACCGGAGGCGTTATTATACGCATAGTCCGTTTTCGTAGCCTGCGAGATTATAACGGGACCTCCGCACTTTGTCAGACTGGACTCGGTTATGTTAACGACAACGTCACGGGCATAGGCTGCCGTCGGAATGGTTTTGTCATCTTGGAAATATCTCTGAACATAGTTATCGTTCCAGAGGAAGAGGTGTCCTTGCCATGCATTGTAGAAGTTGGACTTATTGAGGTTGAGTGTGGTATTCGCATCCTCTACAAGCATCGACGTCTGGTAAGCCTCGATGTTTATATTCGTAACGTTTGCAACACATGCACCGAGCTTGTAGCAAATGATACCTCTCATATGACG
This sequence comes from Eubacteriales bacterium, assembly GCA_045659245.1. Lineage (GTDB taxonomy): Bacteria > Bacillota > Clostridia > Oscillospirales > CAG-272 > HGM12713. The sequence goes on from JAZOWN010000048.1 coordinate 27,220, forward strand.
CTCGGATGCAGACTGGTCGTTACTGTTGGGGTCGTTATCTCTCGTAGCTATATCCTGAATGTTGACCTTATAATCATCAAAGACCATCTGGTTCTCACCGATATTCAAGTTAAGCGAGCTATATACGCCTGTCGACGTACGGATCTTAAAGAGGTCAGATGATGAGAATTCATCGGGATTACCGCCGAAGCCCTTGTGTGCTACGGGAGAAATTGCATAGGAATATACGCTATAATAGCTTGGGTAAATAGAGAAGGTCTTTTGATCCGTTGTCAGCTCGCGGTGGAAAATACCAAGCTGATCGTAAAGTCCTCTCTCCGCTATACCATTTCTCGTGTAGCTGCAAATGTACTCGGCAGGAATATCATTTTCAGTTACGTTAAGGTTGCAATGCAATACGATACCTGCAAGCTTTTCGGGTCTCGTAATACCCTTCTTACGCAAGAATTCAGTTGCAACGTCCTTCTGGTAGATCGGAGTAGCGCCGTCAATAGCCTTAACTATGTTGTTTTCACAGTTGGTCATGACGTTAAGCTCATAAGCCTTATAAATATTGTAGCCGTCCACAACCGTTACCGTATGCTCCTTCGTCATGGTGTCATAGCCCACAGGGCACGCAACAAGCTTAAAGGTCTTACCTATTGCAGCCTCGGTAAAGTCGTAGGAATTCTCGGAGGAAACGAAGTTTACCATATCAGTAAGGGCGTCTCCGGTAAGTTCCGTTTCGGTATTACCCTCAACGAGGAATATTCTTGCGGATGTAGCAACTTCCATTCCGTCGATCTCTACGAGATTGTCATTAGCATCAAGCGAGATAACATTAAGATAGAAATAATAGGGGTTATCGTCACCTACGCGATATGCGCTTGTTTGATCCTTGAAGTTCTTAGCGTAGCTTTCTCTTGCGCTAAGCTCATCGGGCTTAAGTACGCCAAAAATACCGGAAACAGTGTTAGGTTCCTTAACAGTGATCTCCATCGTTGCTTCTACGCCCATGAAGCTTACCTTAAGCGTCGTCGTACCGACCTTTGAAACGTCGGGCTCGGTGACCTTAAGATCATTGTTTGTTCTGCTTACATACGAGTAGGAACCATCGTCATAAGTTACCTTGACCTGAAGATCCTTAGTATCATATGCCTTATCCTTTATTACTGCTTTCAGAACAGTTCCTTCAACGATCTCTACTTTGGTAACTTCCTTTACCCAAATATTTACAATGGTTTCAAAGGTGGTTGTACCATCATTAAAGTAGAATCTAATTGCTTTCACTCCTGCCTCGTTCAGATAAAATGCTTCAGGATTTACTGATACACGCTTATCAGAAACAGGCACGAGAGCAACCTCGCCATTCTTGTAGTAAACGAGAAGTTTGAAGGAGTCATAGGAAAGAGTCTTGCCCCGAGTAGGATCTTTAAAGACAACTGCAGGAATGGTCTTATTAAGCGCGGATATACGATCAACCTCAACGACTTGATCAACAACAGTTATTTCTCTGATTGCGTACAATTCCTTGTAGCGAACGACAAAGTTTATCTTACCAGCTTCCGTGGCTATGTCTGTACCCTCGTACGTTACACCGGGAAGATCGCTTGCTGCCTTAACGGTCGTTTCATTGTTGGTATAGGTTACCTTAAGCAAAAGATTCAAATAATCTATTGCGTAGCCCTTATTAACCGTAGAGCCAATACCGCCAAAGATCTCTATATTCGCAACGTCTCTGACTACGTAAGGAACATTTACGGTTATTCCACCGTAGGATACAGTAAGATATCTTTCATTACTTGCAGTTTCAGTGTCAGGTTCAGAAATCTCCTCTGCTGCACCTATACCGATAACGGAGGTGGTATTATCCTCAAAGGTAACTGCGATCTGTGCATAAGTGAGGTCAAGTTTATTTCCTACATCCACAAGATCAGCAATTCCGCTAACAGAAAGACCTGTAACCTTAAGCACCTTTACGGTTGCCGTAGCAGTTTGCTTAAATCCCTTTTCCGTGTAGGTTACCGTAATAGTTACGTAATCCTCGAGCGTCGTTGTTATAACGTTTGATACCTCAAAACCGTCATAAAACGTTTTGCTGTTTCCGTTATTATAGCTTGCTTTTATATCAACGCTCTCTGCATTGTAAAACTGACCGTAGCGAACGCTTTCTTGGTAGTTAAGTATCTCAATGCCTTCAAGCTCAATATTCAAATCGATCGTAACGGTAGTTTCAAACTCACCGTACTCGCCACTATACGTTACGACAAGCTCCTTAGGTCCGTCAGTGTCAATATTTATGTCTATGCGATTTGTTTCAATATCCTCTTTATTAAGCAAAATCAACTTTCTTGAGGTATTATCACAAACACCGTATACGACGATATTGGAAACATCTATGGTTTCGTGATCGATAGTATTCTCAGCAACGTAAAGACCAACGACCTTATATACGTAAACGCTTTGCTCAACAGTCTTATCGAGATACGTTATGGAAAGCTTCTGCTCGCCGTGCTTGTTTACGTCAAACGTGCCAAACTTAACGTCGCTTATTGCAACGTTAGCGTTTGTGTTATCCGTATATTTGACACTGATCAAAAGATTACTCGTAAACGTATTAAGCGCGCTTCCGATGAACATCTCACTGGACTTACCTTCATTTATTGATACGGTCATGCTCTCTACACCGCGAACGTGAACAACGATTACCGTAGTTGCGCCCTTATAGGATACAGTGATCTGCTTATCTCCGGGCACAGTCATATCAACCGCGCTCATGTCAACGGTCAGGCTGGAAAGCGTGAGGTTCTTCTCTGCCGCTTCCGTCAAGGGATCGGTGTAATGAGCCTTTATGGCCGAAAGGTCAAGAGTTGAGCCTACGTTAACGACCTTGGGATAAGAATCCGAGTCAACTGCAAGAGCACTCTGTTCAACAACAGTGATCGGGTACTCAAGAGTAACGCCCTTATAGGTAATACGGAGCTTTTTCTCACCAACGCTTGAAGTATCAATGTTTTCGATAACGAGGTCGGAATACGAAAGCGCATCTCCGCTAAATCCGTTTGCATACTGAGGATAAACCTGTATTTCGCTGACGTCAAGAGTCTCGCCAACGGTAATTCTGTTTGCAACCGAGCCTCTTACAACGTTAAGTCCGCTTACACCTATAACCTCAACGTTAACGCTTGCGGTAATAGCCGTGTTTTCCTTATACGTTGCAGTAATGGTCTTCGTTCCTGCGGTAGACGTATCAATAGTTGTAAGATCATACTTGTCTATCGCAAGAGCGCCCGTTCTTCCCGTATTATACGTTGCCTCTACCTGAAGCACGGACATATCGAACAATTCGCCGATATAACACGACTTGTCTTTGTCATTTATAAGAATCTTAATAGAAGTAACAACTGCAGTTGCCTCAGGGTCAATTACCGATATAGTAAACCTCGTTGTGACTCCTTCGTATGTAACAGTTACTGACTTGTTACCAACAGTCGTTGTATCGGGATCGCTGAGTGTAACGTCAGCAAATCCAACCTCTTTGGTCGTTCCGTCAGAATAGTTAACCGTTACTTTAATTCCCGAAAAATCGGGGGTGTCGCCAAGGTTTACCTCTGCGGGTACGCTACCCTCTACAAGCTTGATCGACTGTATGCTGTTAATCTTTTCTTCTTCCTTTTTGCCACCGAAGCATGCTGTAAAGCTAAGAGTTACGGCAAGCAATGCTGTAAGTAAAATTAATAATTTCCTTTTCATAATCCTTTTTCCTTTCGTACTAGGAATTGTAAAACAAACTAAATTTGCGGATAAAGCGTATATATAATTTCTATGAGATCCTCCCTTCAATTCGTCTTTATATTTTGAAAAGCCTATTGGAGAAGTCAGTGGGATATTATAATCAATGTATCCTGGGCATTACTGCCGTCAGTTGCTATAACTATTACTTGGGCTACACCGGGTTTTGGAAACGTTACGAGTCCGGTTTCATCAACCGTTACGCCCTCATCTCCATCATAGGCGAAATCAACATTTGTATTAGATGCATTCTCGGGATACACGTGATAATTTATTCTTACACTTCTCTCTCCGTTTTCCGGGTAAATTACGAGATAATCGCCATGCTCTTCACTGTGCTTTTGCTCTTCATTTGTAATTTCAATGCGTTCAACGGGGATAACCTCCTCGAACACCTTGAACTGCAAGCCGAAGAAGCTTACGAGCGCTATCGAAGCTATATAAATAAGAACTATAATAACAATTACTGCTTTTTTCATACTATTTCTCCTTATAGTAAAGCTTCAGCATAGAGAAGAACATCCATGTTCTGTAAATCAATACGCCAAGAGATACAGCTATCAGCTTAACGTATACGTATCCCTTTCCCTCAAACAGAAGGAAGAAAACCACACCTGCCGTAAGGAAAGAAATCAAAAATGCAGAAACCGTTGATTTGGTTTCATTGGGGTTGGAAACCGTGCTTCCAACGCTTGCGTAAAGCTGATTCTGCGGATTCATCAAATCAAGCTCTGCCGAATAGAACATGTGCGCAATAAAGATAAACTCTATCGCAAGAATTATATGAATTATATCGGCTGTCGCAAGAGGAAGCGTCAGCTTAAGAATGGGCGCCGTCGCAAGAATAGCAAGCGCTCCGAACGTGGTGTTCGGGAGAAGCTTGGTAACGACCGGCAAGGTGTACTTAGAGGGGAGCGTCTTTATGAGGTAGCCGCTCTGTCCGTCTCTGGAGTACAGGCTCGAGATCGAGCAGTTGGAGTTCAGAACGATAAGAAGCATAATAAGCAGATTGAACGCTATTATCATGTGATCTCCCATTTCTCTCGTCTTCATAGCAAGGAATATCTTGTTGAGAAGGAAGATGAGCATGGGAACTGAGATAAGAATTCCAACGTTTGCAAAGAGGGTGTTCGTATTCTTTGCGGTTATCATAAAGTTCGTGTAAATAGAAGACCAAACCTTGTTTCTTTGCTTGTTCTTCTTGGGCTTAACAGGCTTTTTGAGGTACTCAAAGGGGGTGCTTGCCATCTTGTAGAACAAGGGACGTACTATAAGAAGTCCCGCAACAAGAGCAACAATCGCCGTTCCCGCAAGCATCAGAAGTCTCAGCGCCGTCATAAAGATCGGGAAGGTCGTCCTGATGTCGGTAGTCTCGCCTAAAAGCATACGCGTAAAGTCATAGAAGAAGCTGAAATTATCAGCATACGCGTTAAGGAAGTCCTGAATCTTCCAATAGATCGTCGTCCACGCCGCAACGAGGTCAATATTCTCGGGAATAAGGGAGATAGCATAGAAAAGCGCAACCGAAGCGGCAGCGACCGTGGCAACCAAACCACCCATCTGCATCCACTTATTCTGTCTGAAGAAGTTTGCTATCCACATAGTGGGGATCGAGAACAGCGCACCTATTGCCACAGTGAACAGCGACACCCATATCATGCAGAACAGCATCCATACATACGCACCTGCAGGATAGCTGTGCGTAATATAATATGCGATAAACATGGGAACGAGGAAAGAGAGGTTTCTCTTTATCTCGAATATGAAGAATATAATAAGCTTGGAAAGATATACGTGCAAGGACGTGCAAGGAAGCGTCAGCAAAACTGCATTATCTCTCGCATAGTACATCGACTTTGTGAGCCCCACGGTACAGGAAACGACCGAGAGCAAAAGCATGACCGAAAACACAAGTGAGATGACCGTGTCCGGTACGGGCAATCCTTGGAATGAAAACAGACCAAGGATCTTTGATACAAGCAGGAACGCGATGCAAAGAGCGGTGACTGCCGCAAATTTCAATATTCCGCCAACAATTGACAGCAATAAGTGAAACGCTTTTGCATTGTCTGTCTTTAAACGCTTAAAGTTCATCTGTTCCTTGAGTTGCATCATTACAAGGATATAGAGACTTTTCATGCGTTCTCCTCCACAGCTTCAGCGCCCGCCTCGGGCTCTGTATAAGGAACGTGCTCATCGTTTCCGTCGTATATAATATCAAGGTAGTATCTCTCGAGCTCAATGCCCTCTTCGTTCAGCTCCTGCATAGACTTGTACGCGCGAAGCTGACCTTTTTTAATAATGGCGATTTTGTCGCAGAGCTTTTCAACGACGTCGATAATGTGCGAGCTGAAGAATACGATATTACCCTTAGCCGCGTGCTCCTTCATGCACTCCTTAACCTCGTGAATACTCGTGGGGTCAAGACCTGTAAGCGGCTCGTCAAGGATCCACACCTTAGGATTGTGAACCAATGCGGACATAATGGTGATCTTCTGCTTCATACCGTGAGAGTACGTCTTCATCTGGTTGTCAAACGCCCCTGTAAGCTGGAACAGATCAACGTATTTATTTATAAACTCTTCTCTGTCCTTCTTGCTTACCTCAAAGAGGTCTGCAATATAGTTTATGTATTCTCTTCCGGTGAGATTTTCGTAAAGCGCGTAGTGATCGGGAACGAACGCGGTGTTCATCTTCGCCGCAACGGGCTGCTTTTCCACGTCGTAGCCGCAGATCTCGATATTTCCTGAGGTTATCGTCTGAATTCCGACGATACTCTTTATAATTGTAGACTTACCCGCACCGTTTGGTCCGAGGAATCCGAAGATCTCTCCGCCCTTTACCTCGAAGGACACGTTGTTTACGGAATAATGCTTATTCTTTCCGTATCTCTTTGAAAAGTTTTTAATAACAAGACTGGGGGCATCGCTTCCGCTGATGGACGCGGTGTCGGGCTTTCCGCCAAGATATTTTTTAAGATCCTTTTTCATTTTTCTGTAACTCCTCTCTCTTCTGTATCTGTCCTCGTCCTTGTCGATCGCGCTGAACAGTATAGCATACAAGAACCAAACGCCAACAGCGAGCAATATGTACGATGCCAAGAAAATAGATTGATAGATGGGATAAAACGTCAGATCGTATCCTCTGAAATTGAAGCTTACCGCGAAATCACGGGTCCTCTCTGCCCAAAGTCCAAGCTTCGAAACAATGAAGTCACTGTTTGTGAAGAAGAAGTCGCAAACATTTCCCGTCTTCTGCGTAAGGTACGCGTTAAGGAAAAGCGTCAATACAAAGTAAGCGGTAAGTGCAATGACCGCGTATACGAACTGTCTGAACTTAGGACGCTTAAATATGTTGAGCGAGCCTATCAGAAGCGGCATAGCAAACGCTGCGTAGTGGTTTACCCAGTAGGAAACTCGCTCCGTTCCAACTATGCTCCACTCAACAAGCGCGTGAGGCATGAGCATAGCGAAGAATGCGCCCAGAACGTTTATAAAGAGACAGAAATTAAAGAGTCTCTTCATCTTAAATACAAGGCAAAGTGGAGTCAGAAACATAGCGGTATTGCAAAGGTGGAGCGGCCAGTTGGCAAGATTTTTGAACTCGTGGAGCTCCCATCTTCCGATATATACCCAAAGAAACGCCAATGATGCGTATATGAGGATCATTCTGCTGACCTCGGTGGGCTTGCCTCTGAGTATCTTGTATCCAACGATAGGAAGAACTACCGCAATATAAAGCATAACTCTGTGCTCGGGGGTAAAGTCGTAGAGCTTAAGTGTCGTATCCTTGATAACGAAGAACGCCTGAAGCACATAGCAAGGCATTATTGCAAGTATCGCAGGAATGAGCGCCGCGAAATAGTTGCCGACGTCTCTTGCGCTCTTGGGAACCTCAAATCTATTATCCTCGAAGCAATTTCCAATGATAATAGCGATCGCGACCGTTATCTCTGCCGCCATTATCCAAAGGCGGGGATTCGAAATGCCGTACGCCTCTGTGCCAACCGTTGCAATACCGTAAGTCTCGAAGAAGACGAGTAGCACCGCAAGCATCGGCAAAGCGAATAGATTGACCATTCGGCGCAGGGTCTTGTAATTGTAGAAGGCACTTATTACCGTCATCAGTATAGCGGCGTAGGAGAACCAAACAAGGATCACCGCCAATGCCGTCTGTCCGATATTCAGCGTCTCTGCGTTGAACGGCGACACAGCGTTATCTAAGCCGTGCAAACTATAGATCGCGGGCTTTTTATAAAGATATCTTACGAACGATACCACGAACAAAATGATCGCCAATGGCCTCGTTGCATATATTACCTTGACGTTAAGGCGCTTCAAGATATATATTATACCGACAAGCACCAGCGCCATTCCCAAGACTGCTAACGGAAAAATCAAATTAGTCATAGTTCAAAACCCCATCCTTTGAGTTTATATACTAAATGTTTGTAATAACAAATTCAGCGTGAAAATGGGCATAACTTCCCCCCTCCCCACTTACAGTAATTATACCACAAAACCGTAAAAAGTCAATGTTTTTCGACAATGTTCAACTAAGTCACCAAAAACGGGTATTTGGGGCACACCCATTTTGGTTGTTTTGCTGTCATTTATTAACGTAAAACAAGGGGTTTTATATCCTAAAAAATCCATTTGCTAACCATAATCGGTAAAATAAGGATATTACAGGCAAAAAATCAGGTACAAAAAAGCCCCAAAGCCTTGCATTTTGCTCTTAAAAAAGGGCATTTTGACACCTCATCCGTCACACGCACAAGTCTTGTAACACCCTCCCCCACTGGGGAAGGCTCATTGTTACAACATCTCAGGCTGTAAAACTTAAAAACAGTCATGACCACCAGCCGTGCTGGTGGCTTGCGATAGCCCCCTTGGGGCATTCCACACGCTGAGCCTATAGGCTCGTCGAATGATCCGCCACTTGCGGTAGTCGCCCTACCGCCACAAACGTGGTAACTGCGCAACCCAAG
>JAZOWN010000049.1:0-17552 GCA_045659245.1 Eubacteriales bacterium
GTTGCAATTCGCAGGACCGATGCTTTTGATAAACTTTACAACACAAGCTACTTATTCATGCTTGACGGAGCATCCGTCACGGATGGTATTTTGCATATTGATACTGCTTTTACGGCCGAGGGCGAGGTCGCGGGAGCGGTAAAGCCGAGCGCATCGGTAAAGACGCTATTAGAGCTTTCTTTGCTATACAATATATCACAATCCAATATGCTTGCCGCGGGAATAAATTCACCCGACAAATACAAAACAGGGCTCGAAGAATTTATTTCAAAGGGTAATTTTGACGCACAGGCGCTGAAATTGCGTTGTCAAGTCAAATCATTTATTTCGGGAACAACTAAAGTGCCCGCCGATCAGGTTATTTACACCGATGCGGGGCGGCAAACAGTTTTATGTGTATCTCGTTCGTCTAATATTCTTTCTGAATGCTCGCATGCGCTCATATCGGGATCGGTGCAGCCCTTGTCAAGCATTGGCACGGACAAGCTAAGACACACATACGAGCTTCATGCTGCAAAAGGTAAAACAGTACTATTCTTTACATTGTCAACACCTCAAAGTGTTGGTAACACTACAGGAAAGATATTTGTAGGCGGTGTGGTTTTGCGTGAGGGGGTTGATAAGAACGCATATAAGGGAATCCTCGATTTGCAAAAAAAGGGAATTAAAGTTATTTCCTTTGTGGGCAGTGAGCTTAATAAAAACGCTCCTCAAATTCCCATCGAATTCCACTCAAAACAGTCTGCGCGCAAGCAAGATTTTATCAATAACGGAGTACCGATCACGTACAAATTCGGAGAAATCAATACGTATTACGATATGAGCTTATCTGATATCGAATTACTATTAGATCATGCACACAAGAATGGAGAATCGGTCGCGGTCGTAAGCTTTACTGAAGCATCTCCAACTATAATGAAGGCTGCCGACGTTCTTATCTCATGTTCTCCGCTTGTAGACGTTTTTTCAGCAAAAAACGAGGAAGAGCTTTACACGCTTGAAATGGCAGGCTCACAAACGAGCGCTTCGTGCGAGCAAGTAATAAAATCCAAGTCCGACGTGCTTCTGTCACGTCCGTGGAACAACAAGGGCGGAATATCGTCTCTGGCTTCTGCCTTATCCTTTGCCGAAGCGGCACATAAAAACCTTATCAGCTTTTTTAAATACATGCTTTGCGCACAGCTTTTAAGAATTATACTCGTTGCGTTACCCATGGCTTTTGGAACCCCTGCGCTTGACGCGCGCCACGTAGTGTTGTGTAGCTTTTTGATCGATATTTTAGTTTTGCTGATGCTTGCTTCTGATAAAACTCAAGCTCCGTCTGCAAAACGTCACAAATACGAGTTGATAACTTTAAAAATGCATATTTTAAGTGAAAGCAGACTTTTGATATGCGCTCTCGCTTCGGGAATTGTAGCAATAACATTACCTGTTTTGATGAACGCCGTGGGAGTTTTCGGACAGCTTTTATATGACGTTGAATACTATTTCTGCGCCACTGTATGGCTTCATTTAGTGCTCGCGTATTATATCCGCTTCCAAAGTGTTCTCAGAATCAAGCACGTGCTTAAAAATAAGTATTTTCTTGGACTTACCCTAGGTACGATAGCTTTCATATCTCTCATTTCAATTGTAAATTCGATAGGCGTTTGGTTTAACGTTGACACGCATCAATTGCCATATTTTATTGCATCGTTCGTACCGAGTATCGTATTCTCCGTAACATACGAGATCTTTATTTTCTCGCGCAAAACGCAGAAGCGCAAATGAATATATAACTCTCTCCTTTGCATAAATTGTAATGATTTTTGCAAAGGAGATTTTTATTGTGGAACGATTCAACACTTGCGACTTGAGAGATAAAGAAGTGATAAATTTATGTGACGGAACGCGCTTAGGATGTCCGTCTGATTTTGAATTCAATAGCTGCGACGGAAAGACCACCGCAATAATATTACGGGGGCAGGGGGGATTCTTGGGCCTTGGAAAATCGCGGGATATCGTAATACCGTGGAATAAAATTGAGTGTATAGGTGAAGATACAATACTTGTAAGACTGCCGCCCAATGAATTTTTCATGCCCGATGAGGACAGAAGGAAGAAGAAAAAAGGATTTTGGCAACTTTAATTGTAAATAAAATGTAAATATTCTAAAAAGCGCTTGAAATGTAATATACTATATGTTATAATACATCGGTTGCGTAATTTGAGAGTTGCGCAATAAATTAAATACACACACATAGCACCTGCGGTGCGGTTTTATCGCTTGCTGTGTGGTGGAAAAAACCAAAGGAGGACATAAAAATGTCTATTATCTCAATCAAACAGCTTCTCGAAGCAGGAGTCCATTTCGGACACCACACAAGAAGATGGAATCCTAAGATGCAGGAATACATCTTCACAGAAAGAAACGGCATCTACATCATCGACCTTCAGAAAACTGTAAAGAAGTTCGATGAGGCGTACGCATTCGTACGTGACGTTGCAGCACAGGGCGGCAACATTCTTTTCGTAGGTCCCAAGAAGCAGGCTGCTGACGCTATCAAGGAAGAAGCAACCCGTTGCGGAATGTACTACGTTAACGTTCGTTGGCCCGGCGGAATGATGACCAACTTCAAGACCATTAAGCGTTCTATCGGTCGTCTTAACGCTCTTGAGAAGATGCAGGAGGACGGAACCTTCGACCTTCTTCCCAAGAAGGAAGTAGCTGCAAAGCAGAAGGAGATCTTCGATCTCGAGAAGAACTACGGCGGTATCAAGAACATGGATACTCTCCCCGCAGCGATCTTCATCGTTGACCCCAAGAAGGAAAGAAACGCAGTTCTTGAGGCTAAGAAGCTCGGTATTCCGGTAGTTGCTATCGTTGATACCAACTGCGACCCCGATGATGCTGATTACATCATTCCTGGTAACGATGACGCTATCCGCGCAATCAAGCTCATTTCTTCCGTTCTCGCTGACGCTGTTATCGAGGGCAAGCAGGGTGAGCAGCTCGTTGAGGCAGAGGCTACCGAAGAGGCAGCTGAGGCTGACGCTGAGTAATTAAACACTTTTAATTTTTGAAAGGAAGTAAGAAAAATGGCTAATATTACTGCAAAGGACGTTGCTAATCTTCGTGCTCAGACCGGTCTTGGTATGATGGAGTGTAAGAAGGCTCTCGTTGAGGCTGACGGCGATTTTGAGGCAGCAGTAAAGATCCTTCGTGAGAAGGGACTTGCAACCGCTGAAAAGAAGGCTGGTCGTATCGCGGCTGAGGGTCGTGTTGATATCCTTACCAAGGACGGCTACACCGCTATGGTAGAGGTAAATGCTGAAACTGACTTCGCTGCTAAGAGCGATGCATTCAAGGCTTTCGTATCCGGAGTGCTTGAAACTATTATAGCTAACAAGCCCGCTACTCTTGAGGAGCTTCTCGCAACCAACTATTGCGATACCGCAAACACTGTACAGCAGACTCTCATCGAGCAGATCGCTGTTATTAAGGAGAACCTTTCCGTTCGCCGCTTCGTTTTGGTTGAGGGTGTTACTTCTTCCTACATTCACGGCTTCGGCTCCACCGGTGTTATCGTTAAGTTCGACACCGACGTTGCTGATAAGGATGAGTTCGCTGTATATGCAAAGAACATCGCACTTCAGATCGCTGCAGGCAATCCTCCTCAGTACGTAAACATTGAGGACGTTCCCGCAGAGGCAGTTAACGAGGAGAAGGCTGTTCTTATCGCTCAGATGAAGAACGATCCCAAGAACGCAAACAAGCCAGACGCAATTCTCGAGAAGATCGTTTCCGGTCGTCTTGGCAAGTTCTACGAGCGCGTTTGCCTTGTTGAGCAGGCTTACGTTAAGGAAGACGACATGACTGTCGGCACTTACACCAAGAACACTGCTAAGGCTCTCGGCGGTTCCATCAAGATCGTTTCCTTTGTCCTCTATGAGAAGGGCGAGGGTATCGAGAAGAAGGAAGAGAACTTCGCTGAAGAGATTGCAAAGCTCACCGGCAATAACTAATTAAAAAATTAATCGGATACATCAATCTTGATGTATCCGATTTTTGTATATAAAAAAAAGCTTTTGCAGAGTGCAAAAGCTTTTTTCTTTATTAGTCTTCTTCGGTAATTTCCGTTTCCTCCGCAAGCGCCTCAGTGTCTTCTGTGTTTTCATTGACGAGCGCGGGTGCAATCATATATTTTTCGATAACGGGGAACGCCGCAAAGGTTGCAATAAAGCCTATTGCAGAAATAATATATACGAAGGGAAGCACTAAAGGAATAGAAATTCCGTAGGGCAACAGCAAAATTATAAGGAATATATGTATTGCCAAAAGAAGGGCAATTCCTATGAGTGCCACGACGTTTCTGGCAATTCCGAGAACTGAGAAAATAAGCGCGTTTTTAAGAATTTTGAGATTTTTAAGATTAAATGTCACAAGCAGATTGTATATATAAAATCTCATCATTATCCAAATGATCGCAAGTGCAAGGATCGCGATGTACATGAAGTCAAATCCAAAGGATCCCGTGAGATTGTAAAAATACATGAAATCAACCACAAGAACAGCCGTACATATAAAATCGATAAGTCCCAAGAAAAACGCCTGCTTAAAGTTTTTCTTAATTCCGTACATGTAGTCCGAAAATACAAACACGGGATCTCCGCGGAAGAGTCCGCGAAGAACGTATGCAGAGCCGACGTTTTGCCAGCCCCAAGTAACTGCCAAAATAATAAACATCGCAATTATTATGATATTTATTACAGGTCTAAACACGGGAAGCTCCATCTGTATGAAGGAAAGATCCAGCATAGATGCAGCTGACGGTGCGTCAACCAGCGCGTTTATTCCATAAAGAGGCGCGTATATCGCGCTTGTAGCAGTGGGCGTCTTTTCTCCAAGCAAGAAAATAAACAGAACAACAAGAAGCGGTATCACCATAAGAAGCATCAAGAGATTTAGCTGTAAAAGCTGAGTAAATTTTCTAAAAAACAGCTTAAAGAAAAATATTAGTTTTGGCTTTCTGCTTTCCGTTTCATAAACGCCCTTGCCGTCCCGATTCATGTCGAACAGCTTAAATTTCTTTTTCTTATTTTCGTTTGTCCTTTTCAATTTTAAACATCCTTTTTAATTTATAAAATGTATACAAACAGACAGTAAAGTCCATTAACAGCAAGAATAAACGCCATAGCAACAACGGTTGAAACTACGATGTGCAATAGGGATCTGCTATTAATTTTCGGGCGGCTGTTAGCACCGAATCTTCGTAGCTCCAACGCCTTAAAAGCCGCAACACATGCATAAAGCAATATTCCGAAAAGTATCGATCCCTTTAATATCCAATAGAAAAGGGAATTAGCAAGTCCGATTTGCGAAATTCCCGAAAGCTTAATAATTGCTGCGGTCATTCCAAACCTGAAGCCGAGAAAAATTATGACTATATCGGAAACAACGTAATTTATAAAGGAAAAAGAGAATACAAACAACAGCGCAACACAAATAACGTCCACAAGAGCCACTTTGATAAATATATCGAGAAAGGATACGTCAACCGACGACGCGTTAAAGCTTATATAGAGCTTCGCGGTAAATCTTTGTATGGCAGACGGGCTCATCAAATTAGAAAAACACATGCCGCCAAGCACGGATGTGATCAGCATCACGGCAAACTGAAAAACAATTTTCGCTTTTTCTATGTCTGCGCTTTTTTTTCTATATTTACTGAATATCAATTTAAACCTCCGCATATATCATTTTGATAAATGATTATGCGAAAGCACTAAAATATATTACTTGTCAGCGCCCAACTCATCAGCACGCTCTGTACAAGCAAGCATAGCATCAAGAACTATTCTGTCAATATCGGCACTCTCGAGGCAGAGAAGTGCTCTTTCTGTCGTACCGCCCTTAGAAGCGACCTTAGAAGCAAGCTGCTCGGGCGTCTCTCCCGATTGCTTAAGGAGGAGTGCCGAGCCTATAAATACGTCGCATATCGCATCTACAAGGCCATCGGCAGGAAGACCTTGGGCAAGTGCCCCCTTATAGATCGCATTGATAAATTTAAATACGTATGCGGGAGAAGACGAGGTAACACCTATAATTCTGTTCATTTCCGACTCATTGATAATGAGCGTACTTCCCGTAGGCTCAAAAATGGAACAAATCAGGTCAAAATCAGGCTTTGCAACGTCCTCGTTCTTACAAATAACAGATACACCGTGACCGACAGTCATGGGAAGATTGGGAAGAACTCTTACAGTACGTGCATTTCCGAGAGAGCCCGAAACAGCATCTACCGTAATACCCGCCGCGATAGTTATATATAGCTTTTGTGAATGCGCCTCAACCTTTGAAATTTGTGCGAGCACGTCCGACATATTCTGCGGCTTTACCGAAAGCAATACACAGTCAGCATCATTTACCGCCGAAAAAACAGAATCGGCAATTTTGTAAGAGAGAGCGCCGTCGGGAAGCGACAAATACTGCTCTTTATTTTTATCAAATAAAATGATTTCCGATATATTTGTATCAGACTTTTGAATACCGGCAATTATTGCCTTCGCCATGTTTCCAACGCCGATCACAGCCAATTTACAGCTCATATTTATTACTCCAAAATAATTTATAAGTATTATAACAGAAATTTTTTAACAAACAATAAAGACTTTTCCGTTATTTTATTATTTTTTGTTATATCTTAAAATTTCAAATGCAAAAACAGCAGCAGAAGCTGAAGCAGACAAAGAGCCCATGAACTCCGTTCCGTAGTCTATACGCACGATCTTATCCGCCTTTTCAAGTACCGAGCTTGAAATGCCGCGTTTTTCACCGCCCAAGACCACCAAAAGGGGCTTTGAGAGATCCGTATCAAATAACGATTCTGAATTTCGTATTCCTGCGCAAATAACCGTATAGCCCTGATCCTTAAATATATCTACCGCGGACACGGTATCGCAAATATAGGAGGGAAGTAGCTCGGACGTTCCAGCAGAAGCGCGGGCAACCGTACCGGCAACCCCTAACCAATTTCGCTCACCGAGTATTATTCCGTCAGCACCTGACGCATAGATAGAGCGAAGCGCATTGCCGAAATTATAAGGGTCCTCAATGCCTTCGAGCAGATAATAAACACCGTCAGACTTGATACGATCAGCAGTAAGACGAGGTATCTCACGCTCGCTACATACCGCGATAATGCCGCCGTGTGTGTTACCGACGGTCAAGCTGTCAATATAATCAGAATCCTTAAATTCCACCTCAAAGCCATGCTGATGGACTTTCGCATTTAAAAAGGATATTTCACGCGCCTTGCTTTTTTTCTTGCTTATATCAACAAAAACGTTTAATATTTTTCTCGTGCTGACTCCGCTCTCGATAGATTTTATAACCGCAGAGATAGAGGGCATACCCTCAAAAATGTTGCTGTTTATAAATTTGGTTTCTTCTTTCAACATTTTAACATTTATCCTTCGTGAAATTAATAAATATCCGTTTCCGTTCATATACTGTACAGAACACATGAATGGAGATAGATATGATATGATGTATATTTCATCCGGTAAAGAACGCTGCGTGATACTCGCGTCTTATCTCGTAGAAAACAATTCAACCGTAAGAGGAGTCGCAGCTCATTTCGGCATAAGTAAAAGCACTGTACATAAAGACATAACACAAACGTTGAAGCGTGTAAACAAGCCACTTTATTATCAGGTAAAGCGCGTGCTGGGCGTAAACAAGCAGGAGCGACACATACGCGGGGGAGAAGCGACACGCAGAAAGTATCAGAATCTCAACCATATATAGTCTCTGAATACAAAATTGTTCCATATCAAACCACACATCAAATTATACAAAATGCAAATTTTGTATAATTAAGGGAATGGGTATTTATGCCAATTTCTTTGGGTGGCTACACCAAAGATTTACAAAATGTTTATTGCTTTTTCCCGGTAATGTGCTATAATAGTTGTATATTAAGACTTTTTGGAGGATTATTTACTGTTATGGCACTTAAAATGAGATTTCTTTACTATTCAAACAAAGCTAAAATGAAGACTATCGCCGAATCCGTTAAGGCGGAGTTCGACCTCGCTGCTGCAAACGCGATCGACGTTATCCCGCCTGCATACTCCTGCGAAAATGAGAGACTCGTAATTCTCGCAGTTTCCGGCAAAGGTGAGCCTACGGACGTACTACGCCGCTTCTGCCTCGAGCTTAACAAAAAGAAAGCTCAAAACGTAGCGCTGCTCATCGACGGCGACGAAAAAATAGGCGCAAAGCTCTCCGATGCCCTTAAGCAGACCGGTACAAACTTTATCGACAACGTTAAGTACATAAAGATTGGCGGACTGCCTTTCCTTGCGGGTAAGCTTAGCGATGACGAAAAAGCCGATATTCTTTCTTGGGTACACAGCATCGTTGATAGCATGCAATAAATCTTCTAAAACCGCCTTCCGAGGCGGTTTTTGTTTGATTATACAAAATTAACGTTAATACTACTTAAATTGAGTGTTCACGGTTACAAGTGAGTTGATTTTGATCTCGCCGGAGTCATTGACTAAGGTTATATACTGCTTTTTAGAGCCGTCCAAAATGTCGTTTCTAAACGTACCGTTATTCTTCAATATCTTATATTCTATACAGTACATCGTGCCTTTTCCAGTGTTGTTTTCGGATTGCGCGTAAGTTATATTTACGTCATAAATTTTTTGTTTGGTAAATTTTTCCATAGGGCTGTTAGTACGGTAATATTCCGTACTGAATCTTGCATTGTACGAATCTGCGTCGCCCTCAATAATGTCGTAGATCATATCTACAAGAAACACTACGTTCGCGTCCTTGCTATATAAGTTTTCGGGTGTTATTCCCACTATTCCCTCGTTATTTTGCCCATCATATTTGATAAATTCGCCCGAAACAAGATCGGTATACTCCTTGTCAGCATATATATCCTCGTCCCAATCAGCAGGATAGAATTCGTCCGGAGATATCGTCTGCACCTCAGCATTTTCTTCACTTGACGCTTCAAAATAATCAATGACAAATACGGTTACAAACAGCAACGCTAAAACGGCAAGGATCACGATAAGGGCAATTATAATTCTCTTTTTTGCCGAGCTGCGCAACTCGTTTTGAGCTTTTTCGTTCATTTTTCTTTCCTCGAAACAATTATATGAGTATATATTATCATATTATCAAATTTTTTTCAACAATTAATGATAATTTTTATTTAAATTTTTATTTAATAATTTAAGAAATTCATTGTAAAAACCGTTAATTTGTGGTATAATAAACTATATATTTACATACGAGGTACACACATATGAAATATTTGATACTTATACCCGACGGAATGGCAGATTATCCCGTAGCGGAGCTCGGAAATCTTACGCCTATGCAAAAGGCAAACAAGCCTATGATGGACACGCTTGCTTCCAGATCCTTGGTAGGAACGGTCTCTAACGTTCCCGAAGGAATGGTTCCCGAAAGTGATACTGCCAACATGGCGATCCTTTCTTTTGATCCCAAGGTTTATTCCAAGGGACGCTCGCCTCTTGAAGCAGTCAGCATGGGCATCGACATGAAGCCCGACGAGACTGCGTACAGATGTAACGTCGTTACGTTAACTGAGGACGAGGAAAATTACGAGGACAGAATAATTCTCGACCATAGCGCCGATGAAATTTCTACCGCTGAGGCAGATCTGCTTATCAAGACTCTTGAAAAGGAGCTTGGCAACGATCTTCGCAAGTTCTATACCGGTGTCAGCTACCGTCACTGCCTCATTTGGAAAAACAGCGACGACAGATACAATTTTATGCGCCCTCACGATATTCTCGGAAAGCGCATCGGCGAATATTTGCCTCGCGTTGAGGACGGAGGTGCGGAATTCCTTGAGCTTATGAAAAAATCGTATGATATTCTCAAGGATCACCCTGTAAATCAGGCAAGAAAAGAGAGAGGCTTAAAGCCTGCTAACTCCGCTTGGCTTTGGAGTCCCGGAAAGAAGCCCCAGCTTCCCTCTTTTAAGGAGAAATGGGGAATGGATGCTGCAGTTATTTCCGCAGTTGACCTTATCAAGGGCATCGGACTTTGTGCTGAAATGAATTCAATTGACGTCGAGGGTGCTACGGGTAACGTGCATACGAACTACGACGGCAAGGCGGCGGCAACTATTGATGCCTTCAAGAATGGCGCAGAGCTTGTTTACGTTCACGTTGAAGGTCCCGATGAGTGCGGACACCGCGCTGAAATTGAAAACAAGGTAAAGTCCATCGAGCTTATAGATCAGAAGATTCTCTCCCCTGTTTATAAATATCTTTGCGAGTCGGGCGAAGACTTCAAGATCATGGTGCTTCCCGACCACCCCACTCCTATCTGCAAGAGAACTCATACCATGGACCCTGTTCCCTTCTTTATCTACTCCTCAAAGGGCGATATTGATGGCTGTGATACCTTTAACGAATTCACTGCAAAGGATAAGGGATATTACGTAGAAAACGGATATACTCTCATGGAGCTGCTTACAAAAAACTAATTTGGGCGAGGTAACGTTCATGAATGAGCAAAACAAGAAAGGAAAACTGCTTTCAGGCTTTATCGATTACGTAGAGCTGTTTGTTATTGCAATTTGTATCGTACTTATACTTTTTTCAATGGTATTCCGTACCTGCACAGTTGACGGTGATTCTATGAAAAACACCTTGACTAACGGTGAGGTCATCATAGTTTCAGATGCCTTTTATACGCCGAAGCGTGGTGATATTGTAGTTTTTCATATGACCGATGATTCGGGAAATCCGAACAACAACAAGCCTCTTGTAAAAAGAGTTATCGGCGTGGGCGGTGATACGGTAGAAATAGATTATCAGGGAAATCAGCAAATGACCGTAACCGTTACAGACAAGGACGGAAATGTTACAGAACTTGTTGAAGAATACGTATACCTCGATCCGCAAAGAAACGCTATTATCGGCAACAGCAACGGAATTTTCAAGGTTCCGGAAGGACAGGTATTCGTTCTCGGAGATAATCGTAACAACTCAAAGGACAGCCGCATGATCGGTTGCATTGACGAAAGAAGCATTCTCGGCAAGGCTATCGTGCGCGTTTCTCCCATATCAAATTTTGGCTTTATAGGCTGATTTAAATAAAAAAACAAGGAGGTTGTGTGATGCCGTCACAATTTATTCAATGGTTCCCGGGTCACATGGCTAAAACAAGGCGTCTGATAACCGAAAACCTAAAAAATGCAGACGCCGTAATAGAAATACTTGACGCAAGAATACCGTACAGCTCCCGCAATCCTGAGATTGCACGTATATGCGGAAACAAGCCTTCCCTGCTCTTGCACAACAAGTCTTCCCTTGCAGACCCCAAGGTTACGGCTTATTGGTCGGAAAAGTATACCAACGAGCATACTGCCTGCATCGAGACGGACTGTATTAGTGGCTACGGAATATCAAAAATTGCCCCTGCCCTCAAGGAGCTATGCAAGGACAAGCTTGAGCGATACGAAAGCAAGGGCATGCACGGCAGACCCATAAAGGCAATGGTTGTAGGTATTCCTAACGTAGGAAAATCCTCGCTTATAAATAAGCTTTGCGGAAGCAAAAAAGCCAAGGTAGAAAACCGTCCCGGTGTAACGCTTGATAAACAATGGGTTACTACAAGCATAGGTATTCAGCTTCTTGACATGCCCGGTGTGCTTTGGCCGAAATTTGACGAGCGCAGAGTCGGAGAAAACCTCGCAATTACCGGCGCAATCAAGGATGACGTTCTTGACATCGAGGAGATTGCAAGCGTTCTTTGCGGCAGGCTTCGCGACTCATATCCCGAACTGCTCATGCAAAGGTATAAGCTTGAAGCTATTCCATCTAAGGACGATATCAACGATTACGAGCTTTTGTCGCTCATCGGCAGAAAACGTGGCTTCTTGATTTCGGGCGGTGAAGTAAACACCGAGCGTACCGCCAATATGCTTATCGATGAATTCAGAGCGGCAAAAATCGGTAAAATATCGTTGGATATCTGTGAGGGGTAATTATATGCTTGAATATACGCTTGAACGTCTATTAAAAGACCCAGGCTTTAAATATGTCCGCGGCGTGGACGAGGCAGGCAGAGGTCCATTGTGCGGTCCCGTGGTTGCCGCGGCAGTTATACTTCCCACAGATCTCCAGATAGAAGGACTTAACGACTCCAAAAAGCTTACCGAGAAGCGCCGCGAAAAGCTTTTTGATATAATTTGTGAAAAAGCAATCGCCTATTCTATCACTTACGGTACAGTTGAGCAGATTAATCAAACCAATATACTTGCGGCGACACTTGACGCTATGCACCGTGCGGTGGATTCTATTTCGGTATATGCCGAGCACGCGTTAATTGACGGAAATATCGCAAAAGGCTTTTCCATACCCGCAATGGCAGTAGTGCACGGAGATGCAATATCACCGTCTATTGCTGCAGCTTCTATTCTTGCCAAGGTAACGCGTGACAGGCTTTGTATCGAGCTTGATGCGGAATATCCGATGTACGGAATTGCCAAGCACAAGGGTTATGGTACTAAGGAGCACATGGAAGCGCTCCGCAAGTACGGTCCCGCTCCGATACATAGAACTAAGTTCATAAGATTTCTTAATGAGGAAAACTCATGAGCACGCTTGAAATCGGAAAATTCGGTGAGGATACTGCTACTGTATATCTCAAAAAGAACGGATATCGCATAGTTGACAGAAACGTTCACGTTTCTCACAATGAGATAGATATAATCGCAAAAGATAAGTCTTACTTGGTTTTTGTCGAGGTTAAAACAAGGAGCACGGACAGCACATTATACTCCGATTTCGGAACACCTGCGTCTGCGGTCACTCGCTCAAAGCAGCAAAGAACAGTTGAAGCGGCAAGAAACTATCTTAAAACCACAAAATACTCAAAGCTTCAACCGCGCTTTGATGTGATCGAGGTTTACGTTGACAAGGACAAACGTAAGGTTATCAATATAAATCACATAATCAATGCATTCGGCGCATAAATAGCCGAAAGTAACATGATAAATCGAAAGGAATTTTCAAATGAAGTATTTTAGCACCAGAGATGCGGAAAAGGTAAGCTTTGGTTCCGCAGTAGTAATCAAAAAAGGACTTGCAAGTGAGGGCGCACTTTACGTACCCCATTCTATTCCCTCGCTTACCCATGAGGATATCGAGAAGCTTTGCGGCCTCTCTTATCCCGAAAGAGCAGCTACTGTTCTTTCAAAATATCTTACCGATTATACATACGAGGAGTTGCTCATAGACTGTGAAAAGGCTTATTGTGAGTCTTCTTTTCCGGGCGGCGCAGCACCCTTGAAGAAAATCAACGATACGCTTTATTCACTTGAGCTTTGGCACGGACCTACCGCCGCATTTAAGGATATGGCACTCCAGATAATGCCGAGACTTCTTTCCCGCGCTCTTACCAAGACCGGTGAAAAAAACACAGCACTTATTCTTGTTGCTACCTCGGGAGATACGGGTAAGGCTGCGCTTGAGGGCTACAAGGACGTTGATGGCGTTAAAATAATGGTGTTCTACCCTGTTTCGGGTGTAAGTAAGGTGCAGAAGCTTCAGATGGTTACACAGACCGGTAGCAATGTTAACGTTTGCGCTATCGAGGGTAACTTTGACGATGCTCAAAACGGAGTTAAGAAGATCTTCTCCGACAACGAGGCAAAGAAGATACTTCTTGATAACTCTTACATTCTTTCGAGCGCTAACTCTATAAACTGGGGACGCCTTGCTCCTCAGATAGTTTATTACGTTTCCGCTTACTGCGACATGCTTAACACCGGTGACATAAAATACGGTGAGACCGTTAACGTATGCGTACCTACGGGTAACTTCGGTAATATTTTTGCCGCATATCTTGCAAAGCTCATGGGACTTCCCATAGGCAAGCTCGTATGTGCTTCAAATGATAACAACGTTTTGATGGATTTCCTCTCAACGGGTACGTACAACAGAAACCGCACCTTCCATACGACCATATCTCCTTCAATGGATATATTGATCTCCAGCAACCTCGAAAGACTTCTTTATTTCACCGCAGGAGCAGAAAAGACCGCGTCTTACATGAAGCAGCTCTCTGAAAACGGAGTTTATACTGTCAGCGAGGATATAATGAGCGTTATTTCCAATAACTTTGAGGGTTATTTCGCAGACGAAGCAAGCACGAAGAAGACACTTGCTCACTTCTATAACGACTATGGATATCTTGCTGATACCCACACCTCCGTTGCCCTTGACTGCGCTGAGCAGTATATTGCAAAGACGGGTGACACCACAAAGATGATAGTTGCTTCCACAGCAAGCCCCTATAAGTTTGCAGCTGACGTATATGAAGCTATCGCAAACAAGGAGGCATCTGCCGATACGGGCGCTCTTGACGATCTTTCCTCTCTTACCAATACAGAGATAACCTATCCTCTTAAAGGACTTGCAGAAAGAAAGGTTAATTTCGACACCGTAATCGCAAGTGAGGATATGCTTAAGGAAGTTTACAAATTCATTTAAAAATACGAGGGGTTGCCGCATTTGCGACAGCCCCCGCCGTATGAGAGTTTATTTTCTTTCCTTGAAGGTATCGCAGGAAGCCTCGCTTCCGCTCTTTCCTACTGCGATCTGATTTGCAGTGCAGTAGGTATCACAGTCGTGATAAACGCAGTTCTTAACGTCGCACTTGATTCCTTTGATGTGGTCCTTGTTTATATCGCAAGCACCCTTAGTTGAGCATTTTTCATTTTTATACATTCTTTCAAAACCTCCTTGATAAGAATACTATTATTATTATCAAAAATTCTTTTTCTATACACGGAGTAACGTTATGTCTGTTTTCGTTATTGCCGACCTTCATCTTGCAACTGCGGATTCGCAGAAATCAATGGAGGTGTTCGGCAAAAGATGGAAAAATTATATACAAAAAATAAGGAATAATTGGCAGCGTGTGGTTTCAGACAGCGACACGGTGATAATCCCCGGGGATATTTCTTGGGGGCTTGCAACCATAGCTGCTCTTGACGATCTTTTATGGCTTGAATCCCTTCCAGGTACCAAGATAATCATGAAGGGCAACCACGATTTTTGGTGGTCGACCGCATCAAAGCTCAATAAGTTTTTTGAGGAAAACAATATAAAAACCATTAAGCTCTTAAACAACAATGCCTTGGAGGTTGAGAATTATATCGTTGCAGGCTCACGCGGCTGGTTTACTGATAAATCAATGCAAAACACGGAAGAAGACGTTGATTACGACAAGATAATAAACCGTGAAGCAATAAGGCTCAGGATGTCGCTTAGTGAAGCTGTCGCGCTAAAAGGCGACACCGACCGAGAGATAGTCGTTTTCCTGCATTTTCCTCCCGTTTGGGGCGAATTTGTTTGCTCACCCATAATCGACCTACTCAAGGAATATAATATTAAGAGGTGTTTTTTCGGGCACATTCACGGCGTTTATTCATCCCCTGATGTGTTTGAGTTTGAAAACATAAAATTTTACATGATTTCGGCGGATTTTCTCGATTTTCTTCCAAGAATCGTGTGATTTTTCAGAAAATCTATTGACAAATCGAAGCAAAAAAAGTACAATATATAATGTATGCAAAAAAAATTTTATTATACAACCGGAGGTTTAAACCAAATGAGTTTAACAAAATCTGAATTGATCGAAAAGAACAAATATGAATTGCAGTTCTCGGTAGATAAAGCAACCTTTGACGCAGCTGTTGATAAGGTTTACCGCAAGCAGGTAAAGTCCATTACCGTTCCCGGATTTAGAAAAGGCAAGGCTCCTAAGTCCATCATCGAAAAGATGTACGGTAAGGGTGTTTTCTATGAGGATGCTATCAACGACCTCATTCCCGCAGCTTATACCGATGCTCTCGCTGAGTCGAAGCTCGACGTTGTAAGCCAGCCCGAGTTTGACGTTGTTTCCATCGACGACAACGGTCTCGTGCTTTCCGCTAAGGTTTACGTAAAGCCCGACGTTGAGATCAAGGACTACGTTGGTATCGAGGTTGAAAAGGAAGTCGTTGCAGTTACTGACGAGGACGTAAACAAGGAAATAGAGATCGTTCGCGAGAGAAACTCCAGAGAGATCGAGGTTACCGACCGTGCCGCTGAAATGGGCGACACCGCTGTTATCGATTTTGAGGGCTTCTGCGACGGCGTTGCTTTCGAGGGCGGAAAAGGAACTGACTACGCTCTTAAGCTCGGCTCCGGTTCTTTCATTCCCGGCTTTGAGGAGCAGGTTGCAGGAAAGAATATAGACGAGGAGTTTGACGTTAACGTTACCTTCCCCACCGAGTATCACGCAGCTGATCTCGCAGGCAAGGAAGCAGTATTCAAGGTAAAGATCCATTCTATTACCAAGGTTGAGCTTCCCGAGCTTGACGACGATTTCGCAAAGGACGTTTCCGAATTTGATACCTTTGATGAATATAAAGCAGATTTGAAGGCTAAAATTGAAAAGAGACACGAGACCTCTGCTGACAACGCAGTTGAGGAGAAGCTCGTTGAGGCTCTTATCGAGAAGCTCGAGGCAGATATTCCCGAGGCAATGTTCGTTGCAGAGACCGAAAACTTCGTTCGCGACTACGACAACAGACTCCGTTCTCAGGGACTTGACCTCAATACTTACTTCAAGTATACCGGTCTTACCCTCGATACCCTTCGTACCCAGATGCGTCCTCAGGCAGAGCGCCAGGTAAAGGCAAGACTTGCTCTTGAGAAGATCGCAGCTCTTGAAAACCTCGAGGCTACAGAGGAGGACATCAACGGCGAGTACGAGACCATTGCTAACGCTTACGGCGTTGAGCTTGAGCAGGTTAAGGCAAGCATTGATTCCGAGGCAATTGCCGCTGATATGAAGGTCAAGAAGGCAATGGACCTTGTTAAGGAAAAGGCGGTTATCAAAACCAAGTAATTTATTTGCATTATAGCAAGGAGGCAGTTATGTTTAACATGGATAACAATATGTATAGCGCTCTCGTACCTATGGTCGTAGAGCAGACCGGTAAGGGTGAACGGACATTTGACATATTTTCGCGTTTGCTCAACGACAGAATTATTTTTCTGTCCGATGAGGTAAACGATACGACTGCCTCTCTTGTTGTTGCACAGCTTCTGTTTTTGGAAGCGCAGGATCCCGACAAGGATATAAGCTTTTATATCAACAGCCCCGGTGGCTCTGTTACCGCAGGTATGGCTATTTATGATACCATGAATTACGTTAAGTGCGACGTCTCCACTATCTGCATAGGTATGGCGGCAAGCATGGGAGCATTTCTCCTCAGTGCAGGCGCCAAAGGAAAAAGAATTGCGCTTCCCAATAGCGAGATCATGATACATCAGCCTCTCGGCGGTGCAAGAGGTCAGGCTACCGATATAAAGATTCAAGCAGACCTTATTCTTCGTACAAGAGATAATCTTAACAGAATTCTCGCCGAGAACACGGGCAAGTCTATTGAAGAAATTGCACGTGACACCGAGCGTGATAACTTTATGACTGCAAAGCAGGCTCTTGAATACGG
>JAZOWN010000050.1:0-5768 GCA_045659245.1 Eubacteriales bacterium
AGTAGAGCACAACCACAGTGCCGTTATTAATAACAGCTCCGTTGGGCGCATTTTCTGTACGCTCGTACTGGTAACCGACGAAACTCTTCGCGTCCAAACTGCCTGCCACTACGGTCAGCGCATCGGGGTCGTTCACCCAGACTATCTCCTCATAGACCTTTGATTCACTCACCTGCTCCACACCGTCCAACATGTGTTTGACCGTGTAGGAGAGCTTCTTGGTCTGGGTGGTATCCTTCACGTAGTAGAGGCTCAGTACATTGGCATCGCTGTCAGTTCCGATGGTCAGAGTGGCAGCGCTGGCAGAGTCGTAAACATAGCCGCTGATGGTGATCTTTTCGTCCTCGGCTCTTACGGTATCGCCGTAGCTCTTACCGTCTTGAACCCTTTGGGTTTCCAGTGCGATGTTGGTTCCCTTTTCAAGATAGTGGACCGTATAGCTCAGCCCAGAAATGACCGTGTAACGATAGGTATACACGACCTCATCTGCGTTCGCGATTATATATTCGTGAACGCCCTTTTCATATTCCCCCCAAAACCTTGCCTGGTCGCGGCAGGGCAAAAACAGCGTAAGCCTTACGTCGGGATTTTTTTGCCTGCATTTGATCACACACAAGGCGGCAAGCGTGTCAAAGCCCATAGCTCCGCCCGAACGAAAAACGCGCACACCCTTTCCGACAAGTCGGTTTATCTCGGAGTCAAGCGCCCCAATAATGCGCGCAGCGTCCTCCTCTCTTATCGTTCTGTGCCCCGTAAAGCAACAAACGGTATTTTTCACAGTCTCACCCCCCTGTACTCATATTATACAACAATTAAAGAAAAAAATAAATACCCTTATTAAAATCTTTTCAAAAAAGTGGTGTAATATTTTTGGCGGAGAGCCTATAAAATATTGTGAGAAGCAAAGAGAACATAAGGAGGAACTCATGAAAAGATTTATAAACGTAATTATTTGCGGATTTATGGCGTTTTCGCTCGCGCTCGGCGCGTCCTTTCCTGCGCTTGCCAAGGAAAGCGACTCCGCCGCTCCCCTCTCCCCCGCACTTGCCGTGATCGCTGAGTGTAACGGAATGGCAAGGGCAGGACTCGTTGGAAAGAGCATAACATTTGAGGCGGACGACTTTGCAAGAGCGCTTAACCTCGCAAAGGTAAGCTCCATAACCATAACGAAAGCCCCCGCCGTCAGCGAGGGCGAGCTTCGCGTGGGAAGCACCGTATTAAATTCAGGGCAGACGGTAAGCGCCGC
The DNA here is from genome assembly GCA_045659245.1 of Eubacteriales bacterium. Classification (GTDB taxonomy): domain Bacteria; phylum Bacillota; class Clostridia; order Oscillospirales; family CAG-272; genus HGM12713. The sequence continues at coordinate 1,247 of JAZOWN010000050.1, forward strand.
TTCCATATCCCTTATGACATATGTTCCCGCGTCGAGCGCTACAAAATCAAGCTTCCGTTTTTCCGTTGAGGGTAGCGGCTACGATGTGCCATGCGAGCTTTATATGTTAAATTCAATAAACTACGCTCCCACGCTTTCCGATGTCCCCGAAAACTATCTTGATGTAAGCACGCACAAAAACATAACGCTCTACGGCACGCTCCCCTGCCGCGACCCCGAGGGAGACGCAACCGTCGTGGAGATCGTTTCTTATCCGCAGTCGGGCTATATCACGCTTACGGATAAAGCAAACGGAGAATATACGTACACCCCCAATGCAGGATATTCGGGCAAGGACAGCTTTACCTACGTAGCGCGCGACGTGTACGGCAATTACAGCGCGGCTCGCACGGTCTCGCTTACAGTCAGCAAACCGACGGTAAACGCAAGCTTTGACGACATGACGGGTTCCCGCGCCTACAATGCGGCACTTACTATGCTCGAGGAGGGCATAATGAGCGGCACGCAGGTCGGCTCAGACACCTATTTCTATCCTGACGGTACGGTTACGAGGGGAGAGTTCGTCGTTATGACGCTCCGCGCGATCGGCATTGACGACGCCCCAGAAAAGACCGCCACCGTTTTTGCGGACGACGCGAGCATTCCCTCACACATGAAGAGCTATATAGCGACGGCATACGAGCTCGGTTATATTAAAGGAATAGAAACCGAGAATGGAAGGTGCTTTGAGGCAAGCAGAGCTATCACCAAGGCAGAAGCGGCAGTGGTTCTCGGAAACATACTGAACGTAGATGTGCCCACCGTGCTACCCACCTTTGGCGATGCCTCTGATATTCCCGCATGGGCAGCCCCCTCGGTATATTCGCTCAACTCCATAGGCGTTATGAACACGACGGGCGGAAACATAGCCCCCACCGCCGCACTCACCCGCGCCGATGCCGCAATCCTTCTCGCAAATCTTATAAATTATCTTGACTAAACAAAAAAACAGTCCTCAGCACCTTCGGGGTGCTGAGGACTGTTTTTTTCACAGCTCAAGCTCCATAACCGCGTACTCAAACGGGTATGAGCCGTCATTCGCGGTGCGAATGACGCGAAATCCGTTACTTATGTAAAAATCTTTAAGTCGCTGATTTTGATTTATCATAATAAGAGTCAGCTTCTTTCCGCCGTACAACTCTGCTCTCGCGCGGCAGTGCGACACGAGCGCTCTGCCGATGCCGAGCTTCTGGTACTGCGGAAGCACCGCAAAGCGGCGGAATGCATAGACACCCGCCTCAAGCTTTTCAAGCTGAACGTATCCTGCAACCACGCCCTCAACGTAGGCGGCGTACATGTGCACGCCTCTCTCCTTGGCTTCCATTAAATCATCAAGCGTTATAAACGCCCCGCTGGACGGATATGATTCACGGGTAAATCCATATATTTTCGCGCTCTCGCCGAATGCGGCATGAAGCGTTTGCAGACAGTCGGGAAGCTGATGCTCCTCGACCGAATGTATTTCGTATTCTAACATAAGTCACCTCTTAATCGCCAAAAAGCTCGGTCGAAAGGTATCTGTCACCTGTATCGGGAAGTAATACGACAATGTTTTTGCCGCGATTTTCCTCTCTTTTAGCAAGCCGTACTGCCGCCGCGAGCGCCGCTCCCGATGATATTCCAACAAGAACACCCTCTCTCTTTCCTACCATACGCGCAAGCTCCATAGCCTCGCCGTCGCCAACAGTTATGATCTCATCGTAAATTTCCGTGTTCAAAACCTTGGGTACAAATCCCGCGCCTATGCCCTGAAGCTTGTGAGCGCCTGCCCTGCCCTCGGACAAAAACGGCGAGCCCTGCGGTTCAACTGCCACTATACGCACGTTTTCATTCTTGGATTTAAGATATTCCCCGACACCGGTAACCGTTCCGCCTGTGCCTACTCCCGCAACGAAAATATCCACCTCTCCGTCTGTATCGTTCCAAATTTCAGGCCCAGTCGTAAGAAAGTGTGCGCGAGCATTGTCAGCGTTTTCAAACTGATTGGGAATAAAGCTATTTGGGATCTCGCGCGCCAGCTCCTCTGCCCGAGCGATAGCTCCCGACATACCCAGCGCGCCGTCCGTCAGCACAAGCTCCGCGCCGTATGCTCTCATGAGCTTGCGGCGCTCCTCGGACATGGAATCGGGCATAACGATAATAACCTTGTATCCTCTCGTCGCCGCGACGCTGCAAAGACCGATACCCGTATTTCCCGAGGTCGGTTCAATGATCACCGAGCCATGGACAAGCTCTCCGCGCGCCTCCGCCGCATCAAGCATAGCCTTAGCGGCTCTGTCCTTAACTGAGCCTGCGGGATTAAAATATTCAAGCTTTCCAATGATAGCCGCGTCAAGCCCAAGATCCTTTTCAATGCGAGAAAGACGAAGCAAGGGTGTTTTTCCGATAAGCTCGTCCGCACAGCTATATATTCTTGACATAATATCACCTCAAAAATAAAGTTCAGTTGATTATATCATATTTCACGTGCCGTGTCAAGTCCACACTCAATTCAACTCATACCCCTCCATAAGCCTTTTGCTCACGGGATATACCGACACGGACATTTTTCCGTAAGTCTTGCAGTAATAGATACTGTTTTGAGCATCAATACAGCAAGAATACCGCGTAAAGTGCGGCTTTCCGCCCTCTGACCTCACAGCGCCCCGAGGAACGGAAATCGATTCAAGCAAGGAAAAGAAGCAGTCAATGCATTCACTCTGTGTCGCACCGCGATGCACCTCTGCCGTCCGCCGCAAAAAATCCGCCTTTACGAAGCGAGACGGCGACGACCAGTCGCCGGGCAAGCCAACGGCGCCCGTGCCGTAACCAATCCCATTCTCCATAAAGCTTTCTGCCGTCAGGTGAGAATAAAATCTCGCATTTTTTTCATGAAACGGAAACGGCGGATCGTTTGTAAGAACTCCCGTTTTGTTGTCGTATATTATCAGCCCCTTGTCCGTCGGCTCTACCGCGATACTCCCACTATTGTACGACACTATCCAATGAAGCGGAGTGTTCGGAACGTCCTTTGAAAAAGGTACGTCCACTATCCTTACCCGTGCGAGTTCCTCGCGCGCCTCCTTTACGCTCGCGCATTTACCGAGAACGTGAGGAATAAGCTCAAACGGGGAGAGATTTATCGAAAATGCGGAAGTAGTGTCAAAATATTTTGCCGTTTGCGGAAAGCTGAGCGCCGCCATACAAAGTCCCGCTTCGTTAAAGGCATCGGCAAAGAGCGGATAGCCGTCCACAACTCTCGCCATACCCGTAACGGCATAGTGGATCGACAATCCCTCAGCGTTTTTCTCCGAAAACAAAAATCTGCGCGGCGCTGTGACGATCCGCCCGTCAAACTCAAATTCTATATCCATCGTCCGCCCAAAGTAAAGTCCGTCAAAATTCATGGCAATCGCAGTACACATACTAAAAACCTCCGAAACGTATAGAAATAGTATACCCCGAAAAAGCAAAAAGCAGAAATAACTTGCGTAAAAATTGATATACGCAAATTATTTCTGCAAAAAATCAAAGAGATTCGAGCTTTTTTATCAGATTCTCAAAGCTTCCGCGCTCACCCTGCCACTCAAAATCCTTGCAAGGGAGAAGGCAGTCGGTGACCAAAAAGCAGTCAAGTCCTGCGGCGGACGCGCCCTTCATGTCGTCGCTTTCGTCGTTTCCGACCATAAGGCACTCATCGGGAGAAACGCCAAGACGCTCACATATAGACAAATAATATTGGGGATTGGGCTTACAAAAGCTGTCGCTCTCGTAGTCTGTAATGAAATCAAAGTCAGACTCCAGAAGTCCTACCCAACTCATTCTCGTAAGCTGCGCGTTATGCGGGAATATGGGATTGGTGGCAAGCACGACGCGTCTGCCGTTTTGAGCAGCAAGCTCGACTGCCTTACGTGCAAGGGGATTAGGAGAGGTCAGTGCTTTTAATTCGTCAAATTCATTTTCATAAAAAGGGTTAGTCTCCCTTTCATAAACCTTAACGTCGTCACCAAAAGCAGCCTTAAATTTATCCCAGAAAACAACGGAGTTCTTCTCTTTTCCGTCATTTCTCATCATTGCGCCGGCACCCTTCCAAAGCGTGTCGATAAATGCCTCGGGCGGAACTCCCATTGAAACGAATTTTGCACTGATGGCTTTCATATACGCCTTCGTGAAAACGTCCATGTCCATAGGCACCAGCGTGCCGTCAAGGTCAAACAGTATAGCCTTATACATATTGCCTCCAAAAAGCAAAAAGGACAACGCAAGTTGTCCTTTCGTGATACGTTATGCTCACTGAAAACCGAATAAAGGAAATGGAGTAGGAATCGAAACTCAAGTATTCTAAATTGTAAACAGCTGAACCGTAAAAGTTCAAGCCCTCGGTCTATTAGTATCGGTCAGCTAAACACATTACTGTGCGTACACCTCCGACCTATCAAACTTGTAGTCTGCAAGTGACCTTACCAACTCGAAGTTGGAGGGATATCTAATCTTGAAGCACGTT
>JAZOWN010000051.1:0-5358 GCA_045659245.1 Eubacteriales bacterium
GGTCCATTCAAAGAGCTGTCCGCTTCTCAACAAGCTTAAGGACAAGATGAGCAGAAAGGTTGCGGATACCGAATTCGACGCTACTACGCGTTATGACCTCTATGCGCGCATTAACGATATGCCGAAGCACAATAAGGTTTGTCACGGAGATTTTAACCCCTCGAACATAGTGATCGCAGAGAACGGTATGCCCTATATTCTCGACTGGTCTCACGCGACTCAGGGAAATGCATCAGCGGACGTTGCTCGCACGTATTTGCTGTTTTGGCTGAACGGAGATATAAGCGGCGCGGAGATATATCTTGATAAATTCTGCGAAAAGAGCAATACGGAAAAGCAGTACGTCAAGAAGTGGATGCCTCTCGTCGCGGCAGCTCAGTCCCTTGAGGGCAACGAAAAGGAACGTGAGTTCCTTATGTCGTGGGTGCGCGGCGCGGAGCATAAATAAAAGGTCTGTTTACCCATAAAGTAATAAAAATAAGTGAGGATAAAAACATGATTAAGGTTATAGTTTGTATCGGAAGCTCTTGCCACATAAAGGGCTCGCGCAAGGTCGTTGAGGCTCTCCAGAATTTGATAGCGGAGAACGAGCTCGGAGGTAAGGTCGAGCTTGGCGGAACGTTCTGCATGGGCAGATGCCAGGAGGGCGTATGCGTAACGGTTGACGGCGAATTCTATTCCGTTACTCCCGAGAGTGTAGGAGAGTTCTTTACAAAGGAAGTTTTATCTAAGGTATAAGGTGCAGAAATGTTATTTATTCAGGTTTGTGTAGGCTCGTCGTGCCATCTCAAGGGCTCGCAGGAGATTGTTGAGCTTTTTGAGAGCGCTGTATCGGAATATCACCTTGAAGACGATGTCGTGCTTTCGGGCAGCTTTTGCATTGGAAAGTGCAACCGAGTTGGTGTTACGGTCCAGATAAACGATGACGTTCACGTAGGTGTAACGAGAGATAATTTCAGAGAATTTTTTAAGACGAACGTACTTGACGTGATCGAAAAGGAAAGGGGATAACGAAATGGCAAACTGCTTGACTTTGAAAAAATCTAATTGCAAAAACTGCTATAAGTGTATCCGCCACTGTCCCGTTAAGGCGATTCGTTTTTCGGGAAACCAAGCTCATATTATTGGAAATGAGTGTATTTTGTGCGGTCACTGCTTCGTTGTTTGTCCGCAAAACGCAAAGGAGATCGTAGACAGCACCGAAAAGGCGCGCGTTCTTTTGCAGAGCGGCGAGCCCGTTGTGGTGAGCCTTGCTCCCTCGTTTATAGCAAACTACGAGGGCGTCGGAATAGAGTCTATGCGCCGTGCGCTTAAAAAGCTCGGCTTTTATGACGTTGAAGAAACCGCGATAGGCGCAACTATCGTTAAGAATGAGTACGAGCGCATGCTTCGCGACGAGGATAGAGATATTATCATTACGTCCTGCTGTCACTCAATAAATCTACTTATTCAGAAATGTTTCCCCTCATCGCTTGAATATCTGGCTGACGTAATGTCGCCCATGCAGGCGCATTGCGCTGATATAAAGAGAAGAATGCCCGAGGCTAAAACGGTGTTTATCGGTCCGTGCGTTGCGAAGAAGGACGAGGCAGAGTATTACGAGGGACTCGTTGACGCGGTTCTGACCTTTGAGGAGCTTACGAATTGGCTCAAGGCAGAGAAAATTGAGCTTGAGCAAGAGGTTGAAGATACTCCCGAGAGTCGCGCGCGCTTCTTTCCGACGACAGGCGGTGTTCTCAAAACAATGGCAAAGGATATTCCCGAATATACCTATATTGCGCTTGACGGAGTTGAAAACTGTATTTCTGCGCTTAAGGATATCGAGAGCGGAAGAATACACAAGTGCTTTATCGAGATGTCTGCTTGCGTTGGCAGCTGCATCGGCGGTCCTGTTATGGAAAAGTACCACAGCACTGCTCCAATTAAGGATTATATAACGATTTCGAATTATGCAGGTGAGCGTGATTTTGAAGTATCACAGCCTGCTCCCATGAATCTTAAAAAGCAGTTTACAATGATTGAACGCAAGCTTGCACAGCCCGGCGAAACCGAAATTATGGCGGTTCTTCGCCAGATGGGTAAATTCAAGCCCTCTGACGAGCTTAACTGCGGCTCGTGCGGATATAGCTCCTGCCGTGAAAAGGCGATCGCTATTATTCAGGGAAAGGCGGAAATTTCCATGTGCTTGCCCTACCTTAAGGATAAGGCGGAGAGCTTCTCGGATACTATCGTAAACAACACGCCTAACGGACTTATCGTGCTTAATGAGAACCTTGAGGTTCAGCAGATCAATAATTCGGCGCGTAAGATCATGAACATACGCGCAGCCTCTGACGTTCTTGGAGAGCCTGTCGTTCGTATTCTTGACCCGTCGGTCTTCGTCAAGGTCAAGAACAGCGGAAGAACGGTAAGAAACTACCGCACGTATCTTGCGGAATACAAGAAGTACGTTGAAGAGACCGTAGTTTATGATACGGACACAAGAATGCTTATAGGTATTTTGCGTGACGTGACGGACGAGGAGTCGGAGAAAGAGAAGAAAGCAAGAATAACCAAGCATACCGTTGAGGTAGCGGATACGGTCGTTGAAAAGCAAATGAGAATAGTTCAGGAGATCGCATCTCTGCTTGGAGAAACTGCCGCAGAAACGAAGATTGCTCTTACCAAGCTAAAGGAGTCTATCGACGATGAATGATTTGTGTGCAGATATCGGTTATAAGAGCATAAATCACGTTGGAGAGGAGCTTTGCGGCGACCACGTGGACGTTGTGGAGGAGAATGAGAACTCTACTGTTATAGTGCTTGCCGATGGTCTTGGATCGGGTGTTAAGGCAAGTATTCTTTCAACGCTTACCTCGAAGATAATCTCTACGATGATGGCGGCAGGACTTCCCATAGAGGAATGTGTGTCGACTATCGCGGGAGCGCTCCCCGTATGCTCGTTGCGCGGTGTTGCTTATTCGACCTTTACGATCATTCATCTTCTGAACAACGAGGTGGCGGAGATCATTCAGTACGACAATCCGCACGTAATAATTATAAGGGATTATGCGATATACGATTATCCCAAAACGGAAATGAATATCGGCGGAAAGAGAATATATAAGTCCGTAATACATCTTCAGGAAAACGACGTTTTTGTTGCAATGAGTGATGGCTGTCCTCACGCGGGTATGGGCCGAAAGTACAATTTCGGTTGGAAGCGCGAGGATATCGCGGACTATATGCTGACGTTGGTTGCTGGTGGATATACCGCAAAGAATCTTTCCACTATGCTGGTTGATGAGTGCGATAATCTTTACGGACATGAGCCGGGTGATGATACTACCGCATGCGTCGTTAAAATAAGAAAGCGCGAGCCCATGAATATTTTGTTCGGCCCGCCCTCTAACCGTGACGATGCGAATAGAATGATGTCGCTGTTCTTTTCCAAGGAGGGCAAGCATATTATCTGCGGGGGTACTACCTCGTCTATTGCCGCTAAATATCTCGGAAAGCCTGTTCAGGTAAGTCTTAGCTTTGAGAGAAGTGATATTCCTCCGATTGCTCATATTGAGGGAGTGGACCTCGTAACTGAGGGCGTTATTACTATGAATAAGGTCATTCAGTATGCAAAGGACTATCTCGGAGAAAACCAGCTTTACGAGGATTGGAACTTTAAAAAGGACGGCGCGGCGCTTATCAGCAGACTGCTTTTTGAGGAAGCGACGGATATAAATTTCTACGTAGGCAGAGCGGTAAATCCCGCACACCAAAACCCTGACTTGCCTATAAACTTTAATATCAAAATGAATCTCGTCGAGGAGCTTTCGGATTGCCTCAGACGAATGGGTAAGAGAATTAAGGTCAGTTATTTTTAAGGAGTTAAGATGCGTAAATTTGATACAAAGGTACAGTATTTGAAATATAAGGTTCTTCGCGAGGTTGCTCGCCTTGCGTGGGAGGACAAGCTTCTCGAGAATCTTATGGATATCCCCGGAAAGCTCGTTCCCGGTAACGAGCCTACCATGCGTTGCTGTGTTTATAAGGAAAGAGCAATACTCGGCGAGCGCGTAAAGCTTGCGCTTGGAGGCAATACGAATAATCCTAACGTTATTGAGGTTATTGAAATTGCTTGCGACGAGTGTCCCGTTGGAGGCTTTGAGGTCACCAACGCGTGCCGCGGCTGTCTTGCACACCGCTGTGAGGACGCTTGTAAGTTCGGCGCGATCTCTTTCGACCACAATCACGTGGCGCACATAGATAAATCAAAGTGTAAGGAGTGCGGCGCGTGCGCGAGAGTTTGTCCTTATACGGCAATTGTCAGCCGCAAGCGTCCTTGCCAGAACGCTTGTAAGGTAAAGGCAATCTCCATGAACGACGAAAAGGCGGCGGCTATTGATAACTCCAAGTGTATTCAGTGTGGCGCGTGCGTATATCAGTGCCCGTTCGGCGCTATTATGGATAAGTCGTTTATGGTAAACGCAATCGACATTCTTAAAAAGAGCGAGCGTAATCCGCATGGCGGAAGCTATAAGGTCTATGCTGTCGTTGCTCCGTCCATTTCAAGCCAGTTCTCATATGCAAAGCTTGGTCAGGTCGTAACGGGACTCAAAAAGCTTGGCTTCCACGACGTTATCGAGGCGGCGCTTGGAGCAGATATGGTTGCTTTGGCTGAGGCAAAGGAGCTTTCCGAAAAGGGAATTCTTACAAGCTCCTGCTGTCCTGCATTCGTTCAGTACATCAAGTCTGCGTTCCCGAATCTCGTAGACCGTATTTCGCACAACATGTCGCCCATGGCGGTGCTTGCGAAGTACATCAAGGAAACGACGCCCAACGCAAAGGTCATCTTCATAGGTCCGTGCACCGCGAAGAAGGCGGAGGCACAGCTTGAATCGGTCAAGCCCTACGTTGATACAGTTCTTACGTTTGAGGAGCTTCAGGCGCTCTTTGACAGTCGTGATATAAACATCGCGGAGCTTGAGGAGGGTGCGCTTGATAACGCATCGTATTTCGGACGTATATTTGCCCGTAGCGGCGGTCTTACCGACGCGGCGGCACAGGCAATGAAGGAGCAGAACATCGACTTTGAGATAAAGCCTGTGGTCTGTGACGGAATCGAGGCGTGCCGTATGGCGCTTCTTAAGCTTAACAAGGGCATTCTTGACGGTAACTTTATCGAGGGAATGGCTTGTGTCGGCGGTTGTATCGGCGGCGCGGGATGCTTGACTCACGGCGAGAAGAACAAGGCCGAGGTCGATAAATACGGCAAGGAAGCACTTGAAAAGAATATAACTGATGCAGTATCACTCTTGAAATAAACCCAAAACGTCCCCTCGGCTCTGTACTTGTTTCTCATCGGTCGTGTATTTTTTTTTT
>JAZOWN010000052.1:0-12951 GCA_045659245.1 Eubacteriales bacterium
AAAATCCCCGTGTCGTTGGTTCGATTCCGACCGGAGGCACCACCTATGCGGATTTAGCTCATTTGGTAGAGCGTCGCCTTGCCAAGGCGAAGGTGGCGGGTTCGAGCCCCGTAATCCGCTCCAAAGAAACGGGTACGTATAAGAAGTAACCGTTACTTATCGCACTCAAAGGTCCGAAAGGACTTTTGTTAATATAAGTCGAACCCAAAAGGGTTTGACAGTTGAATGGCGACATAGCCAAGTGGTAAGGCAGAGGTCTGCAAAACCTTTATCCCCCGGTTCAAATCCGGGTGTCGCCTCCAAAACAAAAAGCACTTCGAAAGAAGTGCTTTTTGTTTTGGAACGATGTTTGCCCTTGCGGGCAAGTGATGTTGCCTTCGGCAGTGATGTTCACTGTGTGAGTGATGTTTCGCCTTGCGGCGAAGTGGGCAAACATCACATCACTTTGCGCCAAAGGCGCAATACATCACTATGGCGAAGCCATAACATCACGCCGACAAAGTCGGCATATCACTCCTCTTGACACCCCGCCCCTTTTATGCTATAATAAAACCAACAACACGAAAGGTGGTGGGTATATGAAAAACGTTAGTACAAAAATACCGGCGATAATCGCTATGCTTATCGCTCTATTTAGTTTGGGCTTGTTGATTACTGCATTTATTGTATCAATTGATGAAGTTGAGCCCGAGATGGGTGTTAGCAAATCGTTTGCTTTTTGGGTATATGCTGTGATAACTTCTATGTTGAGTTTAATCTTCTATTTTGTAGATGCGCTTATGTCCATTGCAAAGGCAATTTTGAAAATACACCCCGTATTTAACATCGTGCTGGCGGTTATGCTTTTTGGTGCGATTCCTATGATGTTGTTTGTCGGTGCTAAACTTGGAATTAATATCTACATATACTTCTCATATTATTTAGCCATTTTTGTGCTTGAGATCGTTTCTATCATCAAACATATAAAATTATCTCGAATTGATAAAATTTCAAAGTTAGAACAACATATTGAGCCCCAATAAAATATGGCATCTTTTTCGTCAACACGAGCCAAAACAAAAAGCACTTCGCAAGAAGTGCTTTTTGTTTTGGAACGATGTTTGCCCTTGCGGGCAAGTGATGTTGCCTTCAGCAGTGATGTTCACTGCGTGAGTGATGTTTCGCCTTGCGGCGAAGTGGGCAAACATCACATCACTTTGCGCCAAAGGCGCAATACATCACTATGGCGAAGCCATAACATCACTGCGGCGTAGCCGCAACATCACTCAAAACTTCTCCCTCAACTCTTGAAAAACACCGAAAACTGTGCTATAATGAATCCAAGAAAGGCGGTGGAGATATGAAAAAGGTGATTGTTGGCATTTTAATAGTAAGTTTGTTATTTGTATTTTGTGGTTGCAGTAAAGAAAGAACAGACATTTCTGATTATCAATATATGTATGACGGAATTGTTAAGGATTGGAACAAACAGGCTACTCCTGGCGCTGAACGCGAATCCTTGCTTGGATTTGGGGAATATTTGTATAATTCACAGCTAATTTTCTTTCCTCGTGAAACTCCGTCTACACTTAATGAGTTTTATTTTCATTGGACACCCAGTATAGATGTTGACGGATACGCTATATATTTTACTTGCGTACTCGATGAAAACAATTATGCTGCATTTGTTAATGGATTAAAGAATTTTGAAGTTTCAAACGGTACGGAAACAACAAATTTGCTTTATGATACGGAGCATTTTTCTTTCCCGACTTATATCGCTCAATGGAATAAAGTTGAAGAAAAGTGGGAAGTGCTTGAGTACATTATGCTTGACGAGGCAAATCGTACCGCAATTTTCGTTTATACAATGAGCGAACTCGAATTTATTGAAGTACATTCTTTTTACACCGTTATGCCCACGGAGCTTCATTTTTTGGATAATGATTTTTCGATTTATAACAATTTTGAGAACTGCACTTATGACATTTCATTTTTGGAATATTTGAAGTAGGCATCTTTTTTGTCAACACGCCTCCAAAGCAAAAAGGGCACCGCAAGGTGTCCTTTTTGCTTTGGCGGCGACATCTTTGGACTTAAAGCGGCTCTGCGCAGCAGAACGGTTCAAATCTGGGTAGCGAAGTCAAAAACGATTGAGTATCGTTTTTGACGAGTGAAACCGCCCAAAGCAAGGAGTATGCCGAGCCGAGTGTACCGAGGCGACGGCATACGACTATGCGACGGTGTCGGGGCGCCTCCAAAAACATGCGACGAGAGATGTTTTTGTCAATATATCTTTACTTTCGTAAAAATATATTGACAAATAAAGAGGTGTATGTTATAATGAAGTTAGAAAGGACGGTGACGTTATGTATATTGATTATTCAAACTTGTGGAAGTTGTTAGCGGAAAAAGGACTTTCAAAATCCGATTTGATGGAAGTTACGGGGCTTAGCTCCCGAATTATTGCAAAGCTTGCAAAAAATGAGACCGTAACCACGGATACGATTGCCAGAATATGCACAGCGCTTTCCTGCGACATTGGAGACGTTATGCGGTGTTCAAGTGAAAGTAGACTTTCTCTTTATAATGCTTTTCGTACACTCGGTGGGATCATAGAGGAAAATGACAATTATAAAAAAACGGTATTTGAGTTAAACGGTCAAAAATACGCGGTTTATGTAAGCAAAAAATCAGCAACGAAAGCAACTTGTATTTATTGTGGAGCGGACAACACCGTGTATTGGGAGCAATACCATATGATGGGAGGTCCTGCTACACCGCTTATTGTGAAAAGTGTTCTATTAAAGCCTAAGCGAGAGAAGAACGAAATTTCGCTTGTGGTTATCAAGGGCAAGCCCGGCAGTATTGTGGGGCTTGATGAAGGAATTTGGGTATCTGCCAAAAAGGGAAGATTAAGTAATGACAAAGAGATATTTGTGATGTCGGAAGCAGTTTTTAAACTTTTTTCGCCCGAAATATAGTCGTCTTTTTGCGTTGGAGCGCTGCCCTCACTTTGTACAGGCTATCCCAACATAATATTAAGATAATAAAAGAACTCCGAAAGCGTTTGCTTTCGGAGTTCTTTTGTTTTGGTCGCATTCGCAACGGTTATTTAAGCATTCCCTCAAGGGTCGCCTTTGCGCTTGCGAGCGCTTCATCGATCTTGGAGGCGTCCTTTCCGCCTGCCATAGCGTTGTCGGGGCGTCCGCCGCCCTTACCGCCACCTACTGCGGCAACAGCTCCTACGAGCTTACCTGCGTGCGCGCCTGCGCTTACGGCATTCTTGCCTGCAACGGTAATGAAATTGAGCTTGTCACCTGTGTTGAGTGCGAGAACTGCAACGACGTCGTCGTTGTTAGCCTTTATCTCGTCAGCAAGCGCTCTTGCAGCATCGGGCTGCATATCGTCAAGTCTTGCGGTGATCAATCTTACAGCGCCGACCTCGACTGCCGTGGACATGATAGCGCCGAGCTTGGAAGCTGCGATCTTGGAGTTGAGCGACTCGATCTCCTTCTTTGCGGTATGAAGCTCCTTGTCGAGTGCCGCTGCTCTCTTAGCGATATCAGAGGGGTTCTGCGCCTTGAGAACGGAAGCGGTTTCGTTCATGAGGCCCTGTTGCTCGTCGATGATCGAGAGCACGCCAAGTCCCGTCTTTGCCTCGATTCTTCTAACGCCTGCCGCAACGGAGGATTCGGATACGATCTTGAAAAGACCGATCTTTGAGGTGTTGTCAAGGTGAGTACCGCCACAGAATTCAACGGAGAAGTTACCCATGGTAACGACTCTTACGACCTTGCCGTACTTCTCACCGAACAGTGCCATGGCGCCAAGCTTCTTTGCCTCGTCGATAGGCATTTCCTTCATGGAAATTTCCTCACCGAGAAGAACGTGTGCGTTTACGAGGGTTTCCACCTCGCGAAGCTCGTCTGCGCTGAGGGGGGCAAAATGAGTGAAGTCGAAGCGGCAATGGTCCGCGTCAACGAACGAGCCTGCCTGCTCAACGTGGTTGCCAAGCACCGTACGAAGTGCCGCCTGGAGCAGGTGGCAGGAGGAGTGCGCGCGCATGATAGACTTACGGTTGACTGCGTCTACGCTCGCCTTTACCGTATCTCCAACGCTCACGGAGCCGTTTGCAATAGTACAGATGTGAAGATAAATTCCGTCGGTCTTCTTGGTGTCGCTGACGTTTATCATAAGTCCGTCGTTCGAGATAACTCCTACGTCACCGACCTGACCGCCGCCCTCTCCGTAGAAGGGAGTCTTATCGAGAACCAAGGTGAATTCACCCTCATTTATGCTCTCGACGCTTCTCGTGCCGTCCTCGTCCTCAATGATAATAGCGAGAACCTTTGCGTCGGAGTCGAATGCAGAGTAGCCCGTAAACTCGGTCTTGGGAAGATCTGCAAGAAGCATCTTGGAGGACTCGTCCCAGCCGCCGATGTTTCCGCGCGCCGCTCTTGCTCTGTCCTTCTGCGCTTTCATAAGAGCAACGAATGTTTCTTCATCGATCTGGAGATTGTTCTCCGAAACGATCTCACGAGTGAGGTCAAGAGGGAAGCCGAACGTGTCGTAAAGCTTGAATGCGTCCTCGCCGCTGATAACGGACTTGTTAGCCTCGATAGAGCTACGAATTATATTATTAAGAATGCTAAGGCCTGCGTCGATGGTAGCGTCAAAGCGCTCCTCCTCATTGCCGATGACCTTGAGTATATAAGCCTTCTTCTCGCCAAGCTCGGGGTATGCACCGATGTTCTCACCGATAACGACCTCACAGAGCTCGCAGAGGAACGCGCGGTTGATACCGAGAAGCTTACCGAAGCGGCAAGCACGGCGGAGGATACGGCGAAGAACGTAGCCGCGTCCCTCGTTGGAGGGGATAACGCCATCGCTTATCATAAACGTAGCGCTACGTATGTGGTCGGTCACTACGCGGATAGAAATATCGTCTTTTTCATTGTCGCCGTAGTTCTTGCCCGAAATGGAGCAAACGGTGTTGAGGATCTTGCGTACTGTGTCAACCTCGAAAAGGTTGTCAACGCCCTGCATTACGCAGGCAAGACGCTCAAGTCCCATTCCCGTATCTATATTCTTTTGAGAAAGCTCGGTGTAGTTGCCGTTGCCGTCGTTGTTGAACTGCGAGAAAACGTTGTTCCAGATCTCCATGAAGCGGTCGCAATCACAGCCGGGCTTACAGTCGGGCGAGCCGCAGCCGTACTTTTCTCCGCGGTCAAAGTATATCTCAGAGCAGGGGCCGCAAGGACCTGAGCCGTGCTCCCAGAAGTTGTCAGCCTTACCGAGTCTTACGATGTGCTCCTCGGGAACGCCGATCTTGTCGCGCCAGATAGCGAATGCTTCCTCGTCGTTTTCATATATAGAGGGCCAGAGTTTGTCCGCAGGTATCTCAAGGGTTACTGTGAGGAACTCCCAAGCCCACGGAATTGCTTCTTCTTTAAAATAATCACCGAATGAGAAGTTTCCGAGCATCTCGAAATAAGTACCGTGACGAGCCGTATGACCAACTCTGTCAAGGTCGGGAGTACGGATACACTTCTGGCAGGTGGTGACTCTGTTTCTGGGAGGGATCTCCTCGCCTGTAAAATACTTCTTCATGGGCGCCATACCCGAATTGATAAGAAGCAGCGACTTGTCATTTATCGGAACGAGAGGGAAAGAGGGGAGTCGCAAATGTCCCTTAGATTCAAAAAATGAAAGATATTTCTCTCTGAGTTCGTTGAGTGATGTCCATTGCATAAATACGTGCCTTGCCTTTCTGATAATATCATCTCTATATTATAGCACCATTTTATATGCTTGTCAATCCCTTTTGAAAGTTTAAAAGGCGCACGTGCCTTTGCCGTCGAATTTTTGTCAAGGGAAAGAGAAAAGCATCTTCAAAAAGCTTTTTCGAGGCATCGTTAATGCATTTTTTACAATTCAAAATATCTAAAATTGTGCACTTTTTTGGCTATCAAATGCTGTCAAAAGGGATAGGTGTATATCCAATAATTTCCAATTACTTAAAGAAATGTAAAAAACTGTAAAAGAGGCACAAAAACACGCCGAATTTAACCCAAAAACGGACTTAAAATGGAATTTTTTAAAAAAATCGGGGAAATACTGAAAAGTTTTTTGAGAAATTTTAAAAATCCTCTTGCGCTATTTATAAAAGTGTTTTATAATATTAGCACGGTGGTGGAAAGTGGAGCAAAGTGTAGCGAAATCCCACGGTTTCCGAAAAAGGCGTAGCCGAAGTGGCGAAAGTATTGATTTGAACCGCGAAAAGGTTACACGCACCGAAAAAGCGAAAGGAGGCAACGAAAATGCTGTCAGGTGAATTCAAACACGGTATAGACCCTAAAAACAGATTGTTTATCCCCGCAAAGCACAGAGAAGAGCTTACCACTGATAACGAGTGCTTTATGGTAGCCAAGAGCATAAGAGAAAATTGCCTCAAGGTCTATTCCATGACCGAGTGGGAGGAGTACATCAGCCCGATCAAAAAAATGGAAAGAAAAGATTCTGAAAGAATCCTTCGTGCTCTTCATAAGGATGCGGCACAGGTTGCTCCCGACTCACAGGGAAGAATAGTTCTCCCCCCCGCGCTTGTAGCTTATGCGGGAATCGTTAAGGGAGCAGTTATAGTAGGATGCGGAAACTACGGCGAGATCTGGGCTGAGGAAGCTTACGACGCTATGGTTGATGCTGAAAATCTTGAGGGCATGAAAGAATTGCTCGAATCCTACGGACTGTGATGGACGAGAAAAAGGACACTTTTGAATTTTCACATCGCTCGGTTTTATTTGACGAGTGCATGGAGGGGCTTCTGATAAAGCCCGATGGTATATATGTTGACGGCACGGCAGGCGGCGGAGGACACTCCTTTGGAATTGCCGAAAGGCTCGACGGAGGTCGCTTGATCGCGATCGATCAGGACGAAGCGGCAATACGCGCCGCAACCAAGCGCCTCGAGCCGCACAAAGAGAAGACGACCGTGGTACGCAGTAATTTTTTTGAGGTCAAGAGAGTTTGTGAAGATCTTGGCATTGAAAAGATAGACGGAATGCTTCTCGACCTTGGAGTTTCATCGTATCAGCTTGACACTCCCGAACGCGGATTTTCCTACATGTCGGACGCACCGCTCGACATGAGAATGGACAAGCGCAAGGAGCTCAGCGCGTATGATGTGGTGAACGGATATTCCGAGGATAAAATAAAAAAGATACTTTTTGAGTACGGCGAAGAAAAGTTTTCCGCGTCTATCGCCTCTGCGATAATCCGCGAAAGACAGAAAAAGCCGATCGAAAGCACAGCAGAGCTTTCTAATATTATTAAATATGCAATTCCGCCGTTTGCAAGAGAAGGCGGACATCACCCCGCGAAGCGAAGCTTCCAGGCAATACGCATTGAGGTGAACGGCGAGCTTGACGTTATAGAGCCTGCAATAAGAGACGCTGCGAGCCTACTGAACAAGGGCGGAAGAATAGCGATCATTACATTCCACTCGCTTGAGGACAGAATAGTAAAGCAAACGTTCGCATCACTTGCGCAAGGCTGCACTTGCCCGAAGAACTTCCCGATATGCGTCTGCAATAACAAGCCTACGCTTAAGGTGATAAGCAAAAAGCCCATTCTTCCGTCAAGCACGGAGCTTGAGGAAAATCCCCGTTCGAGAAGCGCAAAGCTTCGCGTAGCGCAAAAGCTTTAAAACAACTACTTAATATAAACGAACGAAAACAGGAGGTACCAAAAAACGATGTCTGTTGAAATGAACGAGTCTTATAACCGCTGTCTGCAAGAGCTTCGCGCAAGATATAAGGGCAGAGGCATCGCAGGCAACATCAAAAAGCAGAATGCTATCACGGCAAAGAAGGACGAAGCAGAGAATACGTCCTACGTGCTTTTTGACTCCCGCAGTAATATTGCCGATACATACAGAAGCGGTGTTTACAACGGAAGTAAATATATGACCTCCGAGGATTTCGTTAGGTACTTCAAAACTCGCAGAGAGTTTTACATGCCCGAGACTTTGAGAAAAAAGCAGGAGGCAGAGGCTAAAGCCGGTGCTGTGGCGCAGAAGCGCCAGAGCGGCAGAGGCCTCCGCGAAGGCCGCTCCGACTCAAAGGAGGGTCACTTAAAAACCATAATATCGGCGTTGGTAGAATTAAAGGATAAATGGTTTCCCATGGAGCCTACCGCAGGCAGAGTTAACAAAGACCGCTTCCGCGTTCCCGTGGCAGCGTTGTCGGGACTTGCGGTATTCACGGTTTCTCTCGGACTTATCGTAGGCGGCTCGGTTATGATAGGAGACGCATCGGGCGATCTTGGACGCGCGAACAGCGAAATATCCGTTCTTGAAGCAAAAGAGGCGGATCTCGAAGGAAAGCTCGACCTCAAATACAGCATAAATGAGCTTGAGGCAGACGCCAAGACCCTCGGTATGATAAAAAGAGAACACGCCGATAACGAGTATCTTCCGATCAAGGGAGATGACGAGGTTATTATCTACGACGAAAATCAGGACAAAAACGTCGGACTTGCGGCGCTGCTTGCCGCTTTCGGCATAGATACAAACTAATACTTTCAGAATAAAATCCCACCAAGTTACATATTATGAAACTGTGATGGGATTTTTCTGAATAATAAAGCAAAATTAAAGAGCATGAACGTGTGAAAGGAGAGGGCAATGCGAAGACAAACAGTCAGCACGGGTGCGATAAGACGTTCTACCATCGTGGCGTTGGCGGTTTTCGGAGTGTTTGCCGTGCTTCTCATACGAATACTTATCATACAAACGGTAAATTTTGAAAAATATCAGTCTAAGGTCATAAATCAGATGACGACGGAATCTCCCGTGCCTGCCGACCGAGGAAAGATATTTGACCGTAACGGCAACGTGCTTGCCACGAACATTACCACCTACCGTGTCTTTATTTCTCCATCGAGCATTGCATCGGCATCGGGCACAGAGGGAGAAGCGGGCTACGTCAATTACGCAGACGTGGTGGCGCGCGGA
This sequence comes from Eubacteriales bacterium, assembly GCA_045659245.1. GTDB lineage: Bacteria > Bacillota > Clostridia > Oscillospirales > CAG-272 > HGM12713. Next base: position 8,996 of record JAZOWN010000052.1, read on the forward strand.
CTTTCCGATACGCTCGGAGTTACCTACGAGTCGGTATACAAGCAGGCAACTGGATACACGCAGTATCTCGACAGAACTATTCAGCGAAAGGTCAAAGAGGAGACCGCCGATAAGGTGCGCGAGTACATTGAGGCAAACGACCTTGAGGATATGATATATCTCGAGGCGCAGAGCACGCGCTATTATCCCGGAGAGACGCTCGGCGCTCACGTCATAGGATTTACCAACAGCGACGGCGTTGGACTTTACGGACTTGAATATCAGTACGACCAATATCTTCGCGGAACGGACGGATATTACATTCTCGCCCGTGACTCATACGGAAATGAAATGCCTTATGAGTACGCGAGCTATATAGACGCGGTTGACGGCTACGACGTCACCACAACGATTGACGCAAGCGTTCAGAGCTATCTTGAAGAGCAGCTCGAAAAGACAGTCAAGGACCATAACGTGCAGAACCGCGCGTGCGGTATAGTTATGGACGTAAATACGGGAGCAATTCTCGCTATGGCAACGTCCTCACCGTTCGACCTCAACGACCCTTGGGCGATGAGTGAGGAAATGAAGGCGACACTCGCAAAATCGGGATATTCCGAGGGAAGCGACGAATACAATGCACTGATTTCCAAGACTCTTACGGAGGCGTGGTCAAATAAGGCTGTTGCGGAAAGCTATATCCCCGGTTCGACCTTTAAGATAATTACCTCGTCTATGGCACTTGAAGAAAAGCTCGTTAGCCTTAACGAGTCGGTTAGCTGTCATGGAAGCAAAAAGGTGCTTGGCATAAATATACACTGTCACAAGGTTCAAGGACACGGCTCGCTTACCTTTGCGGGCGGACTTCAGCAGTCCTGCAACGTGTGGTTTATGACGCTTGGCGGCAGAATTGGTGTTGATAAATTCGTTCAGTATACGGATATTTTCGGATATCGCGAGAAAACGGGAATTGACTTGCCCGGTGAGTCAAGCAGTATTTTTATTGATCAGATGTCTGAGCTTGACCTTGCGATATATGCCTTTGGTCAGAACTTTAACGTAACGCCTATTCAGCAGATAACGGCGGTTTCATCCGTTGCAAACGGCGGAAATCTGCTGACTCCTTATCTTGTTGAGAGCATAACCGACTCCTCGGGTAACGTAGTTTATGCACACGAGGTAGAGGTTAAGCGCGAGACTGTCAGCGAGGACGTGTGCAAAACCATATCCCAGATGCTTGAGGAAGGCGTTTCGGGCAACGGCGGTGCGAAAAACGCATACGTTGCAGGATACAAGGTAGCCGCAAAGACGGGTACGTCTGAAAAGAAAAAGAGCACTTACGATTTTGCCGAGGCGTTTGCTTCTGCGGTGAGCATTTATAAGGGAAAGGGCGGCGACGTGCTCTCCCTGTATAACACCCTCGATCCCGAGGATAAGCTTTCAAAAAATCCCGAAATATACAGTGACTTTGTTGACGTTCCTCTGCGCTTCGGTCAGACCTACTATGGGGCGATCGCAGACGATATACGCAGCGGTGGCGGAGTGCTTAAAAATTACTTTACTCAAAATCAGATAAACGGTATGATAGCGCTTGCCGAGGAATACGAAAGCGACGACGAGCTTTACATCTGCTCGACCGTGGCGTATGCGCCCGCGGACGATCCTCAGGTGGCTATAATAATTATCGTTGACGAGCCTACGAAGGGAACGCTTTACGGAAGCACGGTTGCAGCTCCTTACGTTGCAGAGGCTCTCAAAAACATTCTCCCGCAGATGGGAATTACCGCGGAATATACCGAGGCAGAGCTTAAAAAGCTTTCCATACGCGTCGGTAGCTACAGCGGCTGGACGTTAGGACGCGCCAAGGAAAGAATCGAGGAGCTCGGACTCAGCTACAAGATAGTAGGTGAGGACAATGACGACTTGAAGGTCGCAGGACAGCTTCCCGCAAGCGGCGCATACGTTGAAAAATCAAACGGTGTTATTTATCTTTATACCGATAAATCCCTCATGGTGACGGACGTTGAGGTTCCGAATTTGATCGGAATGGACGCTATGACGGCGAATGCGCAGCTTACCGCTCGCGGACTCAATATAAGGATCGAGGGAAGTAAATATCACCTTACGGGAACGGGCGCGCTTGTTTACGAGCAATCCATACCGGCAGGAACAAAGGTTGCCAAGGGACAGGTGATAACGGTGAAGTGCCGTACTGAGGACGAGGATTATATCTCTAATCCAATAAACTGATTGATCTATTATAGGGGCGATATTGCGCTCCGGGGAAGTTTAAACAATTAAAACCTCGGAGGGTGTATGCTCTTATCAGAGCTGTTTTCGGTAGCGGGGGTTGATTACCCCGAAGAATACTCGAATTTAGAGATAAGCGGAGTCGTGACGGATTCCCGAAAGGCATTTGCGGGATGCATTTTCGTATGTGTCGCGGGACATAATAATGACGGTCACGACTATATAAAAGAAGCAATAAAAAACGGAGCTTTAGTTATAGTAGCCGAGCAGGTGCGTGACGGGTGTGTGGGTGGTGCCGCAATTATTAAAGTTGATAACACCAGACTTGTGGCTGCACGGCTCTATAACGAGTGGTATAAAAGGCCGTCCGATAGGCTTAAGATAGTCGGAATTACGGGAACTAACGGAAAAACGAGCGTCTCTTATATGCTTGAGAGTATATTCATGGAGGCGGGCGTACCGTGCGCGGTGATAGGAACACTCGGTTGCCGTATAAACGGAATACAAACAGAGCTGTGCCGAACGGGGCTTACAACTCCACATTCGTCGGAGCTTTATCCCTTTCTCGCTCATTTGGCGGACGAGGGGATCGCTTACGTCTTTATGGAGGTAAGCAGTCATTCTCTTGCGCTCTCGCGAGTTGAGGGCATAGAATTTGAATACGGAATTTTTACAAATCTTACGCGGGATCATCTTGATTTTCACGGAGATATGGAAAGCTATTTTGAAGCCAAGGCAAAGCTTTTCTCGCATTGTCGCCGCAAAATAATAAACGTCGACGACCCGTGGGGCGCGCGGCTTCTTAATAGATATAAGGACGGTGTTTCCTGCTCGCGGCGAAACGGAGACTGTGTTGCTCTCCAACCGATATGCGACATAGACGGAATAAAATATACCCTTTGCTTTGAGGGTAAAAATTACAGTATAAAATCTCCCGTGCTTGGCGATTTTGCGGTGACGAACTCACAGCTTGCCGCAACGCTTGCGCTTGACGCAAAAATCGGGGCAGGGGACATAATAGGGGGACTTTCGCGCTTTACAGGTGCAGAGGGGCGAATGGAAAAGATCCGTACAGAGCGCGGCTTTGACGTTATTATCGATTACGCGCATACTCCCGACGCGCTTGAACGATTGCTCTTATCGCTTCACTCATTTAGCAGTGGCGGCGCGAGAATAATACTCATGTTCGGCTGTGGCGGTGAGCGAGATAAGGGAAAGCGAAAGCAAATGGCAAATATTGCCTCGCGCCTATCCGACTTTGTGATAGTTACGTCGGATAACCCAAGAGGAGAGAACCCCGACGCGATCATCGCGGACGTGATGAGGGGAATAGATAAGGAAAAGCCCCACGCAAAAATAAAGTCGCGAGAGGCGGCCATAAATTACGCGGTAAAGATAGCCCGAGCCGGCGACGTGCTCGTTTTTGCGGGCAAGGGACATGAAAAATATCAGATAACAGCCGAGGGCAAGATCCCATTCGACGAGCGCGATATACTTCGCTCTGCCCTCGAAAAAATAAAACGAAATGGCGACGTATAGGGGATTTTTGCCCTCTGACGGAGCTTTAAAATGAGAAAGGACGGATTGTTATGAAGGTCAACGTTGGATGTAATAGCCTTACAATGTCAGAGCTTGCAGAGATTTGCGGCGGAGTTCTTACCTATGTTGGTGGAGAATTTGAGCGCGATTTGCCTTTTAATTACGTCTGCACCGATTCAAGAGAAACG
>JAZOWN010000053.1:0-3018 GCA_045659245.1 Eubacteriales bacterium
CAACAAGCTCGAGGTCGCGCGCGATCTGCGCATATTCGCTCTCGGAGCAGATGCCTCTGTGTCCGTGTGCCTTGGCATACTCACCGTCGTGAATATAGCCGCCGCGAAGCAAGGAGTTTTCCTCACAGTGCGCAGAGATCATCTTGCCTGCCGCCTTTACTCTTACCATAGCGTCGAGCATCATGTCCTCGGACTGCACGCCCCTGCCGTCGTCAGAAAAGCCTACTACGTCAGCAGCGATGCCCTCAATATCCGAGAGTGCCTCGCCCTTCTCGCCGACGGTTATAGTACCGAAAGGCAAAACCGCAATGCTCGCCTTTTCCTTGATCGCTCTTAACTGAATATCAAGATTTTCTCTTGAATCAGGCGTAGGAATAAGGTTTGGCATGGTGCAAACCGCCGTATACCCGCCGTGTGCCGCTGCCGCCGAACCACTTGCAATATCCTCTTTATATAAATAGCCCGGCTCGCGAAAATGCACGTGCACGTCGCAAAAGCCGGGTAAAATATAACAATTATTAAAAATACGGGAACCACTGATATCGGTATCAGAGATCCCGCCGTTAAGGATATTGAAATGCTCGCCGTCAAAGATAGCGTCGGTAGAAATAAAAACGCCGTTTTCATACATTTTGGCATTCTTAAAAAGCATTTTCATGACAGACCTCCGGGAAACTTTTTTATCCTAAATATTATATCATATTATGTCGATAGAGTCAAGTACGTTTAGAAAATATCCTGCGAAAAATTCGGACCATCTTATTCTTTACTCGTCTTATGAAAAAGAAGAATTTGCGAATAGGCATTTTAGTCCAGAAGACGACGTAAGCAGAGTATATGCCGCTGTCCGTTCCGATCTCTTTATCTTTTCTGTAAAGGCGCGAAACGCAAGCTATTATCTGCTCTTTTTCAATTCCGTATTCAAGCTGAGTCTGGTTATCTCCGCACATCGTATACGTTCCGTCCTCACGAACGTCCATAACTCTGTGCAAGACGAACTGACCGTTTTTTCGGCGGTAAAAGGCAATATCATGCTTTTTTGCGGGAATATCAAAATTACGCACAAGCACGACGGAATCTCTCGTCTGTACTATAAGAGGAAGCATACTCGTACCCTTTGGATACATGCGAAATTCTCCGCCGCTCGCAAGCACGTCCTCTATTGCCTCTATTGCATCGGAAAGATAAAATTCACCGTTATTCAAGGATATTTGCTCCCTCTAACTCATTTATAAATTTTTCAACGTCAGCTTCGACCACCGCCGCATCAACTCCCTCGTATTCATTCAAAAGCGCCTCTACTATCTCCTCTTTCTCAGCGCCCCTCGCGAGCATATCCCAGATGAATTTAGCGCTTTCGTTAAGCTTTATTATTCCGTTAAATACCTTGCTTGCCTGACCGAGGGCAACGACTACGTACTGTCCTGCTATTTCTCGTGCAACAAATCCGTTCTTTATTTTCATTTTTCTTTCCTCATTTTTATTTCATTCCATTGTAGGCGACCTCTGCCGCTTCCTCGGATATATTACAGCCGAGAACGTAGCAAGGCACCTCTTTAAGCGTCCTGTCAAGAAGCGGAAAAAGCGCATCGACAGTTTCCATATCGGACGGAGTAAGTATCTGGTGAAATACGCGCATTACAGCCTCATCGGCGCCAATTCGGCTTATTTCATTTTTCTGTGCGCGTTCAAGGAAGCAGATCGCTTTAAGCGGAGCTCTTGTGTTTGTATGCCAGCCCTCCTTGCCGCACCAAGGCGTGCCGTATGCGTAAAGGCGACCGTCCTCGTCAAAGCGGAAAATAGGCTTGTCCCCGTTAACGACGTGAACCCCCTCGCCAAAATACTTTCTCCAAAGAGAAATGTGGGTGGACTTTCCCGTTCCGCTCTTTGCCGCAAAGGCAAAGCCCTCACCGCCGTATTCGATCACCGCGCTGTGAAACAGGTATGCGTTATATTTAAGCGGCAGATACCTTGATATCTCGCGATAGATGCATATGCTCTCGGCATAGCCCCGTGAAACATTAGTTTCCGCAATACTGATCTCATCATCAATAAGATCCTCGCTTATCGAAACCTCAATATCGGCATGCTCCGTCGGATCGCAAACGTAAGACGCGCAAAGCCTTTCTACGTGGTCGTATTTATTTTTAATGCAAATTTTCAATCCTGCAATACTAATATAGAGCATATACCCTCCTACGAACCCATTCTAATATATTGTAACATAGATCTTGCTTTTTTTCAAGAGGGATAAAACAATTGCCGTGCAGAATTTTCTGCACGGCAATTGTCTACTTTATACAATTCAGTTGAATTTTTCAATATTGTCGCGAACGTACATAAGCATCTTGGTCTGCAAGTAGTTAGCGTTGCTTACAAGATAGTCTCTTACGTACTTTACCTGGAACGGCACAATTGCCTTCATCTTGCGAAGATTTCCCGCGATCTCAGTCTCTCCGTTCATTTCAAGAGAGGAGCAAACGAACTCAACGGTCGCCGCGGAAGCCACCTCAAAGCACTTCCAGCCCTTTTCCACGTCTCTGTCGGCAAGGTCTATCAGAAGCTTGTACGCAACCAAGGGCTTGAAGGCGTCCTCCATATCAAGGTCGGGGTCCTCAAGTATACCGTCAGTCCAAAGCTTTCCCTCGGAGGGAGCAAACTCTGAAAAATATCTATCCATTCTTCTGTTAACGACCTGAAGCGTAAGCTTTTCCGCGCCTACGTTTTTCTTGGTCGAGGCATCGTAAAGGAAGTAGTTGGGCTTATCTCCCTTTCCGCCAAACCAAACGAGAAAAGCAAGCTCTGCCGCCAAAGCAAGACTGACGAGTGCAACGACGATCATCATGATCTTTGTAACGGTGTATGTAAAATCAATTACTAAGCCGCATACGAGCAAAGCAACGAACAGCGCTGCAAAAACAGCCGCCACTATTGTCAAAATCAAGTTAAGCTTTTTCTGATTCATAGAAAAACACCTCACGAAAATATCTTACATAAATTATATCATACGAACTTATC
>JAZOWN010000054.1:0-9670 GCA_045659245.1 Eubacteriales bacterium
GTTCCTGTCAGAACAAAGGTCTTACCTGCGAAAAGGTCTCCCTTGGGCTCTGCAACCGAGCGTGTGAGAAGTCCGCAAGCCGCAAGCTTTTCCACGAGCGCAAGGTTTTGAGGGTGGGAGAAGAAATTGAGAACGCAATCCGCCGTGACCTCTCCAAAGTCCTCAAGAGCCTAAAGCTCTTCTCGAGTTGCCTTGGTGAGCGCATCAAGAGTTCCGTATCTCGCCGCCAATGCGGTTGCCGCCACCTCTCCGATATTTCTGATTCCAAGAGCGTAAATAAGACGTTCAAGTCCGCGTTCCTTGGATTCCTTTATTGCGTTCACAAGATTTTCAGCGGATTTCTTTCCCATTCGCTCAAGAGTCTCTATCTGACCTACCTCAAGAAGATACAGGTCGGAAACGTCTCCGATAAGCCGATTTTTCAGCAGAAGCTCGACTATCTGCGGTCCAAGTCCATCTATATTCATAGCGTTCTTGGACGCAAAATGCTCGATGGCTCTTGAGAGCTGCGCGGGGCAAGCCCCATTGGTGCAGCGTATCGCCGCTCCGTCGCCGTCATCTCTGAAAACAGGCTCGTTGCAGGATGGACATCTGGTGGGCATATCGAACACTCGTTCGTCGCCCTTTCTCTTTTCGGGAATGGCGCGGACTACCTCGGGAATTATATCTCCCGCCTTGCGGACTATCACCGTATCACCAAGCATTATATCTCTCTTGTTTATAAAATCAAGATTATGGAGCGTTGCTCGGCTTACCGTAGTACCCGCAAGTCTTACGGGAGAGAGGACTGCGGTAGGCGTGAGCACGCCCGTCCTTCCTACTGCTACCGTAATATCCTCAAGCAGCGTCTCCTTTTCCTCGGGTGGGAATTTGTAAGCGACCGCCCACTTTGGCGTATTAGTTCCCTCACCGACGCTGGCTCTCTGAGACAGTCTGTCGAGCTTTACCACCACTCCGTCTATGTCGTACGCGAGCGCTTCTCTTTCCTTGCCTATATGCTGAACATGGCTGATAATTTTGTCGGCGCTCGATGCGACCGTGCGCATCTCGAGTACCTTAAAGCCAAGATAGGAAAGTCTGTCAAGAGTTTCAGCATGCGTCAAGGGAGCATGACCGTCAAGGTAAAGGCTTCCGCCCTGAAAATTAAATACGAATATATCAAGCTTACGCTTGGCTGTTATTTTAGAATCAAGCTGGCGCAAGGAGCCTGCCGCCGCATTGCGCGGGTTTGCCATAAGCGCCTCTCCCGCCTCTGCTCTTTCAGCATTAATCGACTCAAATACCGCTCTCGGCATGTATACCTCGCCTCTTACCGTAAGGTCAAGAGGCTCTTTCAGCTTTAAGGGTATTGAATGAACCGTACGAAGATTTTCGGTAACGTCCTCGCCCACGACTCCGTCACCTCTGGTCGCGCCCTTTACGAAAACACCGTTTTCGTAAATAAGAGACACCGAAAGACCGTCTATCTTAGGCTCTACCGAATACGTTGGAGCATCTATCTGCCCCTCCATTCGGCGGCAAAAATCCTCTATTTCCTCAAATGAAAAAACATCGGAAAGCGAGTCCATGCGATACGCGTGAGTGTGCTTTTCGAATTTATCGAGCGCGCGCCCACCTACTCTTACGGTAGGAGACGTAGGATCGTACAGCGAGGGGTACTCCGCCTCAAGTCGGATAAGCTCGGCGTACATCATATCGTATTCGTAGTCGGATATTTCGGGAGCATCCTCTACGTAGTATCTCTCCGAATGATAGGCAAGCTGTCGGCGCAGCTCCTCTACGCGCAAGATTATGTTTTCAGGTACTTTTTTCATATATATCTCCGTAACGGTGGCAGCCACAAAACTTTTTGTGGCTGCCAGATTTTACTTACTTTATCGGCTCAAAGTCAGCAGCTCCGTGCTTGCAAAGCGGACAGATGAAGTCCTCGGGAAGCTCCTCTCCCTCGTAAACGTAACCGCATATCTTGCAAACGTATCCCTTCTTGCCGTCCGTCTGGGGCTTGGGCTTTACGTTGCTGTGATAGTATGCGTAGGTCATAGTTTCTCTGTCGGAAATAACTCTTGCCTCAGTCACAGAGCAGATAAACATTCCGTGAGTATCAAGGTCGACGTACTGCTCTACCTTAAGCGACATAAAGGAATTGATATATCTCGGCAGGAACACAAGTCCGTTATCCGAGCGAAGCGGCTCGCAATCCTTGAATTTATCAACGTTTCTTCCGCTGACGAAGCCAAACGCCTCGAATACTGAGAAGGGCGCGTCAACCGTAAGGCAGTTGATATTCATTTTTCCCGTCTGCTTGATAATATGGTGAGAATAGTTTTCCTTGTTGATGGTAACTGCTATTCTGTTAGGAGTGTTCGTAACCTGCGTAACGGTATTTACGATAAGTCCGTTATCCTTTTTACCGTCGTTAGAGGTAACGACGTAAAGACCGTAGCCTATCTTAAAGAGCGCCGTAAGATCGTTCTTGTTTGCCGTTTCGGGGCTCTGCGCGATATACTCGCGGCAAAGCTCGTCTGCAAGCGCGTTAAGTTGAGCAGTGCTTTCATCGTTAAGCGCAGAAAGGATCTTAACAGTATTTTCAGCGAAGGTGATATTCTTGCTCTTTTCAAACATGCCTCTCATCACCTTTGCGGCAACGGGCGCCCAGCTTCCGTTCTCAATAAGAGCTACCGTTCTGTTCTGGTAGTTTCTCTCTGTAAGAGCCGTTATAAACTGATGCATAAAGGGGAATATTTCGGCGTTGTACGTGGTAGTTGCAAGAACGAGCTTTCCGTATCTGAATGCGTCCTCAACAGCCTCTGCCATATCGGTGCGCGCGAGATCGTGAATAACGACCTTGGGGCAACCGTTCGCTTTAAGCTTTTCCGAGAGCAGATTTACTGCCTTTCTCGTGTTTCCGTAAACCGAGGTGTACGCTATAACTATACCCTCAGACTCAACGGAGTAGCTCGACCAAGTGTTATAAAGACCGAGGTAATATCCGAGGTTTTCGGTAAGGATAGGTCCGTGTAAGGGGCAGATTATCTCAATATCTAAGCCTGCCGCCTTTTTAAGAAGACTCTGCACCTGCGCGCCGTACTTTCCGACTATACCGATATAGTAGCGTCTTGCCTCGCAAGCCCAGTCCTCCTCAACGTCAAGAGCACCGAATTTACCAAAGCCGTCAGCAGAAAAGAGTACCTTGTCCTTTACGTCGTAGGTAACCATAACCTCAGGCCAGTGCACCATAGGCGCGAGAACGAACGTGAGGGTGTGCGAACCAAGCGAAAGAGTATCTCCCTCGGTAACGACGATACGTCTGTCCTCAAAATCCGTTCCGAAGAAATTCTTCATCATGGCAAATGCCTTCGCCGTGGAAACGACAATTGCCTTGGGATATATCTTAAGAAAATTAAAGACGTTTGCGGAGTGGTCTGGCTCCATATGCTGAACTACAAGGTAGTCAGGGGTTCTGCCCCCGAGAGCCTCTCCGATATTGTCAAGCCACTCGTGCGTAAAAGCGGCATCAACCGTATCCATAATGGCGATCTTTTCGTCAATTATCGCGTAGGAATTGTACGCCATTCCGTTCGGAACAACGTACTGTCCCTCAAACAGATCGATCTTATGATCGTTAACTCCAATGTACTTAATGCTCTCTGTAATGTTCATTTAAAACCTCCAAATAATGTATATGTTTATTGTTTCCAAAAGCTCTATTTCAAGCCCCTTTTTCGAGAATCTCCACGAGAACGCCTATTCCGTAGATCAAAACGAGATGCGCGGGGTAAAAGATATAAAAGAAATACTTGGTTTTAAGCTTTCCTCTTTTTTCGGAGTAGAGTAAAAGCAAGGGTATCGCTAAAAGTGAAAACCACTGTATCCCTCCCGCAACGGCGGCAAATACCGAGAGTCCAAGCGCAAACGCCGCGACGTGAACGTACTTGTTGTCAAGTAGTCGCCAAGGCTTGCCGTCAGCGCCCTTTGGCTTTCTGAGGACGGTCGGCAAAAGCGGCAAAACACAGCCCCCGAATCCGTAATCAATGACAACTGCCTCATTTAAGAGATACGTTCCTATAAGTGCCGCAACGAACAATACTCCCGTCAGTATTTTGAGGACAAGATGCTTGTCCGAAAAAAGAGTATTTTTAAAAAATTCGAGTGCGTATATAAGCAAAATTGCAATCGAAAACGTAATGAGAATGCTCATGTACGTATCCTGCGTGAACACCGTGTAGCCTATCTGACATACAGACGCGAACGAAAACAACAAAAGAAAATGCTTTCGCTTGTTGCGCGTATGCACACAGCCCTCTGCAAGCATATACGCAAACAGCGGAAACGCGAGCCGCCCCACGATTCGGAATATCTCCTCACGAGGGAAAAGAACGACACCGACGTGATCGGCCGCCATACAAAACGCGGCTATAAATTTAAGGGCGTTTCCGCTCAATTTAAAGCTTTTGAAAAAATCAGATCTTACCAATGAAAATCCCCCCGTACCCTGCTGTGCTCACGACTCGCGGCGAAGATTTTCAAGAAATCCCGAGCCCGAAAATATCGTATATCCGTGAATGCGCTCACCCGTACCGATAGGTATTATCGCGCCGTCATAGTCCTTCTTAAAAACGTCGTGCGGAACGGGATTGAGCAAAACCGCCTTCTCGATTTTTCTGCCCTCTGCCGTGATGCAGTCGTCAAAGGTGTACTCTACGCTCTTTACTTTGCTTTTGTTTAACCCAAGAACAAATCCGAGACGGCTCTTTATGATACCCGTTTTGATCTGGATAGATTTTTTGTCAACAAAGGTAATGTGGGAAAGATATTTCGGAGTGGTGAAAAATCTTACACACCATATCTTTTTACCTGTGTCTACCGTAAAATCCAAGCCCCGCTTATTAAAGCGCAAGCCGCTAAAGAAATTTCTCTTGAAGGTAAGCTTAAATCCGTATTTTTTGCAGGTGCGACGCAAACGAAATAGGAATTTGATTCTTTTTCTGACCTTTCTGAGCAACACGAAATAAACAAAAAGAGCAGTCGCTATAATAGCAAGTAAAATGCCAAGATATCCAAGCATAGCTATCAATAATACCAGGGCAAGTATCCACACAACACTTAAACCTATTAATAGCTTTACCGCAAGAACAGAAGCAAGCCAGCTGTTAAGATGTGTAAGCCACGTTTCCTTTTTGGTAACACCGTATGAGCGGTGAAGCTCTATCGGCTCTATATCGCTTCTCTCAATTTTGTTCCTTGGCATACCGCACCTCCGCAATACTTTTTGTCCCATATATTATATCATATATTCTATATTTCTGTCAACATAAAATAAAGCCTTGATAAATAATTCTGCGCGGCAAAAGTAATAAAGCGTAAAATTCAAATACCTCTTGACTTTTGAAAATATTTTTGATATAATTATGAGCGCGAGTAGCGTTAAAATAAAATTTATCAGGATATAGCGCAACACATAACTAAAAAATAAACTTATAATTAAACAATCGGGGTGTGGCGCAGTTGGGGACGTTGCCGAGCGCCGCCGGGGGCGGATGAAGCGAGGCATAAGGAGTGGCAGCGGTCAAAATTTGGCGAGTGCAGACGAGCAACAAATTTTGGTCACCGCAACAGGAGACGTTGCCGAGCGCCGCCGGGGGCGGATGAAGCGAGGCATAAGGAGTGGCAGCGGTCAAAATTTGGCGAGTACAAACGAGCAACAAATTTTGGGCACCGCAACAGGAGACGTTGCCGAGCGCCGCCGGGGGCGGATGAAGCGAGGCATAAGGATTGGCAGCAACTTGGCGATTGGCAAGCCTCGGCGCAGGCAGAGCCTTAGTTGCAACAGGAAGCGCAGCGGACAACTGCTCTTTCGATTTAAAATTTAATACTTATCGGGGTGTGGCGCAGCTGGTAGCGCGCGACGTTTGGGAGCAGGACACCGACTACACTCTCCGAGAAAGCAAAAAACGCCGAAAGCCCTTGTAAACACTGACTTTTTCGGCACTATCCTCTCTCGCAAAATCCTCAATAAAAGCGGTTTGACCACATGTTTGACCACTTACGGAAATTGACCTAAAAAATCGAATATTTTTCACACATCGGGGTGTGGCGCAGTTGGTAGCGCGCGACGTTTGGGAGCAAGACACCGCCCCCTCATTATGAAATCCCGAAAAACGCCGAAAAGCCTTGTAAACTCTGACTTTTTCGGCGCTCTCCCATCTCGCAAAATCCTCTATAAAAGCGGTTTGACCACATGTTTGACCACTTACGGAAAAAACTCAAAAACTCAAATATTTTTTATCTTTCGGGGTGTCGCCTAATGGGATGGCGCTTGGTTTGGGACCAAGATTCGAGGGAGTTCGATTCTCCCCACTCCGACCAAACAGCCGTCAGACAAATGTCTGACGGCTGTTCTTAATCACGAGTTTGCATTTCTATTTATTGTTTCTAATAATCGAGGATTTTCAACTATTTTTTCAACAATAAAATCTATTGCTTTTTCAGAGAAAAACAATTCGTATTTTTCTCTACCTCTTTTTTCACAGTAATCACTATTATCTTTTATGGAGTAGTAGTTGATTATTGTAGAGAAAACGCGTTCGTTAAAAGCGATAGTTCGTTCTTCTATCGTTAAAGAAACTCCGCGCTCTTTCAATCTGTCTTTAACAATTTTAGCACTTGCTCTCTTACCATAAATATAGGCATTCTTTTCATCGGTTAAAGAAACATAGGCTATCAAATTTCGATAATAATTTGCATCGACAATTCTCATTCCTAAAGATCCAAGTAGTTTTCGAAGTTCACGTGCATGATCGCCAACATTTTTTCCAGTTATTATTCCGTTTTCGACACATTTAAAGTAATATTTGATAATATCATACGAACCGAGATAGTTGTTTTTTAAGTATATGTCCAAATCTGATACGATTTTGTGAACCAACTTGAAATACTTGAGAAGTTTTTCATGAGAGATAGGATCTATCGGTTCAGGGAAGAAAGACAATGGTGCTTCATAATTATCTTTGTTTCTTCCAAAATAATGGCCTACGGAGTTTCTCTTTCGACGCATTTCGTCTATTAAGAGTATGTCAGAATCACTTATTGGAAATATTCCAAAATATTTATTAAAATTTGCAACCCTACTCTGCCACATACCCGTGCAAATAGACTCAACTTGATCCGTAAATTTATATTCTTGTGATCCCAGTACGCCATAATTACGTTTACTCTTCAAAAGAAAGATGCCATCTTTCGAATCAGGAGAATCAATAATAACACCCGGTTTTGATTCAAACGCAAATGAAATAATCGTTCGAAAATAAGTTTCAAAACACGAGCTTAATAGCATAAGCATATTAAGTCTTGTGTAAACATCAAAATTACGGTAATTATCTTTCCATTCTTTGTATGTTAATGGCAATCTTCGATCATCTTCATCTCGTATTAAAAAATATTTTTTAGGATCCTCTTCCATGCTTTTTAGGGATTCCAATGCCTTTTTTTCAATAGTGTTTTTGGCAGGGACGTGAGCCCAATATATATTATTTAATTCGGTAAAGTGTTCAATGAACAACAAATATGGAATAGTATGCGGAAATGGAGACACCCATCGTTCATTAGACATATCGACCTCCTATGTAGAATATTTGATAATCATGATAATATTATACCATATTTTATATTTATTGTCAAATGGACTATATGTTTTTTTGTAGCGTGTTTTTGACGATATAATATTCATTGCTTATCTTTGCTTTCTGCGACGCAAATTTTGAGGGGCGACCGTTCGTGGTCGCCCCTCTTTCCTTATGCGTTCTTCGCTTGCTTTTTCATCTCCGCAATTTCGGCTTTCATCGTTTTTATCAGCTCTGCGAGCTTTTCCTCGCATTCCTCTCGTGTCTTTGCGTATACATTCTTGGATATACGCTTTCCGTTGACTCTCGGTGTAAACCGTCCTTCGTAGAGGTGGTCGTTTATCATGGTCACGCAACCCGTGCCACTCTTTCTTATCTTGGGCTTGTACGGCTCAAAAACCGTTTCTGTGGCGTTTTCGGGGGTTGGCTCGTCACTTACCTTGGGAGGCGGCGGTTCGGGCATTTCTGCGTTTGTACCGCCGATTTTTCGGTCGATTTTCACCGCCGCTTGCTGTTGCATGGTGTCTGTGATATGGCTGTAGATGTTCAAGGTGGTTTCTGAGCTGATGTGACCTATCATTGCTGAAAGCGTTTTAATATCCATTCCGTTTTCAAGTGCCATCGTAGCGAAGGTGTGCCGTAGGTCGTGGAAACGTATCTTTTTGCAGTGAGAGCGTTCGAGGATCAGTTGGAATCGGTGGTACACCGCCGTGGGATTTCTCGGCTCTCCATCTTTTACGGGTGATGGGAACACCCACTCGCCTTTGGTCTGCTTTTTCAGCTCCGCGAGAAGCTCCACCATATCGGGCGGAAGTAGGATGGTGCGTACCGAGGATTTTGTCTTGGGCACGGATATTTCCTTTGATGAGCCTGTCTTTACGACCTGCCGTGTGATGCGAAGCTCACCTGTTTGCAGATTAAGGTCACGCCATTTCAGCCCTATGATCTCCCCTCGGCGCATTCCCGTGGTCAGCTCGAGAAGGAACATTTCGTAGTAGCCTTCCTCTTTCGCTCGTGTAAGGAAGCGTAGGACCTCTGCCTGAGTCAGTACCTGCATCTCCTTAGCTTTCTTCGGTGGCAGTCTGCATCCGATTGCAGGATTGGTAGTGATCAACCCCTCGACAACCGCCTTTTCAAGTGCCGTTCGGCAGGTGGTATGGCAGGAGCGCACCATTCTGTCGGACAAGCCCTCGCCGTACTGCTCCACGAACCGTTTGCGACCGCCTTTCTTCAGCCTTGCGTAGAATTGCTGTAGGTCGTTCTGCGTGAGTTTGTTCAGCGGTATCTTACCAATTTCGGGGATGATGTGCGTATAGATTCTTCCTTCGTAGCTGAGCTGTGTGGTCAGCCTTATTTTCGGCTTGGAGAAGTTCTGATACCAGAAGTCGATCCAATCGCCAAACGGCATGTCGGGCTTTAATTTATCGCTCGTTCTTCCGCACTGCTCCTTGAGTGCTTCGAGCTTTTCAAGGCACTCAGTCTTGGTTTTCGCCAAGACACTTTTTGTCCGTGGGTTGCCGTTGTCGGCATAACCGACAACGACTCGTCCTTCCCACCGTCCGTCTTTTCGAAGGCGTACCGTGCCTTCTCCGTTTTTTCTCTTTTTATTTCCCATTATTTACTCCTTTATCATTATTTTTTGCATAATGTTGCCCACAACGGCGGATGCATTCTTCTGCATATCGCTTGTTAGGTGGGTGTAGGTGTCAAGCGTGAAGCTGGCGTTTGTGTGTCCGAGAATGCCCGATAGCGTTTTGGCATCGACACCGCCCTTCATCGCATGGGTTGCGAAGGTGTGGCGCAGGTCGTGGAAGCGTATCAGCGGTAGCTCTGCGTGTTTGAGTATTACCTTGAGCTTTCGATAGGCTGCTTCGGGGTGTATCGGCTGTTCGGGATTCAAGAATGCAGGAAACACCCATTCGGTGATTGCCGTTTGTTTACGGTTTTGCAGTACCTCTCTGACACTCGGCGGCATAGTGATAACTCGAGTACCCGTGTTCGTTTTGGTTTCTCCGATATTTAAGCCACCGCCTTTCTTTGCTGACACCGAC
>JAZOWN010000055.1:0-92546 GCA_045659245.1 Eubacteriales bacterium
ATGAAGCAGCTGCTTCGCACACTCGAAAAGGAAAATAAGGGACTTCGCTATAAAATATTCGGAGCAATACAGAGAGGCGAGGTCGACGGATTTAAATATATAAGCCGTATGCAAGGAATAAAGGAATATTCCGAGGAATAAGAGGAATAATTTGGCATAACCTATTGTAATATCTGAATTTATTTGGTATAATATAGGTTAAAGAACTGAATAACGTATTAATAAACGAAAAGCTTGTATATTAAACGAGTACAAAGGAGAACGACATGAAAGAGAAATTTTATATAACAACGGCGATCGCATATGCTTCAAGCAAGCCTCACTTCGGTAACACCTACGAGGTTATCATGACGGATGCCGTTGCAAGATACAAAAAGCAGAGAGGCTACGACGTATTCTTCTGTACGGGTACGGATGAGCACGGTCAAAAGATAGAAAATCTTGCCGCAAAAAAGGGAATTACCCCCAAGGAATACGTTGATAACATAGCGGGCGAGATACGTAAGGTTTGGGACGGTATGAATGCCGATTACGACTATTTTATCCGTACCACCGACGATAACCACGAGGCAGCTGTAAGAAAGATATTCACCAAGTTCTATGAGAAGGGTGATATATATAAGGGACATTATGAGGGCTGGTACTGCACTCCCTGTGAGTCCTTCTTTACGGAAACGCAGGTAAGTGACTGCAAGTGCCCCGACTGTGGAAGACCCGTTGAGCAAGCTCAGGAGGAAGCGTACTTCTTCAAAATGAGCAAGTATGCCGACAGACTCATGAAGCATATCGAGGACAACCCCGAGTTCATTCAGCCCGAGTCGAGAAAGAAGGAAATGGTAAATAACTTCCTTAAGGCAGGCTTGCAGGATCTATGCGTTTCGCGTAGCTCATTTAAGTGGGGAATACCTGTTGACTTTGACGACAGACACGTTGTTTACGTATGGCTTGACGCGCTTACAAACTATATTACAGCTCTTGGATACGATCCCGATAAGACGTACGAGGAGCAGTCGGAGCATTTCAAGAAATATTGGCCTTGTGACGTACACATGATAGGCAAGGATATTTTGCGCTTCCATACTATCTATTGGCCTATATTCCTTATGACGCTCGATCTGCCGCTTCCCAAGAAGGTCTTCGGACATCCTTGGTTTAATTTCGGCATTGATAAGATGTCAAAGTCGCGCGGAAACGTTATTTACGCGGATATGCTTGCAGAGCATTTCGGTGTTGACGGAGTTCGTTACTACGCGCTCTCTGAAATGCCGTATAACTCAGACGGCTCTATTACCTACGAGTCCGTTATCGCTCGCTTTAATAACGACCTTGTAAATAATCTTGGCAACCTTGTTAAGCGTACGCTTGACATGGATAAGAAGTACTTTGATAAGAAGGTTCCCGTTCCTCACGCAGAAACCGAGGGAGAGCCCGACAGAGAGCTTAAGGCGATTTGTGAGTCCACCTGCCGCGAGGTTGTTGAATGCATGGACGGATATAGGATTTCCGATGCACTTGAGTGCATTTTCAATATGCTTCGCCGTGCAAACAAGTATATCGACGAGACAACTCCTTGGTCGCTTGCAAAGGACGAGGCAAACAAGGAAAGACTCGAAACTGTTATTTATAACCTTCTCGAAGCGATCCGCTTCGGCGCGGTTCTTCTCGCTCCCTTTATTCCTGCTACATCCGAGGAAATTCTCAATATGCTCGGAACGGATAAGAGAGATTACGATTCCGTTTTGTGTGAGAATGCGTTTAGCGGAATGGTTGCAGGCAACGAGGTTTTGGACTCCAAGGTGCTCTTTGCAAGAGTAGATGAGGCAAAGAAGCTTGCAGAGTTTGACGAGATAAGACAAAAGCAGATCGCCGAGGCAGAGGCTGAAAAGAAGACAGCGGAAGCGCCCGAGAAGCCCGAGGGTTGTGCGCTTATCGGCATTGAGGACTTTATGAACGTAGAGCTTCGCAGCGCAAAGGTTACTTTCGCCGAAAGAGTTCCCAAGGCTAAAAAGCTGCTTAGACTTGAGGTTGACCTCGGATATGAGAAGCGCCAGGTCGTTTCGGGAATTGCAAAATTCTACGCGCCCGAGGATATTATCGGAAAGAAGATAATACTCGTTACCAACCTCAAGCCCGCAACGCTTTGCGGAATAGAGTCGCAGGGAATGATACTTGCTTGCGGCGAGGAGCAGGTAAGAGTAGTATTCCTCTCTGACGATACGCCTCTTGGCGAGAGAATCAGATAACTGAAATGGGGACTGACCTTGCGGCGGTCCCCTTTCTTGGAGAAAACATGACAGATATACTTGATAATTTAGATTGTACCGGGCTCTTTGACTCACACGCGCATTATTTTGATATTCGATTTGAGGACAGGGCCGATGAAATACTTCAAAATAACGTATTTGGAAAAGGCTTTTCGGGTGTTATAAATGTCGGTACTAACAACAAGAACAGTCTTGTTTGTATAGAACAAGCGGCAAAATACCAGGGAATGTATGTAGCTGCCGGAATACATCCCGGGGAGATGCTGTACGTAGACGATCCCGATGCTGAACTTAAAGTGCTGTATGATCTTATCGATACAGAGGAAAAGCGAGAGAAGAATAAAATCGTCGCTCTCGGAGAGATAGGACTTGACTACCACTACGAGGGATTTGATAAGGAAAAGCAGGTGTATTGCTTTGAGAGGCAACTCGAGATGGCAGAAGCCCTTGACTTGCCTGTTATTATTCACGACAGAGATGCTCACGGAGATTGTTTCGAAACCGTTATAAAGTATAAGAACGTACGCGGAGTTTTCCATAGCTTCAGCGGAAGCCCCGAAATGGCGACAGAGCTTGTAAAGCGGGGTTGGTATATATCATTTTCGGGTGTTCTTACGTTCAAAAACGCGAGAAAGGCTGTTGAGGCTGCCGAGGTAATAACGCTTGATAGGATACTTATAGAAACCGATTGTCCTTATCTTGCACCTCACCCATACAGAGGACAGCTGAATCATTCGGGACTTATGGCACTTACCGCGCAAAGACTTGCTGAAATAAAAAACAAGTCCTATGAGGAGATCGTAGAAATAACAAGAAATAACGCTAAAACGCTTTTCGGTATTAAATAAAAGCACCCCCGACAGTCCGCATGCAGACTGTCGGGGGTATATTGTTTTGATTAGAATTCAATTATGCTTTCATCCCACATAGCAGGAGCTTCGTAACCGAGAAGGTTAACCATAGTAGCCGCTACGTTGGAAAGACCGAAGTTGCCCTCGTCCTTCTTCATCTTGTACTTGTGAGAAGTAACGTTGTCGTAAATGATGCAAGGAACGGGGTTGAGCGTGTGGCTGGTCTTTGCCTTGAACTTGCCGTTCTTGTCAGCCTTGGGCGCACCCGTCTTTTTGTCCATCTCGTACATCTCGTCAGCGTTTCCGTGGTCAGCGGTAATAAGTGCAACGCCGCCTACCTTGTCAAGCGCCGCAAGTATTCTTGCAAGCTGAAGATCAAGTGCCTCCATGGAGCATCTGGTAGCAAGGAGAGAGCCGGTGTGACCTACCATGTCACCGTTGGGGAAGTTAACGCGCAGATACTTGTAATTTCCGCTTTCGATGCACTCGATGAGCTTATCGGTGATCTCAGCGCACTTCATCCAAGGACGCTGCTCAAAGGGAACTACGTCCGAGGGAATCTCAATATAGGTTTCAAGCTCCTCGGAGAATTTACCGGAGCGGTTGCCGTTCCAGAAGTAAGTTACGTGACCGTACTTCTGTGTTTCGGAAATAGCGAGCTGGCTGACACCGGTGATGGTGAGGTACTCGCTCATGGTGTTGGTAATTTCGGGAGGAGAAACAAGATACTTATTGGGAATGTGGAGGTCGCCGTCATATTCGAGCATACCTGCGTATACTACCTTAGGAACGCGAACTCTGTCAAACTTATCAAAGTCACCCTCAGCAGCATCGAATGCCTTGGATATCTCGATTGAACGGTCACCTCTGAAATTGTAGAAGATAACGCTGTCTCCGTCCTCAACAGTACCTACGGGTTTGCCGTCCTCTGCGATAACGAAGGGGGGCAGATCCTGGTCGATGACCTTGTATTCCTCGCGGTAAGCGTTGATAGCTTCCTCAGCGGACGCAAACTTTCTGCCCTCGCCGAGAACGTGAGTCTGCCAACCGCGCTCGACCATAGACCAATCAGCCTCGTATCTGTCCATCGTGATCTTCATTCTTCCGCCGCCCGATGCGATCTTTACGTCGAAGTCAGCACCGCGAAGCTCGGACATAAATGCTTCAAAGGGAAGAACGTAGTCAAGTGCGCTCGTTTCACCAACGTCACGACCGTCGATAAGAGTGTGTACTCTTACGCTCTTAATTCCTTCTTCTTTAGCACGAACGATCATAGCCTTGAGGTGATCGATGTGGGAATGAACGTTTCCGTCGGAGAAAAGTCCGAGGAAATGAAGGGTAGAATCGTTGTTCTTTACGTTCGCAACGATCTCTCCCCACGTGTCGGATGCAAACATCTTGCCGCTCTCAATAGACTGAGAAACGAGCTTTGCGCCCTGCGCAAATACCTGACCTGCGCCGAGAGCGTTGTGACCAACCTCTGAGTTACCCATGTCGTCGTCTGAGGGAAGACCTACGGCTGTGCCGTGAGCCTTGAGAGATACCATGGGATAATTTGCCATAAGCATGTCCAATGTGGGTGTATATGCGGTAGCGACCGCGTTTGCAGCGGATTCGGGAGCAAGACCTACGCCGTCCATAACTATTGTAAGGACAGGACCCTGCACACCGTCAAAATTAGAAAGCTTTTTAAGTGTTTGTGCCATAATGACCTCCAAAAAATATTTTATATCAATCTTAAATATTATACAACCTTTTGGCAATTTTTTCAATAGGCTTGCAAAATTTTTTCTGAAAATCTTAGAAAATTAAAATTATTTTCGCTTATAAAATTAATAATATACTTGAATTTATTAAAAAAAAGGTGTATAATAGGATGTGCTGGATTATTTTTTCAAAATGAAAGGAATTTAAATATGTCAGAATGTACTCATAACTGCTCGACGTGCTCTTCGAACTGTTCTTCAAAGGACAAAAAATCTCTCACAGAGCCTGCACACGAGCTGAGCAGCGTTAAACACATAATCGCAGTTGTCAGCGGAAAGGGCGGAGTTGGAAAGTCTCTCGTTACCTCGATGCTTGCAGTCAATATGCAAAGACTCGGATACAAGACCGCGATACTTGACGCGGACGTAACGGGCCCGTCTATCCCCAAGTCCTTTGGACTTAAGGCGTCCGTTGAGGGCGACGACAAGGGAATGATACCCCCAAGCACCACATCGGGAATTGATATTATGTCAATAAATCTTATGCTTGACGACGAAACGAAGCCCGTAATTTGGCGTGGCCCCGTTATCGCAGGCGCGGTAAAGCAGTTCTGGACGGACACCATCTGGCACGACATTGACTACATGTTTATCGACTGTCCTCCCGGAACGGGCGACGTTCCGCTTACGGTATTCCAGTCTATTCCGATAGACGGTATAGTTATCGTAAGCAGTCCTCAGGAGCTTGTTTCTATGATAGTTGAAAAGGCCGCTAACATGGCTGCTATGATGGACGTTCCGGTTTACGGTATCGTGGAGAATATGAGCTACGCTAAGTGTCCTGATTGCGGTAAGGAGATAAAGGTTTTCGGCGACAGCCATATTGACGCAATTGCAGAGAAGTTCGGTTACGACCTGCTTGGAAGAATTCCTATGGACTCGAAGCTTTCTGCCCTCGTTGATAAGGGTTGGATAGAGATGATGAATAACGATTATCTCGATCGTGCCGCAGAGATACTTGTTAACAGAACGCAGAAAAAGATGTAAAAATCGGGGCAGGCGCAGAATATGCGGCCGCCCCTATCGTCATTATCCCGGAACGTAATTTAAGGTGATCGATATTTTTTTGAAATAATCGTTGCCCTCAAGGACCTCGATCTTTTGGAAATCGCTTACGCTTCCTTCGTACAATATGCTCGTTATCTTGCTGCCCTCCTCAAATGCAAAGGCGGCAATTGCCCGAACGTCGGTGCTTAACAGATAAGACGTTGCGGAAATATTCATAGGAATGCAAATAAGAACGGACTTATCCTCGGAAAAGAGAACACCGTCAGCGGAGGAGTAGATCGGGTTGTCGCCCGAAACGCTTATCTCTGTAAGCGATCTGCATCCTCTGAACGCTCCCGCACCTATGGTGCGAACGCTCGCGGGAATGCTTATGCTGACTATATTTTTACAGCCCTCGAACGCGCCGTCTGCAATCTTTACTACCTTGTCACCGGATGGACTGTACGTAGGGATATCAATTTGTGTAAGCGTGCACGTTCCTATTCCGTCGATAGCACAGGTGCCGTTTCCAAGGCTTACGTAATTAAGTCCGTTTATTCCGCTTACGTCAACAGGCGGAAGCGTATCATCGGGCTCCTCGGTTTTTTCGGTTTGCACGGATTCGGTGCTTTCGGTATCTTCTATGGGGTTGAATACGGCGATGTTGCTGTCGGTGTCGGGCGTTTCCACAGAGTCTTTGCCGTCGCCCGCACCCTCGGAAGCTTTTCGGCTGAAGCTCGCTATTATACAGCTTGCAATTATTGCGATAAGTATCAAAGTCGCAAGCATTCCGATAACAACAGATTTCTTTTTGGGGTCGTTTTTGATCGTTTCTAACATTTTCATTTTTTAACTCCTTAATTTTTAACTTGTATTCAAATATTACCATATTTTGGTAATTCTGTCAACAAGATTCGTTCGACAAAAAGCAGTGAAAAAGACAACGTTTTTTGTAAAAATCGTTGTAATCGTGCGTGTTCAACACATATTTACCGAATTTTCAGAGAGATTTTTATGAGTATTATTTTAGGAAAATATAATTTACCGAACGGACTGATGTTAGCGCCTATGGCGGGTGTTACTGACAGCACCTTCCGACTTCTTTGTAAGAGGCTTGGTGCTGAATTTACAGTAAGCGAAATGGTGTGCGCAAAAGCTCTTTGCTATGAGCAAAGGAGTAAAAAAATAAGTGAAAAAAGTGCCACGGCGGCGCTTGCTCGCGTAAAGCTCGAGGAGATGCCGATGGCGGTGCAGATATTCGGCAGTGAGCCCGAATTTATGGCGGAGGCTGCTAAAATGATAGAGAGCAACTCTTATCGAGGCTGCCTTTCAAGCGCTGTGCCTGCCTCAATAGATATAAATATGGGTTGCCCCGTCAGAAAAATCACTGCAAATGGTGAGGGAAGCGCACTTATGAAAAATCCCAAGCTGGCGGCAGATATTGTAAGGGCGGTAAGGGGCGCTGTGAGTATTCCAGTTACGGTTAAAATAAGAGCCGGATGGGATGAAAAAAGCGTTTGCGCTCCTGAATTTGCCAAAGCGCTTGAGGATGCGGGCGCTGACATGGTGTGCGTTCATGCAAGAACCCGAGAGAGACTTTATTTACCGGGAATAGACTTGTCGGTTATAGAAAAAACAAAAAAAGCCGTCAGCATTCCCGTAGTAGGAAACGGTGACGTGCGAAGTGCTGCTGACGCGCTTGAAATGATAAACAAGACGGGCTGCGACGGAATAATGGTCGGCAGAGGTGCCGAGGGCAATCCTTGGATATTTTCTGAAATTTCCGCAGCTCTTTGCGGAGAAAAATTTGATTATCCTGATTTCGAGTCGCGTATGCGCGTAGCGCTCGGTCAGCTTGACGAAATGATAACAGAGAAGGGCGAGAGAACGGGAGTTGCCGAGGCGAAAAAGCACATGGCGTGGTACGTAAGCGGAGTGCGTGACTCCAACAAAGCGCGCGCTGAGCTGATGACTGCAACAACGTCACATCAGATAAAAGAGATCGTTGAACGCTTGATAGTTAATGCAAAAGCGGAGGAGTGAGAATGAAAAAGGCAGCAATAATCACGCTCGATCCTGCTGTAAAGGATTTTATTACCCCGGAGCTTGAGCTTTTTGGATATGAGGTGAATATCTATACAAATGCGGCTAATTCATTTGAATTTTTCGATTTTGTTATTGTAGACGTGGATACAGTAGCCTCGGGAATTACCGATATTTCCGTTCCGATCGTCGCTTTATCTCAAAGATACGGCACTCAAATAGACGGCAAGGGAAGTATGCTTTCATGGCCTTGCAGACTTTCAGATATATTGAGACTTTGCGAGTCGTTTTGTAACGTGTCTAATGCCGAGAGTCAGAATAAGCACAGAGATGCCGACACGGTAAGCGTTATTGATGCAAATACCATCGTGGTAAACAATCATTACGTAAAGCTTTCGCGGCATGAGATGGCACTCTTGCAGGAGCTTTGTGATTCCGATGGAGAGATCGTTTCAAGAGAGCGGATCATGGCGCTGCTTGGCGCTGACGACGGAAATATTTCCGACGTATATATCTGTCACCTAAGACGGAAGCTTGACGGCCCGCTTGGGAGAAAGCTTATAATTACCGAACGCGGCAAGGGGTACAGAACGAGCCTAAGGCTTTTAAAGTGAGTGAATTAAACGAAAAAACGAACTGCCAAAAGGCAGTTCGTTTATATTCAGTTCTTCTTTTCAAGATAGTTTACAACGTCACCGACTGTGGTGAAGCCGCGGATCTCATCGTCATCTATGTCGATGCCGAATCTGTCCTCACAGATCATAACGAGATCTGCAAGCTCGATAGAGTTAATACCAAGGTCATTGGAAAGCTCCGACTCCATGGTTATTTCGTTTCTGTCAATTTGAAGCTCATCAACGAGAATGTTAACAAACTGTTCGTACATTACGTCCTCCTGATTTGTTGTATGTTATATTATTAGTGTGAGTATTTCTCACACAGCACCATTATATTACAAAAATGGTATTTTGTCAAGCAAAAAATTAATATGTAAAATACTTAATACTAAAAATTCAAGAATTATTAACTTTTTAACTAAATGCAGAATATCAAAAAGAAGGGAGGCGTGTATTCTTGGGACTGTTTCATAGGCGTCCGCTGTGCTTATTTTGCTTACTGTTTATCATTACGGCTGCGATCCCAGCGCAGGTAGCGCTTGGGGTGAAAACGTGGATAGTCGTCTCCGTGGGGATAGCCTTAATTTTTTGCAGTGTGCTTTTCATAATACTTAAAAAGAACAGAATGCACGTTCTTTTTTCGGTGCTTTGCTTATTGGTAATGCTCGCGTCGATTGCGAACGTCGCGCTCAGGGTCGATCTGCCCCGTGATAGAGCCCAAAAATATGAGGGAAAATATAATGCGGCTATAAGTATCATAGATAAAGAGTATTCCTCAAGATATACTGATAAGTACGTCGTTTACATAGAAAATATAGATGGCGAGGAAGTTCGCAAAAAATCTATCCTGACCTGCTCCTCGGATACCCCTCTCAATATCGGTGACGTGCTATATGCTGAGGTTGAGATCTCGCCTGTTAAGAAAGATGCGGACGAAAGCCGCTATCTAGACAACGATATTCTCTTAAGCGTTGATCTTGACGGGAACGCCGCGGCGCTTGTAGACCGCTTTGATTATGAAGCGCCGCTGTGGGAGCGGATCTTTGCCCGTAACGGAATACACGTGACCTTATTTCAGATGCGCGAGCTTGTTAGCAACAGAGCGGTCACGGTGTTTGGCGAAGAACTGGGCGGTATGGTAAAGGGCTTTCTTATCGGAGATACGTCGGATATGTCAACCGAGACGCTGAGAGATTTCCGCAGAACGGGCGTATCTCACCTGTTTGCGGTAAGCGGAATGCACATTACTGTTCTCCTTGGCTTTGTTGAATTGATCTTAAAAAAGCTTTACGTTCCAAAGCTCGGAAGAATGGCGGTAGTCTCTCTTTTGTCCGTCGGCTTGCTTTGTCTTACGGGATTTTCAATGTCAGCGCTTCGCTCCGTATTTATGCTGTGGATAGTTTACATAGCCTTTTTGCTTTCCGAGGAGCCCGATGCGCCTACTACGTTGTTTATCGCAGTATCGGTCACCATGCTTATTTTCCCGTATTCCGTATACGAGCTTGGTCTGTGGATGTCCTTTTTGGCAACGCTCGGGCTTTTAACGGTATATCCGTTAGTAAACGAAGCAATCAGATTACCTAAAATAGAGAACAGATTTATTGCTGTGTCTGTCAAGGCAATAAAGGCGGCTGCGATGACGGCGGCAATGACCTTGATCTCAACTATGTTTTTGCTTCCTATTCAGTGGTATTTCTTCGGAGAGCTTTCTCTGGTTTCCGTGCCCGCGAATATGCTGCTCTCGCCTATCAGCACCGTATTTATGATCTTTGGACTCGCATTTATGCTTTTTGGTTCTATTCCGTACGTAGGCTCTGTCGGAGTCGCCGCAACGGAAAAAATTGGCGCGGCTATGATCTGGGTAGCAAAAAAGCTTTCTGCGCTTTCTGTTGCAACCATCTCCTTGCGATATGCCTTTGCTTGGATATTGGTCGTACTGTTTACAGTAGCACTCGTAGTGCTTCTTGTTATAAAGCTAAAAAGAAAATGGCTCATTTGCGTTCCTTTTCTTGTGTTTTCTCTTTCACTTGGGATAGGCGTTGCGGCATATAACTCATTTGCACCTAATAATATGACGTATTATAAGAGTGGAAGCAGTGAGACTGTGGCTATTAGAAGCTGTGGAAAGACGTGTATAGTTGATATGTCGAGCGGCGCATACGACGGCTTTTCCGATGCGCTTACGGATTCAGCTAAGTACGGCGCGACCTACGTTGACAGTATAATCTTTACGAATATAACCAATTATCACATATCGTCAATGGAGTATTTTCTTCGCAAGAACATAGTAAAAAGTATATATATACCAAAGCCTATGGAACAGGCTGACATAAGTCGTGCGCTGGAGCTTTCAAAGCTTGCAGATAGGCTCGGCGTTAACGTATATCTTTATGAAAACGGAGACTCATTTACGGTAGGAAACGTGACGCTCGGCGTGGGAAATTTCCGCGACGGCGAGCAAAAGGGAAATGCCGTTTTCGTGTACGGACAGGACGAGAGCTTGGGATATGTTGACGAGTGTACCTTTGAGATGTGCAGTCCCGAGGTCATTGATTCGTTTACCTCGGAATGTACGGGGATAATTGTCGGCGGTGACAATACACATGAGGATAATTTTTCGTGCGCGGTTTTGCCGAGCGCTACCGTGATATATACCTCGGAGGAGGTGGCGCGAAGAAGCCTTGTTGAGGCATCGGACGAGCATAGCTACTTTATAAGCGGAAAATATCAAACAGTTACGCTGACGTTCAAATAAGCTTTGTCAAAACAAGGCTTTGCTTCATATCATAATAATGTAATTCCAAAATCTCTTAATGGGAGATAGAAATATGAAGCACAAATATAAATTTGCTATTCTTGGCGGAGATATGCGCCAATACGCGGTTGCAAGGTCGATCTGCGCAAATGAAAACATCAGTATTTGCGTAAGCGCGCTTTGCCGTGAATGCACAGACGACACCGAAATACGTGAGTGTGACGACGTGCGCGAGGCTCTTAAAGATGCCGATGCGGTGGTGTTGCCCTTGCCCGTAAGCACGGACGGAGTGACCTTGAACTGTCCCGGATACCTTGAAAATCAAAGAATTACACTTGACAGTATTATTGAAGCCATGGAGGAAAAATCAATACTTTTCGGCGGACGAATACCACCAAGTACAACTGTAAAGGCGCAGGCAAAGGGAATAAAGGTTTACGATTATTTTCTTTGCGAGCCATTGCAGATAAAGAATGCATATATCACCGCAGAGGCGGCAATAAGCATTGCCATGAACAGCCTCGATAAGTGTTTGCGAGGAGCGACAGTAGCGGTGACGGGAACGGGAAGAATATCAAGGCTTCTCTGCGAGCTTCTTTTAAAGCTTGGAAGCCGAGTTACGGTTGCGGGCAGAAATGCCGATGCGCTCGCATATTTTGAAATCATGGGGTGCAAAACGCTTCTCATAGATGGGGAGAGCGGCTGGAGCGGCGAGCTTGAGCGTGGGTATGATATAATCTTCAACACCGTACCCTCATGGATATTCGACAGAAAATTTCTCGAGCGTGCGGATAAAACCCTGACTGTTATAGAGCTTGCGTCAGCACCCGGCGGAGTTGACATCTGCGCAGCGCGCGAGCTTGGTACGAACGTTTTATGGGCTTCCTCGCTTCCCGGAAAGTACGCTCCGCATACTGCGGGAATACTTATCGGTGAGTGCGTTTGCCAAGCCTTCGAAAAAATGGAGGTGAGGAAATGATCGGCTTTGCTATGTGCGGCTCCTACTGTACACATAAATATGCGCTTGCACAGCTTAAAATGCTCATAGAAAGCGGATATGATGTCTTGCCGATAATGAGCGAGAACGTTTATTCGACCGATACGCGATTTGGAAAAGCCGAAAAGCTTATAAGTGACGTCACCGAAATGTGCGGTCACGAGGTGATCCATACTGTTCTTGATGCAGAACCGATAGGACCTAAAATGGCACTTGAAGCAATGATAATCTGTCCTTGCACGGGAAACACCCTGGCAAAAATGGCAAACGGTATTACCGATACAGCGGTGACAATGGCGGCAAAAGCTCATCTGAGAAGCGACCGTCCGCTTGTAATTGCGCTTGCCTCAAACGACGCCCTCTCGGCAAACCTTAAAAATATCGGTCAGCTTCTTTCACGAAAGTGCGTATATTTTGTGCCGCTTTATCAGGACGATCCGAAGAATAAGCCACATTCGCTTATCGCCGATTTTTCACTTCTCAAACCCACGCTTGACGAAGCAATAAAGGGGGAGCAGTATCAAAAGATTTTTATTTAGATAAGGTAAAAAGTGGCAGCCAAAAACTTGAATAATACTACCGCAAAAACGTCAATACTCCCGATATAACAGAGGCTAAGCCTTGATATCGGGAGTATTTATGTATTATAATAAAGTTGAAATCTGCGGCGTAAATACGTCGGAGCTAAAGGTCCTCTCGGACGACGAAAAGAAGACGCTTCTCGAGCGTATAAAGCAAGGAGACGAAGCAGCTCGGCGAGATCTCATAAACGGAAACCTGAGGCTTGTTTTAAGTGTAGTTCAGCGATTTACGGGCAGGCGAGAAAATCTTGACGATCTCTTTCAGGTGGGGTGTATAGGGCTTGTCAAGGCGGTGGATAATTTCAATACCGACCTTGACGTAAAATTTTCCACCTATGCCGTTCCCATGATAATCGGAGAGATCCGCAGGTATCTTCGGGATAATAATTCCATAAGGATAAGCCGCTCGGTGCGCGATCTTGCTTACCGCGCGCTTCAGGCAAAGGAGGAGCTTATAAAGGCAAAGGAATGCGAGCCGACGGTCGACGATATAGCAAAGCATCTGGGGGAGAGCAAGGATGCGATCGTCCGAGCGATGGAAGCTATAATTGAGCCGATCTCTCTTTACGAGCCGGTGTATAACGAGGGAGGAGATTCGATATACGTCATGGATCAGATAAGCGATACAAACAGCTCCGACGAGATCTGGCTTGAAAGCATTGTGTTAAAGCAAGCTATGAAAAGCTTAAACGAGCGAGAAAAGACTATTATCAGCCTGCGGTATTATAAAAACAAAACTCAAATGGAGATAGCAGAGGAGATCGGTATATCGCAAGCGCAGGTGTCAAGACTTGAAAAAGGCGCACTTGAGCACATGAGAAGACAAATTTAACGAATAAAAATTACCTTTATTTGCAATGTTTTTTTGTAAAGTACTTGAAAAATGTGCAAATATATGTTATAATTATGTTTAACAGAGGATTTTTGGTGTCGGTGGTTATATGGTTTTATCATTTGATCAAATAAAAGAAATAACCGTAGGTGCGGTTTATATGGAAAATATTGACGGGGAAATAAAGCCCTATAAATATTTTCCTTACATGATTCCCATGTGGGGCGAGATAAAGGCTACGTTTGCGGAAAGAGCGAAGCACACCACGGGAATACGTCTTGACTTTCATACAAATTCAAGGCACTTGAATTTGGAGATCGAATTTCCCACAAAATTTGAAATATATATCGACGGATTTTTCAGATATACTATGAAAAATACGCAATCGCTGTCCGTTGATATTGATACTCCCAATGGAGAGCCTGTCGAGGACGCGCGCATTACCGTTTATTTTCCCTCGCATAAGGAGGGTAAGCTTAAGTCTATTGAGCTTGACGACGGAGCGTACGTAAGGCGGCACGATTTTGACAGAAAGATACTCTTTATGGGTGACTCCATAACGCAGGGTTGGGAATCGGGCTTTGACTCGCTGTCGTTTGCTAATAAGGTATCAAGATATTTCAATGCCGAAAGCGTTATACAAGGCGTTGGCGGCGCGTGCTTCTATCCCGAATTTCTTGAGAGACTGCCAATGGATCTTGATTGGGTAGTCGTAGCGTATGGAACGAACGATTTTACGTTCCGAGAGAACTTTGATGAGTTTTATGCGTATATGTGCGAGTACATGGCAAAGCTTTCGAGGATATACGGAGATAAGAGAGTATTCGTTATTTCTCCTATATGGCGAGTGCTTAAGGAGAATGAGTCTCCCGAAAGATTTAAAAAATACAGAAGCGCGATTGCAAGCGAAGCCCAAATGTACGGATTTATCCATATAGACGGTGCATCTCTCGTACCACCTATAAGCGATCTCTATACCGATGGCTTGCATCCAAACGGAATTGGATTTTCCTTATATGCGGAAAATTTAATAAATATATTAAAAAAAGAAAAGAGGTAATTTATGAGAAAATTTAAGATCATTTCACTCATGCTTGCAATTTTATTGATGCTTTTGTCATTTGTTTCTTGTAATAATAACACGGGCGATGCTGACACCAGCAATACAGACACGCAGAGCGCAGAAACAGAAAGCTCCGATGTAAGACAGATAAACGGCGTTCCGCTTGAGGAATACACCATAGTTTACAGCGCTAAGGATGTTGACTACAGCCAGCGTGCCGCTAAGTACATAAGCGAGCAGATCGAGGCTCGCACCACTGTAAAGCTTGATGTCAAGAAAGACGATTCTGATAGCTTTGCGCATGAAATAGTAGTTGGAGAAACCTCTCGTGATATTTCAAAAGCACTTGATGCCGATACAAAAAACGTGCAGTTTGCCATCCTCGCTAACGACAGCCACATCGCTCTTGAGGGAGACTATTTCGTAATCGCCGCTGCGGCATATTTCTTTGTTGAAACATACGTAACGGGCGAGTACTTTGACACACAGGTGCCCAAGGAAGTAAGCATACACGAGCCGATAGTAAAGGAAGCAAAGAATTTCATCATGCTTATCGGCGACGGAATGGGATATAACCAGACGAAGATGTTTGAAAAATTTGATGCCAAGGATATATCATACAGTGACGGTGAGGATATATTCTACGGACATCTCCTTCCTTATGAGGGAGAGTCCAAGACTGCAAGCGCTAATAACAAAGTAACGGATAGCGGAGCAGGCGGAACAGCACTTGCTACGGGATATAAGACAAATAACAACTATATCGGAAAGGATACAAAAAAGAAAGACGTTCAGTCCTTGACGGAGCTTGCAGGCTCTTTGAATATGGCTACTGCGGTAATGTCAACAGAGGGACAAGGCGGAGCTACACCGGCAAGCTTTTCTGCTCATGCTAATGACAGATATGACGAGGAAGGCATAGCTGCTTCTCAGAAAGCGCTCCAGGATAAGTATGGAACGATCATAGATTGTGAGTACAACTATTTCGACAAGGCGGGTATTAGAGCTATTGAAAAAAAGGTTAACAATACTCTCACGAAGCTCTCTGAAAATGAAAACGGATTTTTCATGATGTATGAGGAAGCGAAGATCGACTCTTATTGCCACGGAAACAATTTGGACAGTACCTTTAAGTGCATGGTTCGCTTTAATCAGGTTATAGGTATCGTTATGGAATTTGCGTTTTATAATCCCGAAACGTTTGTTCTTATTACAGCTGACCATGAAACCGGCGGATTAAATGAAAAATTTGAATTTACAAGTGGTAACCATACCGGTGTAAACGTTCCGATCTATGCTTTTGGTGACGGAGCTAATAAATTCAATAAGATGGTTGTTGAAAACATAAAAATTCCCAAGACGATCGCTTCGTTCTGGGGTGTAACAAAGTTCGGTCAGTAATTTAATTAATATCAATAATAAAGCGGGTACGCAATCAAATTGCGTACCCGCTTTATTATATTTATAATACCAAAAGCTCACTTACCGGAGCGCCGTCCATATTTAATACAACGTCGCAAAGAGCAAGCTCATCACGGTCATGAGAAACCATAATAGCCGTTTTGCCCCTTAAATGCTCGAGAACCGTCTGTACGGTATTGCGTTTGTTTTCCTCGTCAAGCCCCTTGAAAGGCTCGTCAAGCAAGAGAAGCTCGGGCTCGTATGCAAGTGCTCTTGCAATTGAGACACGCTGTTTCATGCCTCCCGAAAGCTCATGGGGATATTTATTTTCACTGTCGCTTAAAAGCAAACTGAGATAGTATAGCGCCTTTTGCTTATCGGGGCAAGTACAGATTACGTTTTCAATGGCACTTAACCACGGAAAAAGGCGAGGATCCTGAAAAATATATCCTATCCTTTCCGTGTCCTTTATAATACGTCCTCCCTTGAGCTTTACCGTTCCCGCTATTGCATTTATAAGCGTAGTTTTTCCGACACCTGATGCACCGGTAATGCCGTAAATCTTTCCTTTTTCAAATTCAAACGAAAGATTTTTAATAACGGTTTGCGTATCAAATTCTACCGTGATATTTTCAAGCCTTATCATTCTTGTCACCTCCCGGAAGAATTTTCAGACGTTTTCCCGCTTTTTCAATTCCTAAAATAAACAGCTTTTCAAAAACCATACTCAAAATGATAACTACCAGCGTCCATGCAAAGAGGTTAGGCAGCTCCAAGTAGGTTTTGGATAAATAAAGCTCCGTGCCGATAGCCTTTTGCGGAGTTGTTAGCACCTCTGACGAAATTCCAGCTTTCCAAGCAAGACGGAGACAGGACTTGCACGCCGCCATGAAAAACGGCGCAACGGACGGAATATAAAGCTTAAAAAGCTTTTGTGAGAGAGAAAATTTGTATACGCTTGCTACCTCGATAAGTGTTTTGTCGACAGAGCGTATTCCCTCGGAAACGTTTGACCAGACTATGGGAATAACAATAAGCGAGGTTATAAAAATGGGGAGTGTTCCACTGCTTATCCACAGCCATGCAAGTATTATAAACGAAGCTATCGGAGTTGCCTTGATAACACCGAGCAGAGGAGAGAGAAGCGTGTCAAGCACGCGCACGTTCACGGTCAATACCGCAAGCAGCGTGCCAATGATAATTGAAATGAGTATTCCTATAAAAACGCGCAAAAGTGAGAGCGCCGTTGATATCCAGAAATCTGCCGTTACGATAAGAGACGCGAGAGCCTTGATTACGGATATGGGGGAGGGGAAAAGGAATTCACTGTTGACCGCAAAGGAGACCAACGCCCATACGGCAACCCAGAAAGCGGTCACGCCAATGATTTTTAATACTTTAAGTGCTACTCTTTTCACGGTCGTTGATCTCCTTTCATATAATTTTATCTAAAAATTTGATTATTTAGCAACGTAATAGAACGCATCAGTGGGCATAGCACCGCCGATCGAGGTCTTGTCGTATGCGAAAATCTTTTCGCAGAAGGTGTTCATAACGGGCTTCATGTCCTCGCCCGCAATATAGCAGATGTTGCAGCCGGGAAGAGCCTTCTTGGCAACACCGGCCTTGGGGAGAATACCCGCGTTTACTATCATATCAATAGCCTCGTCCGAGCCTGCGCTTATAAACTCGACGGAAGCCTTGTAGTCCTCGAGGAACTTCTTGATCTCGGTGGGATGCTCCTCGGCAAAGGCAGTGTTTACAACGAGACAGCCCTGCACGAGTGTGTTTTCACCGTTGATCTTTTCCCACTCGTCGGTAAGGTTGAGGGCAACGGTTACGCTCTGGTTGCCGCTCGTTGTTACGCTTACCTTAGGCTCGGGAAGAACTGCAAGCGAGGCTTTTCCTGCGATTACAGCAGTTTGAAGCGCGTCGGGGCTGTTGTAAGTGGTAGCGTCGATTGTTACGTTCTTAACGCCTGCGGCGCTAAGAAGTGCCGCGGTGATATATTCGGGGTTAGCGCCCGCACCGGGAACGTAAACCGTCTTTCCCTCAAGCTCGGAGAGAGAGGTTATATTTTCGCCGTTCTGCAAGAGATAAAGAACACCGAGCGTGTTGAGCGCAAGCAGCTGAAGCTTGCCCTCGGATTTGTTGAAGAGCTTGACCGCAACGTTAGTGGGAAGTGCGGCTATCGCACACTCACCCTTGGTAATAGCGGCGGTTATCGCATCAGCCGAGGGATAGAGGGTGATGTTATAGTTCATATCGTCGGTACCGTTATTTGCGGAGTCGATCATCTGTGCCATACCGAGAGCTGTAGTGCCGTTGAGCGCGTATACCTTGATCTCAAGCTCCTTGTCTGCCTTAACGCAGGACGCAAAGGGAAGAAGAAGAGCGAGAGTAAGTGTCAGAACGATAATACGAATAAGATTTTTTTTCATGGTTTTTATCCTTTCAAAATTGTTTTTTATAAAATCTCATTTGCCGTATTGCAAAAGAGCATATTTATCGGGAATTAATATTTTTTTTCCGTCTCTTATAATTAAGCCGTGATAAGAAAGTGCATCGAGCGCTCTGTAAAGTGAGGCTCTGCCGATATTTAACATCTCAGAAAGAGAAGACATGGAAACGGTTTGATCGAAAACACCGTCGCGCTCGTTTTCGGCGAGAAAAACACAAAGCTTTTTTTCTGTGCTTTTTGCGGTAAGCGTTGATATTTTTTTGTTCAGATATACGATCTTATTGCTCAAAAGACTAAGATAAGAAATAAGCATCTCCTTGTCGTTCTCGATAAGCGCTTTAAATGCGCCACCGTCAATAAGAATAGCGGTCGTATCTCCTTTTGCTGTAATAACGCTTGGAAAGCTCTCGTTGTCAGAATAAAGATTTGCTATACCGAACACGTCGTTTTCGTTTATTATTTTTAGCAACGTATTGTCTGGAGACGTCGAGGTTGCGACTATCGCTCTTCCTGTCATTATTATGCAGACGTATTTTTCCTTGCATTCGGGAGAAATAATGATCTCACCCGCTGTGTATTTCTTTAAGTATACGTTTTTGTCAGTCAGATAAGCGTCTAAATTTTCAGGATGTGCGTGCCTTAATATTGAATTTTTACAGAGATATTCTCGAATATTTTTTTGAAGCATATCACACCTCTCTAAACTGTCTCAAATGAGACAATTATATTATATATCAAATGACATCAAAAGTCAATAGACAAGGCTTGATTATATGTAAATAAAGTGTTAAATATGCATTCGAGGTATTCAATTAAAGAAAGAAAGGTAGTATAATGAATAGGATAGATAACAAAAAGGAGAAAGAATATGACTCTTTTAATACTTGCTGCGGGTATGGGCTCTCGCTACGGCGGATTAAAGCAGCTCGATCCGATAACCGACAACGGAGAATTTATATTGGATTTTTCTGTTTACGACGCAATGGTAAGCGGCTTTGAAAAGATCGTTTTTGTTATAAAGGAAGAAAATCTCGGGCTGTTCAGAGAAACGGTCGGAAAACGATTTGAGGACAAGATCAAGGTTGAATATGCTTTCCAGAAGCTTGACGATCTGCCTTGCGGCTACTCTGTCCCAGAGGGTAGAGTTAAACCGTGGGGAACGGCTCAGGCTATGCTCGCTGCTCGCAATATAGTTAAAGAACCATTTGCGGTCATCAATGCGGACGACTTTTATGGCAGAAGCGCGTACAGCTCCTTGGCGGCGCATTTGAATAAGGCTGAGGCTACGCAGTACTGCATGGTCGGATACATACTTGAAAACACGCTTACCGAGAACGGAACGGTATCAAGAGGCGTGTGCGAGGTCGATGACGGATATCTTGTTGACGTTGTTGAGAGAACCAAGATATGCCGCGACGGCGACAGAGCGTTCTTCGAAGAAGGAGAAAATAAGATCGAGGTTGCCCGTGATGCGGTCGTTTCAATGAACTGCTGGGGCTTTACACCCGATATTTTCGAAAAGGTAAGTCTCGGGTTTGAGAAGTTCTTGTCCGAGAACAACGGCGACATAAAGCGCGAATATTATCTTCCTTTCGCAGTTAAGGAGATAATGGACAAGGGAGAATGCTCCGTGAGGGTATATTCTTCGGAGGACTCATGGTACGGAGTTACTTATAAAGAGGATAAGCAATACGTATATAACAGCCTCGCAGCATTAAAGTCTCGCGGAACGTATCCTCAAAAATTAAACGAGAAGAAGGAGAAATAAAAATGGCAATACTAATTACAGGCGGTGCGGGATACATCGGAACACATACTATGGTTGAGCTTCTCGAGGCAGGCAGAGAGCTTGTTGTAGTGGATAATTTCTACAACAGTAAGCCAGAGGCGCTTGAAAGAGTTAAAAAGATTACGGGTAAGGATTTTAAATTTTACAAGGTCGATCTTCTTGATTACGACGCACTTGACAAGGTTTTCGAGGAAAACGATATTGACAGCTGTATTCATTTCGCGGGACTTAAGGCAGTCGGCGAATCTTGTGCAAAGCCCTTGTTCTATTATCATAACAACATAACGGGAACGCTTAATCTTTGCAATATTATGCAGAAGCACGGCGCGAAGCGCATAGTGTTCAGCTCGTCTGCGACTGTTTACGGTAAGCCTGCATACGTTCCGATAACCGAGGATTTCCCTCTGTTTACGACCAACCCCTACGGCGAGACCAAGCTCATGATCGAGAGAATTCTTAAAGATCTTCATGCGGCTGACAACGAATGGAGCGTATCTGTTCTTCGTTACTTCAACCCCATCGGTGCGCACAAGAGCGGACTTATCGGAGAGGATCCGCAGGGAATACCGAATAACCTTTTGCCCTATATCACGCAGGTGGCTTCGGGAAAGCGCGAGTGTCTTTCTGTTTTCGGTAATGACTATAACACCCCCGACGGAACGGGAGTTCGTGATTATATTCACGTCGTTGACCTTGCAAAGGCGCATCTTAAAGCTATTGAGCGCGCTGAGACGATCACTGGAATTGAATACTTTAACGTAGGAACGGGTGTCGGATATTCCGTGCTTGACATCATAAACGCATACGAGGCTGCAACGGGAATTAAGATCAATTATAAGATAGTTGACCGCCGCCCCGGAGATATTGACGAATGCTACGCTAACCCCACCAAGGCATATGAGGTGCTTGGCTGGAGAGCGGAGAATAATATTGAGGATATGTGCCGCGATTCCTATAATTGGCAGATCAAAAACCCCAACGGATACGAGGGATAAGGCATGAGTATTGAGAAAAAGCTCTTTGGAACGCTTTCTGACGGCAGAGAGGTATATGCGTATACCTTGAAAAACGCAAAAGGTACGTCGGTAAAGATATTGAACTACGGCGGTACGCTCGTCGAGCTTAACGTAGCGGACAGAAATGGGAAGATCGAGGACCTTATCGGCGGCTACGACACGCTTGATTCATACGTTAACGGTGACGGATATCAGGGTGCCCTTATAGGAAGATTCGGCAACAGGATCAATAAGGGTAGGGTTACTCTTGAGGGCGTAGACTATACCTTGTTTATCAATAACGGTGAGAACCATCTCCACGGCGGAGAGTTCGGCTTTGACAAAAAGATATGGGATGCAGAAGTATTTGACGGAGAGGAGCCCATGCTGAAGCTTCACGTCATCTCTCCTGACGGCGACGAGGGCTATCCCGGAAATGTTGACCTCGCCGTTACATATAAGCTGACAATTGAGAACGGATTATCTATACGCTATGAGGCGACTACTGATAAAGCGACTCCTATAAACCTTACTAATCATACCTATTTTAATCTCGGCGGATATAATTCGGGTAGCGTTCATTCCCATATACTCACGCTTGATGCAGATACGTATTTGCCCACCGACGAGCGCCTTATTCCTACGGGAGAGTTGAGAAGCGTTGAGGGAACGCCCTTTGACTTCCGCGCCCCCAAGAAAATTGGCGAGGATATAAGCTCCGACAACGTTGACATAAAGCTTGGCGGCGGATACGATCATTGCTTGAATTTTGTGGGCGGCGAAACGGCAGAGCCCGTTAAGAGAGGCGAGCTTTACGAGGAAAAGAGCGGCAGAGTAATGGAACTGTATACAAACCAGCCCTGCGTTCAGCTCTATACGGGAAATTTCTTGACTAATGAGAAATATCCCTTCAAGGGCGGCTATCCGCAGAGTATTCAGACCTTTGTCTGCCTTGAAACACAGCACATGCCCGACTCCATAAATCAGAGCGGCTTTACCGATTGCGTGCTTCGTCCCGGCGAGAAATACGATTTTACTACGGAATACCGTTTTTCGAAAAAATAAGGGGGCTGCTTAATTCGGATGCAGAAGTCGTGATTTGGGACTCGTAGGCGTACAGGCGTACGCCAGAGGGCCAAAGCACGGCTAAAAAACACAAATACAATAAAAAATGAAATTTGAGAGATTTATCTCGAAAATTTCTACATAAAAAACCGCTTTCACTATCGTTTTTTGATAGCAAAAGCGGCTTTTTGTTTTATATTCTTGTGTTTTTGTTCTGCGCTGAAGGAAGCAGCCCCATGTTAGAAATTAAAGTAGTTCTTTGCGTTCGTATAGCAAATTCCCGTAACGATCTCCTTGAGAGTATCATAATCCTCGGGGTACTCTCCGTCAGTCACCCAAGTACCAATCAGGTCGCAGAGAATACGTCTGAAATATTCGTGACGGGGGTAGGAAACGAAGCTTCTGCTGTCCGTCAGCATTCCTATAAAGCAGGAGAGTGTGCCGAGATTTGCAAGCGCCTTCATCTGCTCAACCATTCCGTCACGCTGGTCGTTGAACCACCAACCGCTTCCGAATTGCATTTTACCTACCGTCGGGCCCTTCTGGAAGTTTCCTATCATTGAACCCAATACGTAGTTGTCCTTGGGATTAAGGGTGTAAAGAATGGTTTTGGGAAGATAACCGTTGGTTTCAAGGCTGCCCAGGAATGCGGAAAGCTTTTCTGCAATACACAAGTCGTTTATGGAGTCAAATCCAATATCCGGACCGAGCTTTTTGAACATAGGAGTGTTGTTATTACGAAGCGCACCGATGTGAAGCTGCATTGCCCAGTCAAGACGAGCGTATTCCTTAGCGCAAACGCTAAGCATTGCAGTCTTGAATATCTCGATCTGCTCTTGTGTAAGAGACTCTCCCGCCAAGCGAAGCTCAAACACCTTAGCGGCGTCTCCCTCTGCATAGGGAATATATTCGAGCGAGTGGTCGGAAAGACGGCAACCGTAGCTGTTAAAGAATTCAATTCTGCTTTTTATCCAAGCTATAAGCTCGTCGTAGCTCTTAACACCGATATTGTTGATATAAGGAATAAAGGTGTCCTTGCCGATCTCGATCGCCTTGTCGGGACGGAACGTGGGAAGAACCTTTACCTCAAAATCCTTCAGTTGCTTGTGATATTCAAGCGTGTCTGCGGGATCATCGGTCGTGCAGAGCGCTTCAACGTTGGATCTCTTGATAAGCTCTTTAGCTCTGTAATCCGCACGAGCAAGCTTTTCGTTGCAGATGTTCCAGATCTCCTCGCAGGTGCTCTCATCAAGAGCAACGTCTATATCAAAATATCTCTTAAGCTCAAGATGCGTCCAGTGATAAATGGGGTTGCCGATAAGGCGGGGCATCGTTTTTGCAAACATCTTGAACTTCTCATAGTCGTCAGCGCCGCCGGTTATATATTCCTCGTCAATACCGTTGGTACGAAGCTGACGCCATTTGTAGTGGTCGCCGCCGAGGAAGAGGTCGGTTGCGTTGCGGAACTGATAATTTTGCGCGATCTGCGCGGGAGAAAGATGACAGTGGTAGTCGATTATCGGCAGATCCTTTACATATCCGTAAAGCTTTTTAGCCGCATCGGTCTTTAACATAAAGTTATCGTTTACGATGTTTTTCATAAAATTACCTCTTAAACAAAATTTACAGGTATATTATACATCAAAGACGTATATTTTTCAAGGGGTTTAATAATATATGTTTAAAAATAATTATTTAAAAATTAGATAACATATTGAAAAATATGAAAAATAATGATATAATGGTAGGGAATAGTTTAAGACATATTTGAGGTATACGGAATGATTTGTAATTCAATACTTGATGCGTTGGGAAATACGCCTATTATAAGACTTTCCCACATGTGCGATGAAGACAGCGCAGAGGTCCTCGTAAAATTTGAGGGACTGAACGTTGGCGGCTCAATAAAAACGAGAACTGCGTATAACATGATACTTGATGCCGAGAGGCGCGGACTTATAAATTCCGACACGATAGTAGTTGAGCCTACGAGCGGAAATCAGGGAATAGGTCTTGCGTTGGTTGGCGCTGTCAGAGGATATAAGACGGTAATAATCATGCCCGACTCTGTAAGCGAGGAAAGAAAGAAGCTCGTTGAGCACTACGGCGCAGAGGTCATACTTATTCACGACTCGGGAAATATAGGCGCGTGCATTGAGGAATGTATGCAAACGGCTTTGCGTATGCAAAGAGAAAACCCTAACGTGTTCGTTCCTCAGCAGTTTGAAAATCCTGCGAACCCCTCTATTCAAAGAGAGCAGACTGCCGTAGAAATACTCGAGCAGGTCGGAAAGCCGATACACGGCTTTTGCTCGGGAATAGGAACAGGCGGAACTATTACGGGAATCGGAGAAACCTTGAAGGCGGCAAACCCCGATATTGAGATATGGGCAGTAGAGCCCGAGCACGCCGCGATCCTTTCGGGCGGCTCTATCGGAACGCATATACAAATGGGTATCGGTGACGGACTCATTCCCAAGATACTTAACGTAAATATTTACGACGATATTTGTATCATCAAGGACGAGGAAGCGATAAGAACGTCCAAGGAGCTTGCATCTAAAGAGGGCATTATGTGCGGAATATCGAGCGGCACCAACGTTGCCGCCGCGCTTCGCCTCGCTAAAAAGCTTGGAAAGGGAAAGACGGTCGTTACTGTTCTTCCCGATACTGCCGAAAGATATTTCTCAACGCCTTTGTTTGAATAATCAAAAAGTGCCGGATACTTCCGGCACTTTTTGATTTAAAGTGAGTCAATATATCTGCAAGCGGCAAGCGCGGCAACGGCGCCGTCTGCGGTCGCAGTAGTGATCTGACGAATTGATTTCGTGCGGCAGTCACCAGCAACGAAAACGCCCTCCGTATCGGTAAGGCACGCCTCGTCCGAAACGATATATCCGTATTCGTTAAGAGCGGTCAAATTCTTGAAAGCCTCGTTTTCGGGCGCATGACCGATAGCAACGAAAAGACCGTCAACGGGGAGAGTATAGTGCTCGCCCGTCTTGGTGTTGTGAAGCTTGACTCCCGTGAGTATAGAGTCTTTCTCGAAACCCTCGACTACGGTATCAAATATCATTTTTACGTTTTCTTTCTTTTCAAGTGCGCGAACCATTTTAACCTCGCCCGTGAGCATGGAAAGATTTTGGATTATAATTACCTCACTTGACGTTTCGCTGAGCATCATTGCCTCAACCAATGCTGAGTTTCCGCCGCCAA
This sequence comes from Eubacteriales bacterium, assembly GCA_045659245.1. GTDB lineage: Bacteria > Bacillota > Clostridia > Oscillospirales > CAG-272 > HGM12713. The sequence continues at coordinate 25,684 of JAZOWN010000055.1, forward strand.
CGACTCCGACTCTGCGTCCTGAATAGAAAGCTCCGTCGCATACCGCGCAAAAGGAAATGCCTTCTCCAATAAGCTCTTCCTCGCCCTCAACACCGAGGTGTCTGTGGCGCGCACCCGTAGCAATAATTACTGCGCGGGCTTCAAATTCGCCGAAGTCCGTAATTACGGTCTTGGTCGCTCCGTTATCCTTAACGCCCGTAACCTCCGCAAGCTCAATATCAGCACCGTGTGCGGTGACCTGCTCAAGAAGTCTGTCGGCAAACTCATTTCCGCTTATCTCGGGAAATCCGGGATAATTTTCAACCTTAGGCGAAAAAGTTATCTGACCGCCAAAAGTTTCTTTTTCTATGAGAAGAACCTTTTTCTCGGCGCGGAGCGCGTAAAGCGCCGCGGTAAGTCCTGCGGGGCCTGCGCCAATAACAATAATATCGTGCATACTGTACCTCCAAAAATTTGGGGTGTTGCGTTTTCGCAACACCCCGTTTGTTTTATGCCTTTACAGAGTCAATAAATTTGCGAATATTGGAAACGTTAACTATTTTCTCTGCTTTTCCGTCCTTGATAACTACAAGAGTGGGAGCCTGCATGATTCCGAACTGCTTTGCAGCATCAAGATCCTTGTTTGCGTATACCTTTTCGTAAACGATGCCCGCATCGTCAAGGAACTTTTCTGCCATCTTGCAGTTAGGGCACGTCTCGGTCTTGAAAAGAATGATCTTGTTCTCACCCTCACACTCGCAAGCAGCCTCTTCCTTTACCGTCGCAGTAGATCTTTTCTGGAACTTCTCAACAGAAGCGGAAATATTGTAAAGCTTACGGTTCTTGTATTCCTCGGACTTACCGTCGTTCCAGTTCTGTACAGGGCGGTAGTAGCCGGTAATACGGCTGTAAACCTCGGTCTTCTCTCCGCAAAGAGGACAAACGAACTTCTCACCGGGGATATATCCGTGTGCCTTACATACGGAGTACGTGGGAGACAGGGTGTAGTAGGGAAGCTTGTAGTTTTCAGCGATCTTGCGTACAAGGCTTGCAGCAGAATCCCAAGAGGGAAGCTTTTCACCGAGGAATGCGTGGAATACGGTTCCGGAGGTGTAGAGCGTCTGAAGCTCGTCCTGAATATCAAGAGCTTCGAATATATCGTCAGTGTAGCTGACGGGGAGGTGAGAGGAGTTGGTGTAGTAAGGAGTCTTTCCGTTCTCGGAAGCCGTGATGATCTCGGGGAATCTCTTAACGTCGTGCTTTGCAAGACGGAAGGAGGTGGACTCAGCGGGAGTAGCCTCGAGGTTGTAAAGGTCACCGTACTTCTCCTGGTAGTCGGAGAGTCTTTCTCTCATGTGGTTGAGAACGTCCTTGGTGAACTCCTGAGCCTCTACGTTGGTAAGATCCTTTCCGATCCACTTAGCGTTAAGGCAAGCCTCGTTCATACCGACAAGACCGATGGTAGAGAAGTGGTTGTTGAACGTTCCAAGGTATCTCTTGGTGTAGGGGTACAGACCCTCGTCGAGAAGCTTGGTAATGACCGTTCTCTTGATCTTAAGGCTTCGAGCAGCAATATCCATCTGACGGTCAAGGCGCTTGTAGAAGTCGTCCTCGTTTTCAGCAAGATATGCAATTCTCGGAATATTAATGGTAACAACACCTACAGAACCCGTGCTCTCACCGCTTCCGAAGAATCCGCCGGACTTCTTGCGAAGCTCACGGAGGTCAAGGCGCAGACGGCAGCACATACTTCTTACGTCGCTGGGCTCCATATCGCTGTTGATATAGTTTGAGAAGTAAGGAGTACCGTATTTAGCGGTCATTTCAAAGAGAAGCTTGTTGTTCTCGGTCTCGGACCAGTCAAAGTTAGAGGTGATGGAGTAGGTGGGGATAGGATACTGGAAGCCACGTCCGTTAGCGTCGCCCTCGATCATGGTTTCGATAAACGCCTTGTTTATCATATCCATTTCTTTCTTGCAATCCTTGTACTTGAAGTCCATTTCCTTGCCGCCAACGATAGCGTTAAGCTCAGCAAGGTCTGCGGGAACGGTCCAGTCAAGGGTTATGTTGGAGAAGGGAGCCTGAGTACCCCAACGAGAGGGAGTATTTACACCGAAAATAAAGGATTCGATGCACTTCTTGACCTGATCGTAGGAAAGGTTGTCTACCTTAACGAAAGGTGCAAGATAGGTGTCAAAGGACGAGAACGCCTGCGCGCCTGCCCACTCGTTCTGCATGATTCCGAGAAAGTTAACCATCTGGTTGCAAAGAGTTGCAAGGTGGCTTGCGGGAGCAGAGGTGATCTTTCCGGTAACACCGCCAAGACCCTCCTGAATGAGCTGCTTGAGCGACCAACCTGCGCAGTAGCCGGTAAGCATGGAGAGGTCGTGGATGTGGAGATCTGCATTTCTGTGAGCGTTTGCGATCTCGTCATCGTAGATCTCGGAGAGCCAGTAGTTTGCGGTGATAGCACCGGAGTTGCTGAGGATAAGACCACCGACGGAATAGGTTACGGTAGAGTTCTCCTTAACACGCCAGTCGATGTTCTTGACGTAGCTGTCAACGATATCCTTATAGTCAAGGATAGTAGACTTCATGTTACGCATCTTTTCTCTCTGCTTACGGTAGAGAATATATGCCTTTGCAACGTCAGCATATCCCGCCTGAACGAGAGTGGACTCAACGCTGTCCTGGATGTCCTCTACGGAGATCAAGCCTTCCTTTATTTTAGGCTCGAAATCAGCCGTTACCTTAAGTGCGAGGAAATCAATGATAGAGGGGTGATACTGCTTTTCTTGAGCTTCGAATGCAAGCTTGATAGCTTCGCTGATTTTCTCAAGACTAAAATCAGCGACCTTGCCGTCACGTTTTAAAACCTGATACATTTTTAATCTCCTTTATTTCGTTATAATTTTTTCGTGCATATATATTATATGACAAAATTCCTCAAATGTCAATTGTGAGAAATCACAATATATTGTGCCTTTTATTGGTCGTTATCACAATATCTTGTATAATATTCGCTTTTTGACCACTATATATAGTGTGTCGGAAACTATATATAGTGCTTCACCCAGGCGAAATCTTTAAAATTCTATTGAAACATGCGCTTTTTTTTGATATAATGTATTCGGGGAGCACGTAGCGAGTCACTAACAGTTATTAAAAATAAGAAAGGGAGCCTCTATGAAATACATAGTAGATCACGATTATCACATTCATTCAAAGCTTTCGACCTGCTCGTCTGATCCGTTACAGACGCCGGATAGAATGTTGAGGTATGCTAAGGAACACGGACTTAAAAGAATTTGTATTGCGGACCATTTTTGGGACGACGCCGTTGAGGGCGCATCTGATTGGTATGCACCGCAAGACTATGCTCATATATCTGAGTCACTTCCGTTGCCGCAGGATGCGGACGTGGAGTTCTTGTTCGCATGTGAAACGGAGCTGGATAAAAACCTTACGCTCGGACTGTCTCCCGAAAAGTATGATAAATTTGATTTCATTATTATTCCCACAACGCATCTTCATATGAAAAACTTTACCGTTGAGGCAGATGCAACGCTTGAGATGCGCGCGGATGCTTACGTGAAAAGATTTGAAAAGATACTTTCTATGGATCTTCCTTTTCATAAGGTCGGAATAGCGCACTTGACGTGCCCGCTTATCGCAAAGAAGCCCCCCGAGGCTTTTATTGAGGTTTTGGATATGGTCTCCGACGAAACTTTCGAGAGACTTTTCACAAAAGCGGCAGCGCTTGGCGTGGGAATAGAGCTTAACTTCCAAACAAATTACGAGGAAGAAGCCATGGAGCGCATATTAAGGGTATACAGAATTGCAAAAAAATGCGGCTGTAAATTCTATTTGGGCAGCGATACTCATAAGGAGTGTTATTTGGACGGCGGCTATAACAGGCTTTGCCGGATCGTTGATATGCTCGAGCTTGAGGAAAGCGATAAGTTTATTTTAAATATAAATAGGTAAATATTAAAAAGCGGTGGCACATCTGGGATACAGATGTGCCACAGTTTTTTGAAAAATCATATTCCTCGAAGCTCTGCGTGCTTTACGTAGGGCTTTACTGCATTAAGCATCTCACGCATCGTTTCCTCGGAGTGCGCGGAATATTCGGAACAGATCAAGTCGCCCGAATCTTTAAAGGCTTGTAAATAGTAGCCCTCTGCGCCCAAAATAAGGCTTCCGAGAGAGATCATGTCGTCGAGCGTATGCAGCTCCTTAACCACAGTGGTCCTGAATTCGTACGAAACGCCGCTATTCATGATAAGATCTATGCTTTCCTTTATCTCGTCAAGATCGATATCAGCTCCGACCGAAAGCGTATATTTTTCGAGAGAATTTTTTATATCCATAGCTATGTGATCGACAAGCCCAAGCTCAATTATTTTCCTTAGAAGCTTTGGACGCGAGCCGTTTGTATCAAGCTTTATCGCGAAACCGAGCGCATGAATTTTTTCAATAAAGGGAATAATATCGTGTTGAAGCAACGGCTCACCGCCTGTTATGCATACGCCGTCCAAAACGCCTACGCGCTTTTCTAAAAACTTGAAAAATTCCTCCTCGGATATATCGTCCACCTCCTTGGGGGACAGAACAAGCGAAGCATTGTGACAGAACGGGCAACGGAAATTACAACCACCCGTAAAAACAGTACACGCAACCTTGCCCGGAAAGTCAAGCAGGGTGGTTTTTTGAAGACCTTTTATTTGCATATTAGCTCCTTAATAAAGATATTGTTCAAAAAACGACGTGTCTTTCGACTTTTGCCGTTTTTTTGTATATTTTTTTGTATTTTTGTAAATTATGTCAATTGAAAATAAAAAAATTTAATGTTAAAATTAATACAGATATTTAACAGCAAAGGAGAAAAAATGACAATTTTTGATATTTTAAAATTAATATTCGGTATTTCACTTTTTCTGTTTGGAATGAACCTTATGGGGGAAACGCTAAAGAAAAGCGCGGGACGCAGGCTTAAGGTCATACTCGGCAAGCTTGCGGGTAGTCCGATAAGGGGGGTTGCCTTGGGCATCGGTGTTACCGCCGTTATACAGTCGTCGTCTGCTGCCACGGTTATGGTCGTTGGCTTTGTAAATTCAGGCACAATGCTTTTATCACAAGCAGTTGGAGTTATAATGGGAGCAAACGTCGGCACGACGGTAACGTCATGGATAACTGCCTTGGCAGGACTCGAGGGCGGAAGCTCTGTAAGCTCAATAATGCAATGGTTCAAGCCGTCAACCTTTACTCCGATCATCGCGCTTATCGGCTTATTGTTTTATTTGAGCACAAAAAGTGACAAGCGAAAAAACATCGGACTTATACTTTTAGGTTTTTCCGTGCTGATGATCGGAATGGAAACTATGTCCGATTCTGTATCGGGGCTTGCGGGTAACGATACCTTCCGTTCGATTCTGTTAGCATTTGAAAATCCGCTTCTCGGCTTGTTGGCGGGAATGGTACTCACCGCGATTATTCAAAGCTCGTCGGCGTCAATCGGAATATTGCAGTCCTTTACCGCAACGGGAGCTATTACCTTTGGTAACGCAGTTCCTATCATAATGGGACAAAATATCGGAACGTGTATAACAGCTCTTATTTCCTCGGCAGGAGCAAGTAAAAACGCTAAAAGAGCAGCAGTTGTGCATCTCTTATTCAATGTTTTCGGATCTATTATAGGACTTATAATTTTCTATATTTTAAAGCTTGCGTTTAATCTCGCGTTTCTTGACGGAAGCATCGATATGTGGGGAATTGCAATAGTTCATACTGTTTTTAATATTGTTTCGTTTTTGGTGCTTTTCCCACTTTCAAAGCAAATTGAAAGGCTTGCCGTTGTACTCGTTCGTGACAAAAAGGGTAATGATGAGTTTAGCATATTTGACGAAAGACTTCTCGAAATTCCGTCCGTTGCTATTGAACGTAGCCGCGAGGGTACTTTGAAAATGGCGAGTACTTCAATAAAGGCTTTTGAGGACAGCTGCTTGTTGCTTGAGTCGTACGACGAGAAGATAGCCCAGAGAGTGCGGAAATATGAAAGCATATCCGATGAATATGAGGACAGGCTTGGCACGTATCTTTTGAGAATATCCGAAAAAAGTATACTTGAGTCCGAGAAGAACGAGTCAACACGACTCCTACACATGATTGGTGATTTTGAGAGAATTTCAGACCATGCTGTAAATCTTGTCGAATCGGCAGAGGAAATGGACGATAAAAAGCTACGCTTTTCGATAAGCGCCCAAAAGGAAATATCCGTACTCATAAGCGCCGTGCGTGAAATAACTACGCTTACGTATGACGCCATAAACGAAAAGGATATTGAGAAAGCAAAGCGCGTTGAGTCGCTGGAACAGGTTATTGACGGAGTTCGCGACAAGATAAAGAGACACCATATAGTGCGGCTCCAAAGCGGAGAATGCAGCATGGAGCACGGATTTATTCTATCCGATATTCTTAACAATCTTGAACGTATAGCCGACCATTGCTCAAATATAGCAGGCTGCTATATAGAAATGTCCGAGCATAAGTCGCTTGAGCTTCATAAATATCTGAAAAAATACAGAGACGAAAATCAAGCCTTTGAAGCACATTTTAAGGAATATTCCGAAAAATACGTTATAGAATAAGAAAATTTTATAGGGGTACTGAAAAAGTACCCCTTGCTTTTTTTAAAAATATATGCTATAATTATGGTAATTTAAATTTACCCAAGGAGCAATTATGAATTTAGGTGAGAAAATAAAGGCGCTAAGGACAGGCAAGCTTATGACACAGTCCGAGCTTGCGGGGAGTGAGATCACTCGAAATATGCTCAGCAGAATAGAAAACGGCGCGGCACAGCCGTCGCTTGATACCCTCAAATATATCGCCGCAAAGCTTAGCGTATCTGCGGGATTTTTGCTTGCCGAGGCAAGCGACGAGGATATGTATATGAAGCACAGCGACATAACCGGCATAAAAACCGCTTATCTTACGGGAGATTACAGAATTTGCCGAGATATGTGCATAAATTCAAAGAGCGCCTCGGATGACGAGATACAGCTTATTCTTGCGGAATGTACAAAGGGAATTGCGATCGAGGAATTTAACCGCGGCAATCTTCACCTTGCATGTGAGTATTTTGATCTGGCGCTTGAATCTTGCGCAGGCACTATCTATGACACTACGTATCTGTCGTCAATATGCGCTATGTACTTTAAGTATATGAGATATATTTCCGCAACCCTATCTTCAAACAGCATAGACGAAACTGACGTGCCTACCTATGCCGCTATGAATGATACCTTTTGCTCTTATGCGGGTGCATTCCTTGAACGCAAAAACGAGGGGAAGGATATAACCGAGCTTACGGGAGATGACGGAAAGGGACCGTACAGCACGCACCTTTTGGCGCTTGATTACATAGAAAAAGGAGATTTCGGAAGCGCGTACGATTGTCTTCACGCCATACTTGTAGGCGAGGAGCAGATCCCTGAGCCTATGATGTATTTTATCTTCTGCGATCTTGAGAAATGCTGCAAGGAAATATCGAATTTCAAGGGCGCGTATGAGTATTCAATAAATAAGATCGAGCTTTTGCAAAAAATGCTTTCTTAAAGCATTAATTATTTACTGTATCCTTGCGAACGAAAACGCGCAACATAAGCCACGAAACGGCATAAACAAAGGCTAAAACCATAATGTCCGAGAGATAATACGCGATCATCAGGATTATTTCGGCGACGCTCTCGGGCGCTCCGTGCGCTACTGTGTACGTTATGTCGGCGCTTATTCTCATACCTACGTTTATGGCTGCCAGCATGATACCCGACATGAGCGCACACGTTTGAAGGGGATTTTTAGTTGAAAATACCTTATTAAAATCCGAAGAAGCATCGTTATAAAGGCTGCCCGTTCTCAGGGCTGCCTTTTTCTTTGTGTCGAGTTTTTCCTTGTACGTCTTACCTATGGATACGGATACAAGAGCGACAAGAAGCACCTGGATTGCCTCTATCGCGAGATAAATAAGGGGATTGATAATATCTAATTCTCTGAACGTGATGTAGGTCAAGAGCACGGATACAGCTCGGCGAGCAGCGGAAAGACCTAAATAAATTCCGCATACCGCGGCGAGCTTTTTTGTTGAGTAAAGCACGGCGCAGTAAATTATCACGGAGTAGAATATCGCAAACGCGATATTTTCAAGAAGGTCCGTATTTATTACGTTTATCACGAAAAGCAGAAGCTCGTTTCGAGTTAAATAATCGGCGTCAAGAACGACGTATAGCTGGCTCAGTAGCGTAGTCAAGGTGAACATTGCTACACAAGAAAGCGCCATTATCGTTTTTAGGGGCAGAGGGCGCGAGACTGTGCCAGATGCGGATACATTTTTCTTTTTCATATTTCCTCCGAAAAAGTTACGTACGAATATTTTACCACACTGTAAGATAAAATTGGTTATACAATTGTAAATAATTTTTATATAGTAAAAAAATAATATTTAAAGTCGAATTTTGCTTCTAAATATATTGACAAAGGTGTGCTTTGGTTGTATAATAATCGGGTTGCGAAAATTCAAGACTAAATACAATTAAGAGGATAAATCAGAAATGACATCTACGATAATAATTGCTGTCGTTACCGTTGTTTTATTTATGGCGAGCGTTCTTTTTTTACCGAGCGTGGGGAAGAACGGAAAATTCAAAATATACCCGCTTATCCCGTTTGTCGGCGGTGCTTTGATGGTACTTTTCGGAAATCTTTCTATGGGGCAGGTATTGACCTCGTTTACGGAAAATACGTCTGTAAATCCAATAAAAATTCTCGTTTTGTTTTTGTCAATGACGGTGTATTCGTTGATACTCGACCGCACAGGATTTTTCGGATATATTTCGGGCGTCGTCTTAAAGCATGCGGGACATAATCAGTATGCAATATTTTTCTCCTTGTATGCCGTGATTGCTATTTTGACAGTTTTCACTTCAAACGATATCGTAATTCTAACCTTTACGCCATTTATATGCAAATTTTGCCGTTCGGCAAAAATTGACGTTATTCCGTACCTGATAATGGAATTCGTAGTTGCGAACACATGGAGTATTTTGTTGCTTATAGGAAACCCGACGAATATCTACATATCGGGTGCGTTCGGTATAAGCTTTGCGGAGTATTTTGTTCACATGGCGCTTCCTACGGTAGCCGCGGGAGCTGTGTCGCTTATTATAATGCTGCTTATATTCGGAAAACGCTTGCGGACTCCGATAAATACAGACGCCGAGGTTCAAGAGATAAACGATAAGCCGCTTATGATAGTGGCGCTTTCTCACCTAATTGCTTGTATCGTTTTACTAGCAATATCGCAGTACACGGGAATTGAAATGTGGCTTATATCCTTGGGTGTGTCTGCTTCTCCGGTGATCGCGTCTCTCGCGGTGTTGGCGGCAAGGAAGAAAAGCTTTGCTCCGATAGGATTTGCCATAAAGGGAATGCCCTTTGAAATAGTGCCGTTTGTCATAGGAATGTTTATCATAGTAATGGGTCTTGACAATTCGGGAATAACCGCATTTTTGGCAGAGCATATAAAGCTTGGTGACGGGATCTTTTCGTATGGCTTTGCATCTCTGTTCTCCTCAAATCTGCTTAACAACATTCCAATGAGCGTGCTGTTTAGTAAAATACTTTCGGTTTCTCCGTCAATGCCGGATGTTTACGCTACCATAATCGGATCGAATATAGGCGCATTTTTAACACCGATCGGGGCGCTTGCGGGAATAATGTGGTCAAATCTCATAAAGGAAAATGACGTTAAATTTTCTGTGGGAAGGTTCGTGGTTTACGGTGCGGAGATCGCCGTGCCTACGATGACGGCGTCGCTTTTGGTCGTCAGTGCGCTCGGATAAAATATATAATTATTATATAAATGTAAATTTATTTAAATAACTGTTTACAAAAGCGGAAAAATGTAGTAGAATATATACGTATATTTATTACTGTGAGGTTGTACTGATATGGCGAATACACCTAAATACAAAAGAGTGCTCCTGAAGCTTTCGGGAGAAGCGTTGGCAGAGGGTGCTGACGGAATACTTAACTTTGATTTTATCGCTTCTGTTGCTCAAACGCTTAAGACGTGTGTTGAGGCAGGCGTTCAGATCGGAGTAATAGTAGGAGCGGGAAATATCTGGCGCGGCAGACAGGGCGGAAGCATGGACAGAGTGCGTGCGGACAGCATGGGTATGCTCGCGACGGCAATAAACGCGCTGGCACTTCAAGATACGTTTATACAGGCAGGTCTTGACACAAAGGTCATGACGGCAGTTGAAATGGAAACGTTTGCGGATAAGTACGTGACGCGTGATGCTGTAAAGGCGCTTGAGGACGGAAAGGTCGTTATTTTCGGATGCGGTCTTGGCGCTCCGTATTTTTCAACTGACACGGCGGCTGTGCTTCGCGCGGCTGAAATTGGAGCAGATGCCGTTTTGATGGCAAAGAATATTGACGGAGTATATTCGGCAGATCCCAGAATTGATCCGACTGCCGTAAGATACGACGAAATAACCTATAAGGACGTACTCAAAAAAGAACTTAAGGCTCTTGATCTTACCGCTACTACTTTCTGTATGGATAACGATATCAGATGCTATGCATTTGAGCTTAAGGATCCAATGAACATATACAGAGTAATAATGGGCGAGAAGATCGGAACAGAGCTTCGCAGATAAAATTATAACGGAGGATAAAAACATGAAACTCGACACAAAGACTTACGAAGCAAAAATGGTAAAGGCTATTGCCAGCTATGAGGAGAACCTTTCCTCGATACGCGCAGGACAGGCAAATTCCGCAGTACTTAACAAGGTGAACTTTGAATATTGGGGCGCTCCCACACCTATTACCTCTATGGCTGATATAAGAGTTGCAGATTCCAAAACTCTTACAGTAACTCCTTACGACGCTACCACGCTCAAGGAAATGGAAAAGGCTATCCTTGCGTCCGATATCGGTATTACCCCCTCTAACGACGGCAAGATTATCCGCCTTGTTTTCCCTCAGCCTACCGAGGAGCGCCGTCGTGAGCTTGTAAAGCAGATACAGAAGTTCGGTGAGGATGCAAAGGTTGCTATCCGTAACATAAGACGCGATGCAAACGATGCATGCAAGAAGATGAAAAAGGACGGTGAGATGACCGAGGACGAGCAGAAGGCATCTGAAAAGTCCGTACAGGACCTTACCGACAAGTACATTAAAGAGGTTGACTCTGTTACTTCAAAAAAAGAAAGCGAGATCATGAAGATCTGACCGCTTTATGTGATGATACAGGGCGGGTTTATGCCCGTCCTTATCTCTTTATATGGGAATATTGGAAAGGTGAGTTTTTATGGCTAAGGATACCGCAAAAAAAAGTGAACAGCCCTCTGCCGTTGGACATATTGCCTTTATAATGGACGGAAACGGCCGTTGGGCAAAACGCAGAGGAATGCCGCGAGAATTCGGGCATAAGCATGGCGCAGAGGTCTTCAGAAAAATAATGCGCCGATGTGTTGAGCTTGATATAAAGGCATCGACTTATTACGTTTTTTCTACCGAGAACTGGAAAAGACCGCAGCACGAGGTCGATGCGATCATGGCGCTTCTTGATAAATATCTTGATGACTGCGAAAAGGAAGTATACGAAAACGACGTACGCTTTATATTTATTGGCGACACGTCCCTTTTTACCGAGTCTGTGCAAAAAAAGATGAGGAAAATAGAAAAGGTTTCGGAGGATAAGAAATATATCGTCAATCTTGCGCTTAATTACGGCGGAAGAAGTGAAATAACCAATGCTGTCAATTCGCTTATAAAAGAGGGAAAAACCGAGCTTTCGGAGAAGGATATAACCGATGCTCTTTATACTAAGGAGTCACCGCCTCTCGATCTCATTGTAAGAACGGGGGGAGACCTGAGAATTTCCAATTTCCTTTTGTGGCAAGCGGCGTATGCCGAATTTTATTTCACAGACAAGCTCTGGCCGGATCTTGTCCCCGATGACATAAACAAAATCGTTGATAATTTTACAAATAGAAGCCGAAGATTTGGCGGAGTTTAATTTTTGGAGATAATAATGATACAAAGAATTATAACGGGAGTCGTTGGCGTAGCAATAATCATACCGTTGTTTATATTTTCTAACACTATTGCTTTTACCGTTGCAATTGCCTTCGTTACCGTAATGTGTTTGTTTGAAATGTTTCGATGCATGGGAATACATAAAAAGTATGCTATAACGATGCCTGCATACACTTTGGCGGCGGTCGTACCGTTCTTTTTGCGTTTCCTTGGCGACAACACGAATGCAGCCAAGCTTTGCTTTGTTGTTAGTGTTATATATTTGACAATAGTGTTTGCCGCTATGATATGGTCACACGGAAAGATCAAGTTCAACGATAGCATGGCAATATTCGTAATTACTGCGTATATAATTGCAGGTACGAACTCGATAATTTTCGTAAGAGATTTTGAGGACGTTGGACAGTCCCTGTATTTGCTGATATTCCTCGGTGCATGGATGACTGATATTTTTGCATATTTTTCAGGATATTTCTTTGGAAAGCATAAGCTTATTCCCGATGTAAGTCCTAAAAAGACGATAGAGGGAAGCATCGGCGGAATTATCGGTTGCGTGCTTACGTTTGTCGTTTACGGATTAGTGGTTGATATTGCATTCGAAAGAACGGCAAATCTGTTCTTCTTGGCTTTGGTAGGCTTTATAGTATCGGTCGTTTCTCAGATCGGAGATCTTTTGATGTCAGTCATAAAGCGTCACTACGGCGTTAAGGATTACGGAAAGATCTTCCCCGGACACGGCGGTATGCTTGACAGACTTGACTCCGTGCTTATCGTTTCGTTAGGTATGGCGGCAGTTTGTATGGTTGCCGAGGTGCTTGAAATTCAGCTGTTCTAAGGAGTAGCTTATATGTATAATAAAAACATTGCCGTGCTCGGTTCAACAGGCTCGGTTGGAGAGCAAGCGCTCGACGTTGCCGATAAATTTGGAATGACGGTAAGCGCGATCAGCGCTAACCGAAACGTAAAAAGAGTTGAGGAGCAGGTAAGAAAGTTCAAGGTGTCCTCGGTTGCAATGGCAGACGTAGAGGCGGCGGCAGAGCTGAAAACAAAGCTTGCAGATACCAACACGAGGATTTATGTCGGTGAGTCAGGTATATGTGAGATGGTAGCGTCGCAAAAGTGCGACTGCGTAGTCAACTCGATAATAGGCGAAGCGGGGCTTTTGCCGACTCTTGCTGTTATTGATTCGGGCTCACGCTTGGCTCTTGCCAATAAGGAGTCTCTCGTTGTCGCGGGCGAGATAGTAATGGATGCGGCCAAGAAGAAGCACGTAGAAATTCTTCCCGTTGACAGTGAGCACTGTGCTATATATCAGTGCCTCAAATCAGGAAAGCAGTCTGAAATAAAGCGTATATTGCTTACAGCTTCGGGCGGTCCGTTCTTTGGAAAGAAGGCTTGTGAGCTTAAGGACATAAAGGTTGACGAGGCGCTTGCACATCCTACGTGGAAAATGGGGGCAAAAATAACAATTGATTCCGCAACGCTTATGAATAAGGGCTTTGAGGTCATTGAGGCGGCGCATCTGTTCGGTGTTACTGCCGACAAAATAAAAGTGGTGGTACATCGCGAAAGTATAATACATTCAATGGTTGAATATATTGATAACAGCGTTATAGCACAGCTGTCTGTACCCGATATGCGGCTTTGCGCGCAGTATGCAATTACTTATCCCGACAGATGTGATGCGGTAATTGAGGAGCTGGATCTTGTAAAGGCTTCAAAGCTTACCTTTGCAGAGCCTGATACGGAAACGTTCTTACTACTGTCTTATGCCATCGACTGTATCGGCAAGGGCGGCGCATTACCTGCGGTGCTTAACGCCGCAAATGAAGTGGCGGTTGCCGAGTTCCTTAAAGGAAGCATCGGATTTTACGCTATTACCGAGACTGTTTGCTCGGTGGTTGATTCTATGCAAACAGCCAAAGACGTTCATACACTCGAGGGAATTATCGAGTGTGACAGAGAGGCAAGACGCGCGGCGTACAAATTACTTAAAAAATAAGTGATTGACAGCGGTGTTATTAAACTTGATAAAGGAGTTTTTGATGTTAAGCTTTATCGGATATTTTTTGATAATATTGCTGATTTTCGGTGTATTGATTTTTATTCATGAGCTTGGGCATTTTCTGGTGGCTCGCGCTTGCGGTGTGACTGTAAATGAGTTTGCTATCGGAATGGGTCCGAAGCTTATATCTAAAAAATCAAAGAAAAGCGGAACGGTGTATTCCTTGAGAGTCTTTCCTATCGGTGGATACGTAAGTATGCAAAACGAGGACGGACTAGACGAGAGCATCCCACCCGACGACAAAAACGCGTTTTGTAACAAAAGCGTTCCAAAGAGAATGCTAATTACCGTCGCAGGCGCGGTCATGAATCTGCTGCTCGGATTTATTCTTATGACGGTGCTTGTTTTCGCATCTCCCCAACTCGGTTCTACCGTTATTGCAAAATTTGACGATAACGCGATCTCCAAGGGACAGCTCATGGTCAACGACGAGATTATCAAGGTGGAGTCGGTAAGGGTACACACTTGGAACGAACTTGCGTACGAGATAATGAATTCGGGCTACGAGCCTGTTGATATTACCGTGCGCCGTGGCGGCGAGGTAATAGTTGTCGAGGACGTCAGCTTCGGTGTATTTGATGAGAGTGGGGCGACCTTTGGCGAGGTCGATTTTATCCCCTATGCGGAAGCCAAAACGTTCCCGAACCTGATTAAGCATTCCTTTTTTCGCTCGGTATCTACCATAAAAATGGTTATCGACTCTGTTGTCGGAATGATAAGCGGACGGTTTGGAATCGAAGCGGTATCGGGGCCTGTTGGCGTGGTCGGAGTGGTAGAGAACGCCGCAAGGAACGGCTTTATGAGCTTTTTATATATTGTTTCAGTTCTCACTATAAATTTGGGAGTGTTTAATCTTCTTCCTTTTCCCGTGCTTGACGGTGGACAGCTGCTGTTTTTAGCAATTGAAGGAATTATAGGACGTCCCGTGAATAGAAAAATACAGTCGTATATCAATTTCTTGGGAGCTATAATTCTGTTTGGATTTATGATATTTATAACCTGTATGGTCGTATTAAATTTGATTTTCAAGTAAGAAAAATGAAGTATAACGAAATAAGAAGAAAAACGAGAAAAATAAAGATCGGGAACACTGTTATTGGCGGAAACGCTCCTATTGCAATTCAGTCGATGACCAATACCGATACTCACGATGCAAAAGCGACCTGTGAGCAGATACTTGCACTACAAGGGGCTGGCTGCGATATTGTCAGAATTACCGTTCCCGATATTGAAGCGGCGGAAACAATAACGTATATCAAAGAGCAGGGGATCACTATTCCGATCGTTGCGGATATACACTTTGACTACCGCGTGGCGCTTCGCTGTGCGGAGCTGGGCGTAGATAAAATACGCATAAATCCCGGCAATATTGGCGATGACGATAGAGTAAAAGCCGTTTGTAACGCTTGTAAGTCAAGAAACATACCGATACGAATTGGTGTAAACGGCGGCTCACTTGAAAAGGAAATATTGGCAAAGTACGGCGCGCCGACTCCCGAAGCACTCGTGGAGAGCGCTATGTATCACGTTTCCTTACTCGAAAAATTTGATTTTTATGACACCGTTGTTTCTATGAAAGTGTCCGATCCCTATAAAATGATACTTGCCAATAAGCTGCTCGCAGAGCGTTGTGACTACCCCTTGCATCTCGGTGTTACGGAGGCAGGCGGCAGGGAGCGCGGCTCAATTAAAAGCGCCGTTGGGATTGGCGCGCTTCTTTGCGAGGGTATTGGCGACACAATAAGAGTTTCGCTTACCGACGATCCCGTAGAGGAGATAAAGGCGTCAAAGCAGATATTGCAGGCTATTGACATCGAGGGACAATCGGGAATGGACATAGTAAGCTGTCCTACCTGCGGCAGAACGAAAATAGACCTTATACCGATAGTTGCTGAGTTCGAAAGGGTTGCAGAGCGCGAGGGTCTTCTTGACGCACCCATTAAGGTCGCTATTATGGGATGCGTTGTAAACGGTCCAGGAGAGGCGAAAGAAGCGGATATAGGAATTGCGGGCGGCAAGGGTGAGGCAGTTCTTATTAAAAAAGGTGAAATTATAAGAAAAATATCGGAAGCCGATATTGTTTCGTGTCTTATAAACGAAATAAAGCAAATGATATAAAAAACGCAGGAGCTTGATATGGCCCAAAAAACTTTAAAAGAGCTTTTAAATAAATATCTTCCGCCTCCCGAATACGAGTCCGTATTGGAGTCGGGAACCGTTTCGCGCTCCCGAATTGATAAGGAAAAGCGAATTCTTGAGGTGTTTGCGGATTTTGATAGTATAATATCTAAGGACAAGCTATACGATATTGAGGCGCAGGTCACGGAAGCCTACAAGCTTTCGTTCTTCAGACTTTTTCCTCATTATCCGAGTTCGCTCTTTAAATATGAATATATTCCCGAGGTGCTCCGTCAAACCGAGCGCGTTGGTTGTGTCGCAAAGGGCTTTTTTAACGACTGTACTTACGTTTTGGACAGCGATACGCTGAAAATCAAAATTGCTTTTTCCGAAAATGGGGTGATTTTGCTTGAAAGAGCGGAAACACCGAGAATTATAGAGGGTATAATCAAAAGCGAGTTTGATATAGCGATAAGTGTTGTTATTGAGCATGACAAGTATAGCTCGCTCGAACTTTCTGAGACCCAAAAAGGGCGCCTTGAAGCTTACGACAGACAGATACTTGAAGCAGAGAAAAATTACGGAAGCCGTGGCTTTGAGTCGTTCGGCGACTCGCCCAAGACTGCAGAGGAGCAGATACAGAAGCTGCCGCGAATCAGCTCTGTTTTCAGTGAGGAAAACGCAAGCGTTAAAAAGGAAAACGGCATAATTACGATAGGCTGCCGCTCATTTGACGTTTCGACGCCCGAATATGTTTTAGGCACACGCTTTGAGATAAATCCCGTCCCGATCTCTACGGTAACAAGACCCGTGAGAAACGTAACCTTTGTCGGTGAGATATTTCAGTTTACAAAGGAAGCAAACAGAGCGGGAGATAAGTTTAATATTACGTTTGCGATATTTGACGGCGACTCGTCGATATTCGTAAAGAGATATTCGCTTAGCGCCGAGGATGCGGGAGAAATATGCGCGGTAATTTCCAAGGGAAAATCGGTAGCGATACGCGGATACACAAAGGCAGAGCGAAATGATGCCGACGAGCTTTACATGAGCTTTTCCGACGTTGCCGTTATTTCTGCCGTAAATCGTACGGATACCGCAGAAAAGAAGAGAGTAGAGCTTCATTTGCATACAAATATGTCGAGTATGGATGCTCTTATTCCCCCCGACGTTATAGTTAAGACCGCACAGAAGTGGGGACACTCCGCAGTTGCGATAACCGACCACGGAAACGTTCAGGGATTCCCTGCGGCAATGCTTGCGGCGGACAAATGCGGAATGAAGGTTATTTACGGTATGGAAGCGTACTTTGTAAATAATACCGCAAGCGCAGTCTTTGGTAAGTACGAGGGCGAATTTACCGATGAGATGGTAGTATTCGACATTGAGACTACGGGACTTTCCAAAAAGGACTGCAAGATAACTGAAATAGGCGCTGTAAAGATCAAGGACGGACAAATTATTGATAAATACAATACGTTTGTCAACCCAATGTGCCATATTCCCGAGGAGATACAGGAGCTTACCTCTATAACCGATGAAATGGTGGCGGATGCACCGACGATAGATAAGGTTCTCCCCGAATTTTTGAACTTTGTCGGAGAGGGCTTGCTCGTTGCTCATAACGCCGATTTTGACACAGGCTTTATACGTGTTGCGGCAGACGAGTGCGGTATAGAATTTAATAATCCGTACCTTGATACGCTTGCGCTGTCAAAGTATATAAATCCCGAAATGAAATCCCATAAGCTCAATATTTTGGCAAAGCACTATGAGCTTGAGGATTTCCACCATCACAGAGCGTGTGACGATGCAGAGATACTCGCAAAGATATACTTTGCGATGACCTCGCAGATGCACGAGATGGATATTACCAACTTTAAGGATCTCGGAAACGAGATGCGTACAAAGGCAGATCCGCTTAATCTGCGCACGTATCACCAGATAATTCTCGTCAAGAATCAGACGGGACTTAAAAACCTCTATAAACTCATATCCTCGAGCTACATAAAGTATTTCCACCGTTTTCCGAGAATACCCAAGACAGAGCTTGAGGCGCACCGTGAGGGGCTTATAATCGGCTCTGCGTGTGAGGCAGGAGAGCTTTTCAGGGCTATACTTGATAACAAGCCCGAAAAGGAGATAGAGGACATAGTTAATTTCTATGACTATCTTGAAATACAGCCTATATGCAATAACAGATTTTTGATAAACGAGGGTGTTGTTGCGGACGAGGAAGGACTTAGAGAGCTTAACCGACGTATTGTCGCGCTCGGAGAAAAGTACGGAAAACCTGTTGTTGCAACGTGCGACGCTCATTTTCTTAATAAGGAAGACGAGATATTCAGAAAGATACTTCAAGCAGGTCTTAAATATAAGGATTTTGACAGAGATATTCATTTGTATTTCAGAACCACCGAGGAAATGCTTGAGGAGTTTTCATATCTTGGTGAGGAAAAGGCTCGCGAGGTGGTAATTGACAATACCAACCTTATCGCAGACATGATCGGCGACGTGCGCCCTATACCCAAGGGATCGTATACTCCTCACATGGAGGGCGCAGAGGAGGAGCTTCAGAAGCTTTGCTGGACAAAGGCGCGCTCAATGTACGGTGACGAATTACCTGAAATCGTAAAGAACCGTCTTGATAAGGAGCTTACCTCAATTATAAAGAACGGCTTTGCGGTTCTTTATATGATTGCGCAGAAGCTTGTTTGGTACAGTGAAAGTCAAGGGTATCTCGTAGGCTCGCGTGGCTCGGTAGGCTCGTCATTTGTTGCTACTATGGCGGGAATTTCCGAGGTAAATCCGTTGCCGCCACACTATTATTGCCCGAATTGCCGTAACTCGGAGTTTTTTACCGACGGAACGGTGGGCTCGGGATTTGATCTGCCCGACGCAAACTGTCCTAAGTGCGGAACAAAATATTGTGCAGACGGTCACGATATTCCGTTTGAAACCTTCCTTGGCTTCTACGGAGATAAATCTCCCGATATCGACCTTAACTTTTCGGGTGACGTTCAGGGCAAGGTGCATAAGTATACCGAGGAACTGTTTGGTGCTGAAAACGTGTTCCGCGCGGGAACGCTTGGAACGCTTGCGGACAAGACCGCTTTTGGATTTATTGCAAAGTATTTTGAGCAAAAGGGCGTTAGCATAGGTAGAGCCGAAATGGAGCGCATGATACAGAACTGTGTCGGCGTAAAACGCACTACCGGTCAGCACCCCGGCGGAATAATAGTTGTTCCGAGAGAATATGAGGTGTATGACTTTACTCCCGTACAGCATCCCGCCGACGACCCACATTCGGATACAATTACTACGCACTTTGCGTTCTCTTATCTTCACGATACGATCCTTAAGCTTGACGAGCTTGGACACGATATTCCGACCAAATATAAGTATCTCGAGCGCTTTTCGGATACGAGCGTAATGGACGTTCCAATGAATGACCCCGAGGTTTACGAGCTGTTTGCTTCAACCAGACCTCTCGGTGTCACCCCAGAGGATATTGATTCGCAGATAGGTACGTTTGGCTTGCCCGAGTTTGGTACGCGCTTTTTGCAGCAGGTGCTTATAGAGGCAAAGCCTAAAAATTTCGCGGATCTTTTACAGATTTCGGGACTTACGCATGGAACGGACGTTTGGCTCGGCAACGCGCAGGATCTGATCAAAGAGGGTATTTGCGATATTTCGCAGGTTATCGGAACACGTGACGGTATCATGCTTGACCTTATCAGATACGGTCTTGAAAACGCACTTGCATTTAAGATAATGGAGAGCGTAAGAAAGGGAAGAGGCTTGACTCCCGAGTGGGAAGCGGAAATGCGCGCCCACAACGTTCCCGAATGGTATATCGGCTCTTGTAAGAAGATAAAATACATGTTCCCCAAGGCGCACGCAGCGGCTTACGTTATGTCCGCTATCCGTCTTGGTTGGTATAAGGTCCATATACCGATCGCGTTTTATTGCTCGATGTTTACCGTTGCACCCGGCGCGTTTGACGCAGAGGTCGTTATGCGCGGAAGAAGCGGTGTCATGGCAACCATTAAGGATATAGAAAAACGCGGAAAGGAAGCTTCTCCTAAGGAACAAAGCTCTATTCCTGTGCTTCAGCTTATAAACGAATGTATGGCTCGCGGCATCAGATTTTTGCCGATAGATATTGAAAAGTCCGATTCTTATATATTCTTACCGGAAAACGGAGCGATACGTATGCCGTTTTCTGCGCTCCCGGGACTTGGTGAGAATGCGGCAATAAATATTATCGAGGCGAGAAAAGAAGAAAAATTCTTCTCAGTTGACGACTTGAGAATACGCGCAAAGCTTACAAAGAGCGTTATAGAAATATTGCGTAAAAACCACGTATTGGACAACCTTAACGAGACGGATCAGTTATCGTTTTTCTAAAAAACATCAAAAAGGAGGGAATAAAAATGAAGAGGATAATATGCGTTTTCTTGTGTATCATTTTTTGTGCTTCCGTTTTTATGCCCTCCGCTTTTGCCACGGAGGCTGTGGATACGGAAAGCGAGATGAGCGCCGATGCTTTTCTCGGCGCTGTCACGTTTTCCTGCATTCTTGACGCTGAAAATAATCAAGTACTCATTTCGGGAACAGTTCGTCACGACTTTATGATAAGCCACCCCGATTATGAAATACACATATATTCGGCAGCCCCCTCCGAAGACGTTCAAAGGGCAGTTACGGCTGACGGCGTGCTTCCGTTGGCTAAAACCTCTATGTCTGTAAGATTTACGTTTTACATAGAAATTGAGAGTGCAGTTGACAGATTTTCAAATTATGCGGTCGTATTATCTTCGCCCGAGGGAGAAAACTTCCTTGCGGCAGAGCCGCTTATGCCTGCAGTTGCATCAACGTATCAAGACGTCGCCGACGACCGTTCTCATTTCAAAGGAATTTATACAGACAGTGGAATTTCCATTATAGACAAGGGAATAGGTACCGCTGTTATAGACGTTGACTTTAATTTGCTTAAAGGTGATGCGGCAGACAGTATTGTACATACCGTAAAAAATTCCTCTTACTTAATAAGAAGATCCTACGTTGATAAGCTTGACAACGCGATCTTATCGGCATCTCTTAATAAATGTAACGTTTATTTGAGATTTTTATATCACTCCGACGTCGATGCAACTAAATGCGCGCTTCCGTCTCTTTATACTTACGAGGAGCTTGAATACGTATACGCTTTGGCTGAATTTCTTGCTAACAGATACGTACAGGATAAGGGAAGCATTGCGGGGATCGTTGTCGGAATGAGCGCAGATGACATTGAAACTGTAAATTATATCGGGAATATGTCGGTTGACGAATATTGTGACCTTTATGCGTTTTACGTTTCTGTTCTCGCGAGTGCGGTAAGACAGGCGACACCGAGCGCCGATGTGGTTATCCCCGTATCTGACAAAAATGATTATACCTACGACGGTTACGGCGACTTGGCGCTTTCTCCAAGCAAGCTTTTAAACAACGTTATAAGTGCCTTGGACAGAAGCTTTTCTCAAGAATTTAACTGTTCGGTTATGATTGAATCTAAATCTGTGCCATTCGGTATAGACGGAAAGATGCTTGCTGACGGTATTGACACGGAAAATATTGATGATAGTCGTATTGGCGCGTATAACGTGTCCGCTTTTTTGGGATATTTAAATTCTCTGCGAGCGAGTCACGAAAGCGCACCTATCTCTGTGATGTACATGTGGCACGCTGACGGAGCGCTTGAGGGCAATGCGCTTTCGTGCGCTTACGTATATAACTATTTGAAGCTGCTTCAAAGCAAAGAAATATCCTGCTTTTTACTTCAAACGGATAAAAGCAGTCAGGATAATGATATTTCTACCTTGATCAAGCTTATTGATACTCCAAATGCCGCAGAGCAGATGGATTCTTTGCTTGAATATTTCAAGGAAGATTCATGGAACGACATGCTGTCCGAAAACGTCTCTATCCCAGCCTTTGGGAAAATTTGGAGTAAGACGTTTTATGAGGAAAAGCCCCAAAACATAAAGGGAAGCTTCGCTTATATGGATTTTGCCGTTGCCTCGGACTTTAACAGTATTGTAACGGGTGAGAATTGCTCGTCTGTTCTTTCCGATCAGGATTCCGATGAATTCAGAGCACTTCGCGCGGTATCTATGCCGTTAGAGATAGGACAGTCTACACAGATAATCGGCAGATTAAAATATCCCGAAAGTTATTCTTATACCTCTGTAATGTCGATCACCATAGAGGCGGAAGACACATCTGCGTCCGACGACGCGCTCTATGAGGTTACACTAACCGTAGGAGAGCAAAAAAACAGGCTTGTCGCAAAGGGAATACTCAAAAACGGAGCAAGAACAGAGCTGTACTTTGACGTTTCCGACTATGCACAGGAAAACCTTGCAGAGTATTTAACGGTAAGCGTTAAAAGTCTTACGGAAAAATCAAGCTCGCTTTCAGTTTGGGTGCACGACGTAAAGGGATTTAGTACTGAATATTCCACAGAGGAGCTCGAAACGCTTATCAGCGCCAAGCGTCAGGAGTTACGAAATCTCGACGAAACTGACGACAGCGGATTTGACTATAAAATTATTTTAATAATTATAGGTGTTACGTTTGCGGCGTTTGCCTTGGGTGTAGTGCTTATGATCCTGTTCAGACGTGACGATACGTCAAAGAAAGAATAGATTTAAAATTTTATGAAAGGGCGGTGACGGATGTGTCCGAATTTGTACATCTTCATCTTCATAGCGAATACAGCTTGCTTGACGGTGCTTGTAGAATAAGCGACATACCCGTCAGAGCCAAAGAATGCGGACATACCGCGGTAGCCTTGACCGATCACGGAGTAATGTACGGCGCTGTAAGCTTTTACAGGGCATGCATCAAGGAAGGTATTAAGCCGATAATCGGATGCGAGGTCTACATTGCGTCGGGGTCGAGATTCGACAAAACCGTATATTCCGACGGAAACGGTAAGTATAATCACCTTGTGCTTTTGTGCAAAAACGAGGTGGGTTACAGAAATCTCATATATCTCGTATCAAAGTCGTTTACCGAAGGATTTTACTCCAAGCCCCGTATAGATATGGAGCTTTTAAAAGCTCATTCCGAGGGCTTGATCGCGCTCTCCGCGTGTCTTGCGGGAAAGATCCCCTCGCTTTTGTCTGCGGGAGATTATAATGCCGCAGTTGAGTATGCCAAGGAGCTTTCGTCGATATTTGGCAAGGATAATTTTTATATAGAGCTTCAAAATCATGGTCTGAGCGAGCAGCTTCAGATCTTACCGCAGCTTGTAAGACTTGCGGAAGAGTGCTCTCTGCCGCTTGTTGCTACCAATGACTGTCACTATTTGCGCCGCGAAAACGCGACCACACAAGCGGTGCTTATGTGCATACAAACGAATAACGTTATAACCGACGGCAGACCTATCGGCTTTGAGGTAGACGAATTTTACTATAAAAATACTGCTGAGATGAAGATGCTTTTCGGTAAGTATCAGGGCGCAATTGAAAACACGGTTAAAATTGCGGATATGTGTAATTTTGAGTTTTCCTTTGACGAGCCTAAGCTTCCTACCTATAAAACACCCGACGGACTTTCGTCGTCGAAATATCTGCGCTCTCTTGTATTTAAAGGTATTGAACGGCGCTTGGCGGACGGCTCGCTCGTATTTGAGCCGCAAGGTGAAAAAGCGTATCTTGAGCGCATTGAATATGAGCTTTCCGTTATCTCCGACATGGGATATGACGACTACTTTTTGATAGTTCAGGATTACGTCGCGTTCGCAAAATCAAGGGATATTCCCGTAGGTCCAGGCAGAGGCTCGGGAGCTGGCAGCCTTGTTGCGTTTCTTATAGGAATTACCGACGTTGATTCTATAAAATTCGACTTGCTTTTCGAGAGGTTTCTTAACCCCGAGAGAGTTAGTATGCCCGATATTGATATTGACTTTTGCTATAACCGCCGAGACGAGGTCATACAGTATATGTATGACAAATACGGGAGCGACCACGTCTCGCAGATCATAGCCTACGGTACGCTTGCCGCGCGTGCGGCGATACGTGACGTCGGCAGAGCACTCGGTATGACGTATGCAGATGTCGATCCCGTTGCGAGAGCCGTGCCGCACGAGCTTGGAATGACGCTTAAGGATGCGTTAAAGCTTCCCGAGCTTAAAACGCTTTACGAAAGCTCGGAGCCGGTAAAAAGACTTGTTGATACCGCAATGGAAATAGAGGGAATGCCGAGAAATATCACGGTTCACGCGGCAGGTCTTGTCGTAACGGATGAGCCGATAGCGAAATACGTGCCCCTTGCCGTGAGCAATAGCGCGATAGTTACGCAGTTCGATATGGATACGATAGCACAGCTCGGACTTCTCAAATTTGACTTTTTGGCGCTTCGTTACCTTACAATAATGAACGATGCTTGTTCTTTTGTTAAGGAAATCAATCCGGATTTTAATATTTCAGCCGTTCCTTATGACGATAAAGCAACCTACGATCTTATCTCGTCGGGAGCTACATTGGGTGTATTTCAGCTTGAATCCTCCGGTATGCGCCAGATGCTCTCCGAGCTTCGTCCCGAGCGTTTTGACGATATAATAGCGGCAATTGCCTTGTACAGACCGGGGCCCATGGACTCTATACCTAAATATATAGAGTCGCGCCACAATTCGGATAAAATATCGTATGACCACCCATTGCTTGAGCCGATACTGAGATCCACCTACGGATGTATCGTATATCAAGAGCAGGTAATGAGTGTTTTCCGCGAAATGGCGGGATATACCTACGGCCACGCAGATGTAGTAAGACGTGCGATGTCCAAGAAAAAGGCAGACGTTCTTAACGCAGAATATGAAAGCTTCATTTTGGGCGCAAAGGAACGAGGCGTTGACGAAACGCTTGCGGGAAAGATATTTAACGATATTTCTTCCTTTGCAAATTATGCGTTCAATAAGAGCCATGCGGCGGCATACGCAGTTATATCATACAGAACTGCATATTTGAAAGCGCATTATCCGTGCGAGTATATGGCGGCACTTATGACGTCGGTGCTTGGAAATCTTACTAAGCTTGCTGAATATATCACCGAATGCGGCAGATTCGGAATCAAGGTCTTACCGCCCGATATAAACGAGAGCCGTACGTATTTTCACCCGAATAACGGAAATATCGTTTTTGGACTTCTTGCACTCAAAAACGTCGGAAAGCAGTTCGTTGAAAATATAATTCGCGAGCGTACGGGCGCGCCGTTTGCCGATTTCGAGGATTTCGTACAGAGAATGTCCGATTACGATATAAACAAGCGCATGGTTGAGGGGCTTATAAAAGCCGGTGCGTTTGATAAGCTGGGAACGTATAGAAGCAGGTTGCTTTCGTCGTACGAGCGGCTTATTGATATTCGTACTGAGAAAAACAGGAGCAATATTTCGGGACAGCTTGATATGTTCTCGTCTGCCTTTTCGTCGGGTAACGCAGAGATAGCCCCAAAGTTTGAGTATCCCAACGTTCCTGATTTTTCCCTCAAGGAAAAGCTGATGCTTGAAAAGGAGAGCTCGGGAATGTATTTCTCGGGACACATGATCGATAGCTATTCCGCACACGTAGAAAGCCTCAACGTGACGGAAATTGCAGAGCTTTTAGATGCAGAAGCTGTAAAAGAGAAGCAAGCGGACAAGCTTTGCGGAATTATATCGTCCCTTACTCTTAAAACGACCAAAAATAATCAGAAAATGGCGTTTATAACAGTAGAGGACAGATATGGCGAGATCGAATGTCTTGTTTTCCCGAAGATATATACGCAGTTTTATCAGTATATTCGCGTTGATTCTCCCGTATATATTGAGGGAAGCGTTTCATTGCGCGAGGACGAGCGGCCGAAGATCCTTGTAAATGTGATAGACGAGCTTATTGATAACGCTAAGTATAAGCCAAGCACAGATACAAAGCCTGATAAAACAGGAGTAGTGACGACTGTTGATGTTCACCCCACAAAGGCTTATACAAAAATATATCTACGAGTTCCGGATTTTAATTGCCGTGAGTATTTAAAGACAAAGAATTTAGTTGATATTTTTGAGGGAAATGTAAAAGTAATTTTTTATAATTCCGAAAGCTCGACTTACGTTAATTATCAAGGCGGAATAACTGCTACTGAATATATACTTTCCGAGCTCCGAGAGATCTTAGGAAAAGAAAACGTAGTATTGAAATAGTTTTTTCTTATGAGAAAGAGCCACGCAAATGCGTGGCTCTTTCTTTGTATTTTATCCGTCATAATCCTCAATTATAGCATTTAATTGCTTTTCACCCACGATCTCAAAGCCTTCTTCAAGCATTCGCTTGTCAGCCTCGGGAAGCGTTTTGACGTATACCTCTAAAACCTTAATAAGTGTTCCGGATTCGTCGAAAATGCCGATCTTATCCATGTGCTCACGCACAATATATATCTTTTCTTTGTCAGCCGTTTCCGTTTCGGGTTCTTTTATCTCGTCCTTTACGACGTAAACGTACTCTGTCTGTATTGAGCTTTCTTCAATTATAACCTCGTTTATGTCGCGCGAATTAAATACAAACCACAAAGAGATAACAAGTATTGCAATCATTAGGATTGCATATATCACCGTTATTTTTAAAATTAAGTTAATCTTATTGTTTGCGCTTTTCATATATATCTCCGCAATTTTTATATTATTGTTTCTACCGAGATTATAAATTATACCGATTGGTGCAATAATATACGTGGATATATTTTTTAATAGGGAGAAAATATGGTAAAAGCGCTATTATCCAAAATATTAAAGATCTTCTTGTTGTTACTTATAGTTATCGGTGTCATGCTTACGGTGATCGGAATTTCCTTTGCAATATATATTGACAGATACGTTGAAAAGAGCATTGATGAGAGCATGTTTTATATTGTAGGCTCTGATTCACAGACTAAAATCTACTATTATGAGTACGAGGACAGAACAAACAGAGTGGGAGAGGCAGTCGAGCTTTCAGAGACCTTGTACGGAGGGTATAGGAGCAAATACGTCGCTTACGGACAAATCCCCGAATATCTGAAAGACGCATTCGTCAGTATTGAGGATAAGCGATTTTATAAGCATAAGGGCGTTGACTGGTTCAGAACGTTGTCCGCGGGAGTAAATTATTATTTGAAATTCAGTGACAGCTACGGCGGCTCTACCATAACCCAACAGCTAATAAAAAACGTTACGGATAAGGACGAATACTCGTTTCAAAGAAAAATTCAGGAAATATTCTGGGCGCTCGATCTTGAAACAAAGATGGATAAAAACGAAATACTTGAATTGTATTTAAACATCATAAATCTTTCGCAAGGGTGCTACGGTGTCGGCGCGGCGGCGGAATATTATTTCTCAAAGGATATCTCGGAGCTTACGCTTTCCGAATGCGCTTGTATCGCAGCGATCACAAACAGCCCCACCTATTACGATCCGATAAGAAATCCCGAAAATAACGACAGAAGAAGATTGCTGATCCTCACTCAAATGTATGAGCTAGGATATATAAGTGAGGTAGAATACACGACCGCAAAAAACGAGCAAACGGTGCTAAACGTAAAGGAGAGCGGTGCAGAGACGGCAATTAACTCCTGGTACGTTGATATGGTCGTAGAGGACATTATGAACGATCTTATGAGCACTTACGGTTATAGCCGCCCTATGGCAAGCCTTGTGGTCTATACGGGGGGGCTTAAAATATACACAGTTATGGATCCCGACGTACAAGAAACGCTTGAAGAATACTATAAAGATCTATCTAACTTTTCGGTTGGAAAAGCGGATGTGCCGCAGTCCTCAATGATAGTAATTGATCCAAAAACGGGAGATATACTCGGTGTTGCGGGAGCGGTTGGTGAAAAGAACGCGAACCGAATACAGAATTATGCAACGTATACGGTACGTCCCGCAGGCTCGGTAATAAAGCCGCTGTCCGTTTATGCACCGGCGATGGAGTCGGGAATAATTACGTGGTCGAGCGTGTATGACGATACCCCTGTAAATTTTGGCAATTATAATCTTGACAAGGAAAAGGGAAATATCGTTCAACCCGTGGCGTGGCCGAAAAATGCAAACGGAACGTATAGAGGGCTGACTAACGTAAACTACGCCATCGAGCATTCAATAAATACGGTTACGGTCAAGGTGCTCGAGGACCTCGGACTTGAGTCGTCATTTGATTTTCTTTACGAAAAGCTTAAAATGAAAAGCTTGATCGCTACGAAAACATTAAATAACGGAAGCGTTATTACAGACAAGGACTACGCAGCATTGGCGCTTGGACAGTTTAATTACGGAGTTACGGTGCGCGAGATCACTGCGGCATATTCAATTTTCGCAAATGACGGTATATATAACAACTACCGTTCGTATTACGTTGTTACAGACTCGCATGACGAGCATGTCCTCGAAAATAAGTATCACGGAGAAGCGGTCATAAGCGAGGAAAACTCGGATATTATGACAATGATGCTTCAAAACGTGGTCGCAAACGGAACGGCAACAGATATAACTATTGATAAAAGTGTCAGCTGTGCGGGGAAAACGGGAACGACACAAAACAAAAACGATCTTTGGTATATAGGTTACACTCCATATTTTATTGGCGGTGTTTGGCTTGGATACGAATATCCAAAGCCACTTAGTGATTATTCGAGCAATATTTGCATAAAGATATGGGATGATATAATGAAAGAGCTTCACTTCGAGTATATTTCAGAGGGAAATGTTCTTGATTTTTCGGTTAGTGATAATATAGTAGAGTGTGAGTATTGCGTAGATTCGGGGAAGCTTATCACAACAGCTTGCCGTCAAGACCCGAGAGGACAGAGAAGTGAAAAGGGATATTTTGTAAAGGGAACAGTGCCTACCGAGCCTTGCGACAGACATGTTTCCGTTTCTTACGATTCTTTAAGCGGCGGAGTCATGGTTGGAGAATGTAAGGAAAACGTAACTAAGGTTGGACTTATAAAGGTGGAAAGAAGCTTTCCAATACAAATATACGTTACCGACGCGCAATATACTTGGCGTGATATCGGCAAGGATGTTCTTCCCGAAACAGCACCAACGCTTCCATTTTATGATAATTTATTGAAGAAAGACACGTTTTCTGGTATAACCCGCACGGATAAACAATATAACAGAGCATGCAGGGAGCATTTTAACTATTTTGAATGGAAGAAAAAGCAAGAAGAAAGCGGCTGATTTTCAGCCGCTTTCTATATTTAGTTTGCGTTGTTAGCAAATTGATTGTTATAAAGCTTTGTGTAGAAGCCGTTCATCACAAGAAGCTCTTTATGAGTACCTTGCTCAATGATATTTCCATCATTCATAACGAGAATTTTATCGGCTTCGAGAATTGTTGATAGGCGGTGCGCGACAATAAAGGAGGTCTTACCGTCCATCATAGACGTAAATGCCTTTTGTATGCGTATTTCCGTTCTCGTATCTATTGAGGACGTAGCCTCGTCAAGTATGAGCATTTCGGGATTGGAGAGGATAACTCTTGCAATGCAAAGAAGCTGCTTTTGACCTTGCGAGAGCGTACCGCCGTCCTCACCTATAACAGTGTCGTATCCCGACGGAAGCTTTCTTATAAAGCTGTGAGCGTGCGCCGCCTTTGCTGCGGCTATGATCTCCTCGTCGGTTGCAGACGGTTTACCGAATCTAATGTTGTCCTTTATCGTTCCCGCAGAGAGCCACGTGTCCTGCAAAACCATTCCAAATGTATCGCGCAAAGTGTGGCGGGAAATATCCTTTATATTTCTTCCGTCAAGAAGTATCTCGCCCGATCTCACGTCGTAAAAACGCATAAGAAGATTTATAAGCGTAGTTTTTCCGCAACCCGTAGGCCCGACTATTGCTATATGCTGTCCTGCCTCTACCGACAAATTGAAATCTTTTATAAGCACTTGATCGTCGGTGTACGAGAAGCATACGTTCTTAAATTCGACGTTACCCTTGAAATCTGCATTTTCGCCTCGTGCTTCTTCTTTGAGAGTGGGGGATTCAATAAGCTCAAATACGCGCTGTGCGCATGCAATTGAGTTTTGAAGCTCCGTGATAACTCCCGAAATCTCATTGAACGGCTTTGTGTACTGAGTTGAGTACGCAAGGAAGCTCGAGAGCATACCTACGCTCAACGCCATAGGGAAGCTTATGTGTACGAGCGCTCCGCAAAGCGCAACGAGAGCGTAGACTGTGGCGTTAACAAATCGTGTAGAGGGATTAGTGATAGATGAAAAGAATATCGCCTTTACCGATGCTTTACCGAGTCTATCGTTTATTTCGTTAAAATCGTCAATTGCAAATTTCTCTCTGTTGAATGCGAGAACAAGCTTATGTCCCGATATCGCCTCGTCAATAAGAGAGGTCTGCTCACCTCGTATCTCCGACTGAAGCTTGAACATCGAATACGTTCTTTTAGCTATAAATGAAGCAACGAAAAATGACAGAGGAGTAAGCAATACGACCAACAGAGTTATCGGTACGTTTATTACAAACATAAATAAAAGCGTTCCGACGATAGTTATAATGCTGCTGAAAAACTGTGTAAATCCAAGCAGAAGTCCGTCCGCGAATTGGTCGGTATCCGTAATAATTCTGCTTACCACCTCGCCCGTAGTGCGTGAGTCGATATAGGAGACAGGGAAGCTCTGAAGCTTTACAAATGCCTCGTGACGGATATTTCGTACGATTCCGTAAGTCATGCGGTTGTTCAGTACGTTGATAAGCCACTGGAGAAGCGCAGTTATCATTACTGAGGCGCCTATCTTTATAAGTATTAAATATATTGCCTCGTGGTCGACAGCCCCCTTGCTGATCGCTTGGTCGATAGCCTGACCGACGAGAATTGGAACGTATAGGGTAAGAGCTACGGAAATTGCCGTAAATACGAGAGATAAAATGAAGTGAAGCCTATAAAATTTAAGATATTTCAGTATTTTGAAAAAAGCCTTAACGTTTCCTTTGTTTGCCTTCATTATTGCTCACCTCCTTTTGGGAACTGTGAGTAATAGATATCTTGGTAAACCTCAGACTCCGATAGCAGATCGGCGTGCTTTCCGGCTCCTACAAGGCGACCGTCGTCATGCACGAGAATAAGATCTGCATTCATAAGCGATGCCGCTCTTTGTGATACGATAAACACGGTGGGATTATATTCAAGATCGGCAATGGCAGAGAGCAGCTTTGACTCCGTTAAAAAGTCAAGGGCGGATGTCGCGTCGTCCAAAACCAAAATTTCAGGTTTCTTCATGAGTGCACGAGCGATGGTGAGTCTTTGACGCTGACCGCCCGAAAAGTTATTTCCGTTTTGAGCTACCTCGGTGTCAAGTCCTTCTTTTTCTTCTACAAACTCCTTTGCCTGCGCTAGCTCCAATACGTTCCAAGCATCTTCATCTGTTGCATTGGGGTTGCCCCATTCAAGATTTGAACGAATATTGCCCTTAAAAAGTCTGGGGCTTTGAGGAACAACACCGACGATATTGCAAAGCTCCTCCTTTTCATATTCGCAAGCGTTTTTGCCGTTAATGAATACGTTTCCGCACTTAGGTGAATAAAGACCGGGTATAAGATTTACAAGCGTGCTCTTTCCCGAGCCCGTTCCGCCGATTATTCCGACTCTTTGCCCTTTTTTTATTGAAAAGCTTATGCCCTCAATAGCACAGTCGCCGTGTTCACTGTATCCGAAAGAAACGTTTTGGAAATTAACCGAACTACCGTCGTCGCAAGTCCTTACATCAGCCTCTTTTCTTTGCTCTGCGGGCATAGCAAGTATGGCGGATACGCGCGAAGCGCTTGCAGCAGCCTTAGTCAGAGTGATTATAAGAGAGGCAAGCTTTATAAGCTCAACTAAAATTTGCGACATATAGTTATAAAGCGCAACGAGTTCACCTTGGGTTATATCTCCC
This sequence comes from Eubacteriales bacterium, assembly GCA_045659245.1. Lineage (GTDB taxonomy): Bacteria > Bacillota > Clostridia > Oscillospirales > CAG-272 > HGM12713. The sequence goes on from JAZOWN010000055.1 coordinate 57,911, forward strand.
GAGTCAACCTTTAACGCGCCCGAACGGATAAGTATAATGATGGCAAAATTTATGATTACGTAAGTAAGGGGATTCATAAGAGCGGAAATACGTCCCGCGAACATCTGGATTTTTGTAAGCTTATTGTTTTTATCGTCGAAATCGGCAGTTTCCTCAAGCTCGCGATTAAAGGCTCTTACAACTCTCGTACCGTTGAAGTTGGAGCGAACCTTTCCCAGTACAGAATCAAGGCTTGATTGCGATTTTTTGAATACGGGCATGCTTATAAGCATAATACCGAACACGACAATTGCCAAAAGGGGAATTGTGACAGCAAAAATGAGAGCCAAGCGCACGTCTATCGTAAACGCCATTATCATAGCACCGAAAACTATAAACGGCGAGCGCATAAACAGACGCAGAAACATGTTTATTCCCGTTTGCACGGAATTTATGTCCCCCGTCATTCTCGTAATAAGGGTTGACGTACCGAGCTTGTCCGTATCCGCGTAACTGAAGGATTGAATATGCGCAAAAAGCTTGCTTCTGATTTTTGTAGAAACGCCAACAGCGGTCTTTGCGGAAAAATATTGAGCGCATATAGCGGAGATCAAGCCAACAATACCGAGCAAAAGCATAACCCCACACATTAAAAAGACGGTGCGCGTGTCATTCTGCCCGATTCCGACGTCCATAATTCTTGTTACCGCTAACGGAACTAACAGCTCAAAAATTGCCTCAAGGCATATAAAAAGAGGGGCAAGCACAGACTGAACTCTGTACCCCTTAAAAAATTTAAGTAACGATTTCAATTACAACGGCTCCTCCGTAGTTAATAATGCATAAATATATTATAATATGAAATCCAATTTTTTTCAACTGTTTTTCAAAAAAAGTATTGCAAAACGTAAAAAAGTGTGATATAATATCAACCGTTACGGAGGCATAGCTCAGTTGGTTAGAGTACTTGCTTGACATGCAAGGGGTCGCAGATTCGAGTTCTGCTGTCTCCACCAAAGCAAAAGACAGAGGTCAAACGACCTCTGTCTTTTGCTTTGCCAAAGTCCATCGAAACGAAGAATCTCTCAAACGCGTAGCGTTTGATGGTTTTGCGCAAGGACTGACTGCGGGTTAAATATACCTATAGGCGCAAAACAAGATTCTGAGTTCTGCTGTCATTTGGTTTTTAACATATATTTTACTCTATTTACTACCTTTTCCGCCTTAATACCTCTGCAAATAATAAGGAAAAGCACGTACAAAAGGGAAGAGATGACTATAAGCACCCATACGTTGCTAACGGATAATATTTTTCCGAAGAAGATATTTACAAGCTGTGTAGAAGCGATTATGCAAGCAAGTGGTCTGCCTATCCAGAGAAATGCGCGTGTCTTTACGCGGCTTTTCATAAGCAACCGTGTTATGCTTAAAACGCCATTTAGTATTTCGGTAAAATAAACGGTTACTATGTATCCCATGATCCCCATGCTCGGAAGAAGTATCGCGACAAGTATGACGGATATTAGCGCGTCTACAATATTAACTATCATAGAGTACACGTGCTCTCCCATGCCCTTGAGCATGGCATCAACGGCGGTATCAAGATACATTACGGGAATAAGCGGAGCTATCATTAGTATGTATTTTCCCGCATCGGTTGCTTCGGGATAAACTGTCTGTCCGAGTCTTAATGAAAAGCACATTATTACGCCCGCACAGCCTATTGAAAACATAAGTACTGTTTCAAGCACAGTACAAACTATGCCCTTAATTCTTCGCTCATCACCCACAGAGAATGATTCTGCAACCTCGGGAATAAGAAGCCCCGCAAATGATGCGCTTATCGCAGCGGGGAACAGAACAAGGGGAAATACCATACTGCCAACTGTTCCGTAAGCCGCCAAGGAAAGGTCGCGCGAGCTTCCGCTTTTTTCAAGTCCTATAGGAATGAGAATATGCTCGATCGTAATAAGAGCGGAGCGCATATAGGCGCTGAATGCAAGCGGAAGTGCATTTTCAATCACCTTTTTTGTCATCGATCTGCCTGCCGAGGTCGGCGAGTCGGAAGCTACTTTTTTTCGTTCCGTTAAGTAAAGCATCAATCCTATAAAGAACGAAATAATCTCGGAGAGCGCACCGCCGCATATTACTGCAAGGCAGGCACTTTCGGTGTCCTTCGCACTCCAAAGAGAAAGAAAAGCGATACATGCAAAAATTCTTATTCCTTGTCCGAGAATTTGCGTAACGGCGTTTTTGTATACGTGTCTTACCGCCGAAAAATATCCGCCGAGCACAGAGGACACCGATATTGGAACAAACGTCAGAGAAAGCACCTTAAGCGGCAAAACAGTTCGCTCGTCGCGTAAAATTCCAATACCGATATTTGAGGAAAATAAAAAAAGCACCACGGTTGCTATTATGCTGAAAAACAAAGCATAAAGAACGCAACGAATAAGTATTTTTCTTACTTCATTTCGCTTTTTTGCAGGTACGCCTCTCTCGTTTGACTCCGATGTATCTCCTATGGCTTCCGCAACGATACGTGTGGTCGCAAGGCTTATTCCCGAGGTCGCAAAGGTTATTCCAAAGCCGTACACGGTCGAGATCAGCGAAAAAAGTCCCATGGCAACTGCGCCGATACGGTTGGATATATAAACGTTAAAAGCCATTGAAACAGAGCGTATAAGCAGCGTTACCACCGCCATTAATGCGCCGTTCATAACAAACCTTCTTAATCTGTTCATCACGCACTCCTGAAATTTATACTTAACTATATGCAACTTTCTGCATTGATATATAAAAATGACCCCAAAAAAGTACTTTTTGACGAATAAAATCTTTATAAAACAGTTGACAAAAGTCGAATAATTTGATATAATATTTCCTAATAAATTATGATTAGCTGTGTTGCACCACGGCATGGAGGGATTTATGGATTACAGTACCAAATTTATCAAGGAAGCACTTACCTTTGACGACGTACTTCTCGTACCCGCAAAGAGTGACGTTCTTCCCGCAGACGTTTCACTCAAAACAAGACTTACAAACAAAATTACGCTGAACATTCCCGTTCTTAGCGCGGCTATGGATACGGTAACCGAAGCAAACCTTGCGATCGCTATTGCTCGTGAGGGTGGCGCGGGTACCATTCATAAGAACATGTCAATTGAAGCGCAGGCTGACAACGTTGACAGAGTTAAGAGAAGTGAAAACGGCGTTATTACCAACCCCATTTTCCTTGGTGCAGAAAATTATGTTTACGAAGCTGAACAGCTTATGAGAAAGTTCAAGATCTCCGGCGTTCCGGTATGCGACGACAACAAGCGCGTAATTGGTATTATTACCAACCGCGACATGCGTTTCTTGGTTGACTATAACGTTCGTATCGCGGACGTTATGACGAAGGACCATCTCGTTACCGCTCCCGAGGGAACAACACTCCCCGAGGCTCAGGAAATCCTTCGTAAGCATAAGATAGAAAAGCTTCCTCTCGTTGATAAGGATAACGTACTCAAGGGACTTATTACTATCAAGGACATTGAGAAGGCTACAAAGTACCCTAACTCCGCAAAGGACGAGCGTGGCCGCCTTATCTGCGGCGCGGCTATCGGTGTTACAAAGGATGCACTGGACAGAGCAGGAGCGCTTCTTGCCGCAGGCGCTGACTACCTCATTCTTGACTCCGCCCACGGACATTCTCAGAATATTATGAAGAAGATCTATGAGGTTAAGAACGCATTCCCCGAGTGTCAGCTTATCGCAGGTAACATAGCAACCGGTGAGGCTGCTTACGACCTTATCACAGCAGGTGCTGATGCTATAAAGGTAGGTATCGGCCCCGGATCTATCTGTACTACCCGTGTTGTAGCAGGTATCGGTGTTCCTCAGGTAACCGCTATTTGTGATGCGGCAGAGGTTGCGGATAAGTACAATATCCCCGTAATCGCTGACGGCGGTCTTAAGTACAGTGGTGACCTTGTAAAGGCTCTCGCAGCAGGTGCTTCTACCGTAATGATAGGCTCACTCTTCGCAGGATGCGAGGAAAGCCCCGGAAGTGAGGAGCTTTATCAGGGAAGACGCTTTAAGGTTTACCGCGGTATGGGATCTATCGCAGCTATGGAAAGTGGCTCGAAGGACAGATACTTCCAGGAAAACAACAAGAAGCTCGTTCCCGAGGGTGTTGAAGGACGCGTACCCTTCAAGGGCGCTCTTGCCGACACTATTTATCAGCTCATGGGCGGACTTCGTTCCGGTATGGGATACTGCGGAACTCCCAATATCGAAGCTCTCAGAACAAACGCGAAGTTCGTTCGTATTACAGGCGCAGGTCTGCGTGAGTCTCATCCTCACGATATCAACATTACCAAGGAAGCGCCAAACTACTCTTCACAGGGTTAATTTTAACAGTAAATATAAAAGCACTGCAAATTTTTCCGGTTTGCAGTGCTTTTTCTTGCTTTTTAACCTTAAAAAAACAAAAAAGGTATATACAAAAATCTTTTTCTGTGATATAATGTATTATGTATATATTTTTTTATTCGGAGTTTTTATGGAAAACAAAAAATTTAAGGGTAATAAAAATGAACGCGGAAGATTTAACGACCGCCGCAACGGTAAAAATTTTCAGGACGAAACTGTCAACGAGGGACTGGTCGTCGGTAGAAATGCGGTAAGAGAGCTTTTGAAATCAGGGCGTGATGTGGATAAGATCTTCGTTCAGCGCGGAGAGCGCGAGGGCTCTATCGTCGTTCTCGTTTCCGAAGCAATCGAGCGCCATATTCCCGTAGTCGAGGTTGAAAAAGCTAAGCTTGACAAAATGACCGCATTCGCTACACACCAAGGAATAGTTGCAATGGCGGCAGAAAAGGAATACTGCACGGTTGACGATATTCTTGCAATCGCGGAGCAAAGAGGAGAAAGACCTTTTATCGTTATTGCCGACGGTATTACTGATCCACATAATCTTGGTGCGCTGATAAGATGCGCCGAGGGAGTTGGGGCACATGGACTTATAATCCCCAAGCGCCGCGCCGTCGGACTTACTCCCGTTGTGACAAAGGCGTCCTGCGGTGCTATTGAACACCTTGCAATAGCAAAGGTAACAAATCTTGCATCTACTGTTGATATACTACGCCAAAAAGGAATTTGGGTATTTGCGGCAGAAGCGGGCGGAGATGCTTACTACAATACCGATTTTAAATGTCCTTGTGCTATCGTTCTTGGTAGCGAGGGCGAGGGAGTATCACGCTTACTCAAGGAAAAGTCCGATTATATAACCTCTATTCCGATGTACGGACACGTTAATTCGTTTAACGTATCAACGGCAGCCGCCGTAATTCTTGCAGAGGTAGCAAAGCAACACAGACTATCCTGATTTTTGGAGGCAATATGAGCAGAGAACAGAACATTGACGATATTTTACAGCTTCTTAAGGATTCCTATTCAGGCGAGTCCTCAGAAGAATCGGTCGTTAATATTGAGGCTTCAGATCAAAGTATATCAAACGAGGCTTTACAGGAGCAGCTAAAAAATCAATACATAAGCACGTCCGACTCGTATGAATCTGAAAAAGCAGATAGCGCTGACGGTTATTTTATTGACGATGATTTTCTTGCAGAGGCAGTCTTGGCGGAAGCGCTTGATGCTGAGCAGCTCACCGAAGACAAAGAGGTGTTTGAGTCCGAAGACTCTCACGACTCAGTAGGCGTTATTCTTGAGGAAATTGACAGTCAGCCGACACGCGCCTTCGAATTTTTACAAAAGACGCTCAACGAAGCGACGGAAGACGAAGAAGAAATCTATGAAGATGATCTTCCCGAGGATAACGTCGATGAGCTTATAGCGGCTATGTCACCAATACCCGAAGATGAATTTAATAATGACGAGCTGCTTGACGAGACAGTCGAAGTTGAGGCGTTTTTTGACGAGATCTTATCTGATGTTGAGAACACCTTCGATGTGAAAGAGCTTTTTGAAGAAAATGTAGGAAATGAAGTAAATGAAGAACATGAAGAAGATGTTGAGAATTTCATTTTCTCTGAGGAGTCTCTGATCGAAGAGATCGCCTTGGAGCTCGAAACTCCGGAATTTGATGAGCAGGAGCAAATTTACGCGGATAAAAGTCTTGATGACGAAATATTCGTTGACGAAGACGCGCCCGTTGAATTTTCAAGCGAGGACGAGGAAAGCGTAGAAGTTGCTGCTGATATTGCTCCTGTCGTGGAAGAAAAAGCAGAAAAGCATGAAACGTTCCTGGCTTCCATGAGAAAAACGGGAATTGATTTCACAACGGACGAAATATACAACTCGACCGTTGAAAAATCTCACACCAAAGAAGAACCAGTTACGGACGAACAAGCAGATATACTGAACACCATCAACGATCAAGAAAAATTTGAAGAGGCACCCATAACAGCTGACGAGGAGCTTGACCTCTCAACAATAAACATTATGATGCAGTTCTGCGAGAAGCAGGAGCTCGAAAAGACGATCGGTGACGAAAAGGTAGACGGATTCTTAAAGGCTGAAGATCTAACTGCAAACGAAGGGGAAGTGTTTAGGGAATTTGACGATAAAGAATACGCTGACGCTTCTCAGAACGACGAGATTCTCGCGAAATACAAGAAGAATCACAAAAGTGCGCTTCTTTCGATGCTTGGATGCATAGCGATCGCGGCACTTGCGTTTGTATACGAGCTTCTTCCTTTGTTTGACGTAGAGCTTTCCGGAATACTCAGTTACGTTGAATATCCCGCTGTATATGCTTTACTTGGATTACAGTTCGTGGCGTTTGCGGCGGCTATATGCTACAAAAAGCTTTGGAACGGAATGAAGGGAGCGTTTTCGCTCACTCCGAACACATATTCGATAATTGCTATAATATTATGGCTTACGGCGATTTATGATACGGTAGTCGTTATAATACTCAGCGTTGCAGGCGATGCCTTGCCTTCGATGTATAACGCAACGGCAGTAATTATAACCGCACTTCTTGCATCTGCCGAGTATCTTACGGTAGTTCTTGAAATGAAGGCATTTGAGGTGTATTCCTCGGATGCAAAGAAATATACGGCTATAAAGGAAGCGCGCCGTGGCGGTATTGGCTCAAAGATGTACGACGGAGGACTTGAGGAGGATAAGGCGGTCTATTCCATAAAGAGCGTTGATTTTCCGAACGGATTTTTCAGAAGCATAAAAGCTAAGCATTCCAAAAACAAGCTTCTTACAGTTCTTATTATACCTGTTCTCGTGATAGGAATAATTGCCTCTGTGGTGTCCGCAATTCTCGGTTCGTCCGCATATGCATCAAGTGCCGCATTTATCGTATGCGTTTACGCAATTTTGCCCGTTGTATTAATATTTACAGAGATATTACCTTATACAGTAGCAATGATTAAGCTTTCTAAGAGAGGAAGCGCATTTGCAGGCATAGAAGCAGTCAAGAAATATGATAACTGTAACGTATTCGTATTTAACGATTTGCACATGTTCAAAAAGTGTAAGACCGAGGATGTTGGTATTGCAATATACGATACTTCCGTCGGATACCTGGTCCTTGGCTGTATAGACGCACTGTATTCAAAGATCGGCGGACCTCTTTCGGGAATGAAAATGAATCTTCCCGACGTATTTAAATTCCAAAACGTTTCGATCAAGCGAATTACCAAAAACGGAATAGAAGCCATTATAGACAAGAAACACACTCTTGTTGTGGGAGAGGCTGCATTCTTGCAACGCTACGGTCTTAATTTTCCGCCCAACGAAAAGGATAACGGCAGGTCAACGCTCTGCGTCTCGCTTAACGGAAAAATAAGCGCAAAGCTCAGCGTGAAATATGAAGCCGAGCCTGTGTTTGAGATGCTTGTCGAAAGACTGAATGCGGATGGTATCTCCTCTGCTATTGAGACCTACGATCCGCTTATAAACAGCTCGATGGTCGCTTCTGCAAGAACTCTTGGCGACTCGCCCATTAGTGTTGTACATAAGAAATCCGAGGACTTTAAAACAGAAAGCAGCAACCGTTACAGAAGTGAGGCGGACGGCGTCATTTCTTGTGGCTCGCGTCTTAAGCTGGCGGAACTTATCGTGTGGATAAAGAAGCTCTCGAGGCTTAACGGAATAACACAAAAAATTGCTATCGCGTTTTCTTCATTAGGAGCTGTATTGGCAGCCTTGATATTAGTGTTTGGTATTACGGAATACGTAAATCAGCTCTATATACTTTTCTATTTGCTTGCGGAAGCGATAACGATGCTTGTCCTGACCTTTGCTTTGCTGCCGACATCGAAATATTTTACGGTTGACGCACTTTACCGAGAGCTTGAGAAAAACAACACAAGGCTTTTAGAAAAGCAGCAGAAGGAAGCACAGCGACAGCTCAAAAAGTCCAAAAAACCAAAGAAACCGAGTGAAATTAATGAATAATCAGATCAGTACAATTTTAAAATCAGTATCAAAGCCCGGAAGATATTCGGGCGGAGAATACGGCCAGATCATAAAAGATAAAGAAAAAGTAAAAGCGCGTTTTGCCTTTTGCTTTCCTGATACTTACGAAATAGGAATGTCCAATCTTGGCATGAGAATACTTTATGGTGTTCTCAACCAAGAGGAGGACGTTTGGTGTGAAAGAGTCTATGATCCTTGGCTTGACATGCAGGAGAAGATGGTAGAGCATGACATTCCGCTGACTGCGTGTGAGAGCGGAGATACTATCTCTGAGTTTGACATGATAGGCTTTACGCTTCAGTACGAAATGAGCTATACGAACGTCTTGAACATGTTAAAGCTTGCTAAGCTTCCGCTCTATGCAAAGGACAGAGATGATTCAATGCCTATAATCATCGGCGGCGGACCTTGCGCGTATAATGCAGAACCGGTTGCAGACTTTTTCGATCTTTTTAACATAGGCGAGGGCGAGGAAATGCTTCCCGAGCTTTGCCGTCTTTACATAAAAATGAAGGACGCGGGAAGATACACCAAAGCAGAGTATCTCCACGAGGCAGCTAAAACCATAAAGGGAATTTACGTACCCTCACTCTATGAGGTTACGTATAATGATGACGGTACTGTAAAGGCGTACACCCCGAAATACGACGATATACCCACGAAAATTCAGAAGCGAATTATGACGGATATGGATAGGTCGTATTTTCCCGACAAGGTGGTTATGCCGTATATCGAAACTGTTCACGACAGAGTTATGCTTGAGGTGTTCAGAGGCTGTATACGAGGTTGCCGCTTCTGTCAGGCGGGAATTATTTACCGTCCTGTCAGAGAAAAATCCCCCGAGGTCCTCAACGAGCAGGCGAAGTGCCTTTACGAGGCTACGGGATACGACGAAATTTCTCTTACCTCACTTTCAATAAGCGATTATACAGAGCTTCCCGAGCTTACCGATATGCTTCTTGAATGGACGAATGATAATATGGTAAGTCTATCGCTTCCGTCCTTGCGTGTAGATAGCTTCACAAAGGAGCTTATGGACAAAATTGCGTCTGTACGCTCGTCGTCGCTCACGTTTGCGCCCGAAGCGGGAACACAAAGACTGCGCGACGTAATAAATAAAAACGTTCGCGAGGAGGACCTTATGCGCGCCGTGAACGTTGCGTTTGAGGCTGGTAAAAACACAGTAAAGCTCTACTTTATGTCAGGACTTCCGACGGAAACTTACGACGACTTAAAGGGAATTGCCGAGCTTGCTTCTCACGTTATAGATGAGTATTACCGTTGTCCGAACAGAAACCGCGCAAAGAAGCCGCAGGTTACTATCAGTGTTTCCTGCTTTATCCCCAAGCCCTTTACGCCGTTCCAATGGGAGGCGCAGGATACTATGGAAATGCTTGCTGAAAAGCAGGAGTACCTTGGTTCGCAGATAACCGACAAAAAGATAAGATACACCCATCACGATGCAAAGGTCAGCCGTATTGAAGCGGTGCTTGCAAGAGGGGACCGACGACTTGCTCCCGCACTTGCGCTTGCTGCTGACGAGGGCTTTAAGTTTGATGCGTGGGATGAATGCTTCGATTACGACAAGTGGATCTCCGTATTTGAAAGATGCGGTATTGATCCGGCGTTCTACGCAAACAGAAAGTTTGGTCTTGACGAGGTTTTGCCTTGGGATATTATTGATTGCGGAGTTACCAAGGAATTTCTCCGTCGTGAGCGTGACAAGGCTTATGCAGAGAATACAACGCCCAATTGCCGCGAGCATTGCAGCGGTTGCGGAGCTAACAGACTTGGAGGTGAGCGCACGTGCTGTCCGAAGAAATAAAAAACAGCAAGCTGCTTCTAAAAAAGCAGTTAAAGTCACTTCCTGAACTCGAAAGACCTTTGACTGTCAGACTGAAATTCCGAAAGACGGGAAGCCTGCAATATATCACACATTTGGATCTGCAAAGAACGTTTAATCGCGTAATATCGCGCGCGTGCCTACCCGTATGGTACACCAAGGGCTTTAATCCTCATATAAAGCTCGTATTTTCCACACCTCTTAGCATAGGCGCTCAAAGTGTATGTGAATATCTCGATATTAAAATTGATAGAGAGATGCCGTGTGAGGAAATTATGAAGCGGCTCAACGCAGAGCTTACCGACGAGCTTTATATCACGGACGCATATTTTCCAAGCCGTGATTTCTCGGAAATAGCTTGGGCGAGCTATGACGTAGAAATTAATACGCAAGGCGCAAGCGAAAAAATGGCAGAGGAAATTCAGAGCGTTTTGACAACATCTCCCGTTATGCTTACCAAAAAGACTAAATCGGGAGAAAAGGAAATAGATATCATTCCGCTTATTTATTCAGTAAATACCGTTTTTGACAGCGTTCAGAATACAGTAAATATCAACTGTGTTCTGTCTGCTTCTTCAACGGAATATTTAAATCCAGAAATGCTCATAACCGCACTTAAGCAAAAGCTTGGCATTTTGAGCGGTAACGCAAGAGAAGAATGGTATTCCATAATGCGTACAGAGCTTCTTAAGCAGGATATGACCAAATTTGAATAAAAACAACCCGACGAAGAGCACGCGCGTTGCGCTGACTTACGTCGGGTTGTTTTTTATTTTTATGATTTCTATGAAATGATGCCGCCGCCGAGAACCGTATCTCCGTCGTAGAAAACGACGGACTGTCCGGGTGCAATTGCTCTTTGAGGAATATCAAATTTTACATTCAATGTGTCCTCGTCGGTGTGAATGACGGTTGCCGTCGCGGGAGTATGTCTGTACCGTATCTTTGCTTGAACTCTGGTAGGAGTATCAAACGATACATCGGAAAGAAAATTTATTCGATTTGCGGTAAGCTCTGTACCGAAAAGCTGCTCGTTTGTGCACAAGGTAACTGTGTTGTGGTATGCGTCCTTTCCTTTGACGAACATTGGAACGCCGAACGCGACTCCAAGCCCCTTGCGCTGGCCGACAGTATAATGAATTATACCGTTGTGCGTACCGACCTTGTTGCCCTCAACGTCAAGGAAATCTCCACTGGGGAACGAAAGAGAAGAGTGAGTTGATATAAAAGAAGCATAGTCGCCGTCGTTTATAAAACATATATCTTGACTGTCCGAGCGGTGTGCGTTAGAAAATCCTTGGGCTTCTGCTATCTCTCTTACCTCAGGCTTCGTATACTCTCCGAGGGGGAATTTAATAAATGGAAGCTTGCCTTTATCTATCGACCACAAAAAATAAGACTGATCCTTGGCTTCGTCTGCCGCCTTCTTTAAATAAAACTTTCCGTTTTGATCTTGCTCTATTCTCGCGTAATGTCCGGTAGCAATTCCGTCATAGCTTAAAGATAAAGCCATGTCAAAAAGCTTACCAAATTTTATGCTTTTGTTACACTCAACACAAGGATTGGGCGTGAGTCCGTTCTTGTAATCTTCAATGAATTTATCAACTACGCATCTTTTGAAGCTTTCTCCAAGTGCAACCGTATAGTGCGGCATTTGCAGAGCATCAGCAATCTGCTTTGCGTCGGTACAGTTTACGTCGGGAGTGGGGTTCTCACTGTCGCCTATCACCTCGCCGTCAGACCACACGCGCATTGTTATGCCGCCCACATCATAGCCTTGACTTTTGATCAAATAAGCAGCCACGGCGCTATCAACACCACCACTCATTGCAACTAAAATCTTATTCATGTTACCATTCCTTGCTTGTTAGTTTGCCTTGCGGAATAAGCCCGTCAAAGCCCTTTTGACGAATGATCTCATATACGGCAATAGCCACAGAGTTTGACAGATTAAGAGAACGGATAGTATCTCTCATAGGAATACGTACGCAGTAATCCTTATTGTCATAGAGTATATCCTCGGGAATCCCCTTGGTTTCCTTGCCGAACATTATGTATACGTCGTCGGGATAATCAATTTCGGTATACGAATGAGGCGCTTTGGTGGAAAAATAATAGGTATTTGTTTTTGCCAAAGGACGCTCTCTAAGAAAATGCTCGTAGCTGTCATAATAGGTTATATCAAGCTTGTCCCAATAGTCAAGTCCCGCGCGCTTGAGCTTTTTGTCGTCAATATTAAAGCCCATAGGACGAATGATATGTAAGGACGCTCCGGTAGCAGCACAGGTTCGGGCAATATTTCCCGTGTTCTGCGGGATTTCAGGTTCGTGTAAAACTATATTGATCTTATACATAATAACTTCCAATCGTGTTTTTATGACTATATTATAGTATTTTTTTTGTTGTTTTTCAAGTCAAAAGAAAAAAGTTTACAAAAGAGTAGAGAAGATATGTTATATAAGACTTGAAAAAGTTGGGAAAATGTTGTATAATAATATGAATAATTGTGTGGAGGTCGTAATGGGACTTTTAAATAAAATTTTTGGTTCTTACAGTGACAGACAGCTTAAAAAAATAGAAAAGTTTGTTGATTATATTGAATCACTCGCGCCGAAGTATTCCGAGATGTCAAACGAGGAGCTTTCAAATACAACCAATGTGCTCAAGGAGCGCCTTGCAAACGGTGAAACTCTTGAAGATATAATGGCTGACGCTTTCGCGGCAATACGCGAGGCGGACGACAGAATACTCGGAAAACGCCCATTCCGCGTACAGCTTATCGGCGGTATAATTCTTCATCAAGGTAGAATTGCCGAAATGAAGACAGGTGAGGGTAAAACACTTGTTGCAACCATGCCCGCATATCTTAACGCGCTTAGTGGTAAGGGTGTTCACGTTGTTACCGTGAACGACTATCTTGCACGCCGCGACAGTGAGGAAATGGGTAGAGTTTATGAATTTATGGGACTTACCACGGGCCTTGTAGTTCACGGACTTTCTCCCGATGAGAAAAAGCAGGCTTACCTTGCCGACATTACCTACGGTACAAATAACGAGTTCGGCTTCGACTACCTACGCGACAACATGGTCGTTTATAAGGACAGAATGGTACAGCGCGGACACAACTACGCAATCGTTGACGAGGTCGACTCCATTCTTATTGACGAAGCAAGAACGCCTCTTATAATTTCGGGCGCGGGCGAGAAGTCTACTGATATGTACGACAGAGCAGATGCCTTTGCCAGAAAGCTTCGCAAGTTCGTTATCAAGGAAATGGACTCAAAGGAAAGCTACGACGATCTCGATGCAGACTATATCGTTGACGAGAAGGCAAGTAATGCGATCCTTACTCCTAAGGGAGCACAAAAGGCAGAGACGTGTTTTGGAATAAACAACCTTTCCGATCCCGAAAACTCCGAGATCGCTCACCACATAAATCAGGCAATACGTGCATACGGCATAATGAAGCGCGACGTTGATTACGTGGTCAACGAGCATGGAGTTATGATAGTCGATACCTTTACGGGACGTCTTATGCCCGGAAGAAGATATTCAAACGGTTTGCATCAAGCAATCGAGGCTAAGGAAGGCGTTAAGATAGAGAAAGAGAATAAGACTCTTGCAACTATTACGTTCCAGAACTATTTCAGAATGTATTCAAAGCTCTCGGGTATGACGGGTACTGCTCTTACCGAGGAAACAGAGTTCCGTGAAATATATCAGCTTGACGTTATCGAGATACCCACCAACAGACCTATGATAAGAGAAGACCGCAACGACGTGGTCTATAAGACTGTCAACGGAAAGTACGATGCGGTAGTTAGGCAGATAATCGAATGTCACGAAAAGGGACAGCCTGTGCTTGTCGGTACGGTTTCAATAGACAAGTCAGAGGACCTTTCCCGTAGACTTAAGCGTGAGGGAATTAAGCACACAGTTCTTAACGCAAAATATCACGACAAAGAAGCAGAAATAGTTGCTCAGGCAGGAAAGCTCGGTGCAGTTACGATCTCTACCAACATGGCAGGACGCGGAACCGATATTATGCTTGGCGGAAATCCAGAGTATATGGCGAAAAAGGAGATGCGTAAGCTTGAGATTGACGAGGAGCTTATCGCGATGGCAACGGGAACTGCCGAAATCGACGACGAGGACGTAAAGAACGCAAGAGCAATTTACCGTGACCTCTACGAGCGCTTCAAGAAAGAAATTGCTCCCGAGGCGCAGGCTGTTAAGGACGCAGGCGGACTCTTTATTCTCGGTACGGAAAGACACGAAAGCCGCCGTATAGACAACCAGCTTCGCGGACGCTCGGGACGTCAGGGTGACCCCGGCGAGTCGCGCTTCTTCCTCTCGCTTGAGGACGATCTTATGCGTTTGTTCGGTTCTGAAAGAGTTCTCGATATGGTTGAAAGACTCGGACTTCCCGAGGACGCGCCAATCGATGCCAAGATCCTTTCAGGCAGAATAGAATTTGCTCAAAAGAAGATAGAGGATCAGAACTTCAAGCGCCGTAAGTACGTTCTTACCTACGACGACGTAATGAATCAGCAGAGAAATCTTATTTATAAACAGAGATATGACGTTCTTAACGGTGAGGATATAAGCGATACTATCCGCAAGATGATAATCGGCACTGTCAGCGATACGGTTGATACGTATTTGCAGGGTGACGAGGCGGCACTTTGGGATTTTGCAGGGCTTAAAAACGTTTACCTTGGCTTGCTTACAACTCCCGAGGACTTTGAATATTCCGAAAATGAGCTTAAACATCTTAAGAAGGATGATATCGTGGATATGCTTTGCGACAGAGCGCTCAAGGTTTACGAGGATAAAGCAAATACTATCGGAGAGGAGCGCTTCAGAGAAATCGAACGTGCAGTATTGCTTCAGAACGTTGACAGAAACTGGATGGAGCATATTGATGCCATGGACGACCTTAAGGACAGCATAAGACTTCAGTCGTACGCGCAAAGAGATCCTGTAAACGAATACAGACTTCAGGGCGCTGATATGTTTGACGCGATGGTTGCTGATATACGTGACAGAACGTCAAGAATGATCCTTTCCGTAACCGTAAAAACTCCCGAGGTAAAGAGAGTACAGCTTGCAAAGCCTCTTAACGAGGGATTTGAGGGCGACGGAGAGAAGAAAGTAAAGAAGGTTACCGTTGTCAAGAAGGCAGCCGAGAGCGTCGGTAGAAATGACCTCTGCCCTTGCGGTTCAGGCAAAAAGTATAAAAAGTGCTGCGGAGCACCTTCAAACACACAAAATTGATAACTGCAAAAGTCAGCCGCATTAAATTAAATAATGCGGCTGACAAATTTAAAAGGTGGAAAAATGGGATTTGGATTACTCTTTATAGGGTATTTTGTTGCAACCCTCATGTCAATAAATATGGTAGGGCCGTTTATACGCATCATTGGATACGGCAGCGTGTTTATTGCCTCGTCAAAGCTTAATGGCTACAACCGCCATTTCAGGCTGTTACAAATAGCAGCGGCTTTTATGGTGGCTTTGTCGATCTTGCTTTCCATATCTACTGTAACTGATTTTCTTTACAGTGAGCTTATTATAAGCAAGAACATTTTCGGTGAGCCATATCAAACAGTTATAGGGCATGTTGAAACGGCAATGTCGTTTATCTTCGCCTCGGTTATGCTTTACGCGATAAGAAGTATCGCGACGGAAACCGAAGATTTAAAAATATCGGCGAATGCTATACGAAACTTCGTGTTTATGTGCATCTATGTGCTCTTGTACGTTGTTACTTGCTTGCCGTTTGCTTACACAAAATACTTTGGTATGCCTACGTTGCTTATACAATTTGCTTACGTTGTACTGAATCTTATCTTGATCTTCACGTGTTATACGAGTATCTGCGACGAGAGTGACGTTGAGATGAACCGTAAACCATCGCGCTTCGCTTTTATAAATAAAATGAGAGCTGAGCTTGACAGACGGGAAGAAAAGGCGCTCAAAAGTCAAGCGCAGTTCATAGAGGAAAAACGACAAAAAAGAGAACAAAAAAGAGAACAAAAAAGAAGAAAGAAAAAATAGGAAATATATGAAAGATAAAAGTAAAATCAGTTTTTTTCCAATAGGGCTGTCATTAATATTTTTGTTTAATCCCAATATTACGGTTATCGATTTGTTTCCCGATTTTATCGGATATATTTTGCTATCCCTCGCACTCGTGAGGCTTGCGGATATAAACGAAACGGTGGCAGAGGCGGCATCCATATTCAATAAAATGATACTTATTGACGCCGCAAAAATTTTTGCGATTGTCTGGATATTCTGGATATCTCCTCCGTCCGAGCAAAACTCTGCCGTGCTTTTGTGGTCATTTGTATTCGGAGTTTTAGAAATGGTATTCCTGATTCCAGCCTTTATAAAGTTCTATAAGGGCTTACTCGAGCTTGGATATTTTCACGATAACTACGCAATACTTGGTGCAAAAGCCAAAAGATCGGGCAAGAGCGCGAGAAGAAATTATACCGAAAGAATTCGTTTCTTTACGATATTCTTTGTAGCATTTAAGGCAACATCGTCATTTTTCCCCGAGCTTATAACGATAAACTTTTCCGAATATCTTGAGTCACACGGAAACGGAATACTTTATATCCTCCGTATGTTTACCTTTATTCCTGTATTAATTCTGGGAATAATTTGGATAATCAAAACCCTTATTTACTTTGGAAGAATTTCAAAGGATATAGCTTTTACATCGGCGCTTTCGGATATCTACTGTGAAAAAGTCTTACCGAAAAAGGGAATATTTATAAAAAGAAACGTAAAAATTTCCTTTGTTCTTTTGTTAATAGCGGTCGTATTATCCTTCGATTTGAGAATACAAAATATAAACATCTTTCCCGATGTGCTCTCGGCTTTGATGCTTCTTGCGTTCTTTGTATCAATACGCAGGAACACCAAGATAAATCTCACCTTACCGATAATACTTTCCGCACTCGGCGTGGTAAGCGGTCTTATCTCTATGATTTTTGAGATAAGATTTTTCAAAGAATATATGTGGGATAGCATTTTCAGAAGCGAGGAGGCTATGAACGCATACGTTCTAATGTGCGTGACGGCAATCATAAACGCATTGATCTTTGCCGCAATATTTGCATTCGTGCTGTTATCATTGAAATCGACTATCAAAGCGCACACGGGAATTATAGCCGCAAGTAATGCAGTGAATGAGGTTGCGCGCAAAAGCATGAATAAATCGATTTACGATGAGCTTGTGCGTACGCTTATAATTGATGCGTGTGCGCTGGGCGTGTATACGGTTACGGATATATGCTACGTTCTTTTTGCGAAGAATTTTGGAGCTATGATGCTCATAAATGCGATCGGTGTGATTGCATTCGGCGCAATGCTCATTAAAACATATTTTGATATTTACGAAGCAGTCACCGCAAGATACGTTTTGGAATAATCTTACATCTTTGTTCTTGCATATTTTTTATTTAAATGCAAATACTTTTAACGTGCGAGAGAGAAGTCGCACACCTTGGTAGGTGCAAGTCGGTTAACTGCACACGCCTCCTTTTCCGATAGCGGACGATGCCGATTCCGTCAATGAGGGTATGTTCGTTGATTGATGCATTGGAGGATAAAATGCGTAAGAAGTATGTTAAGCGAAAGCACGACCATAATAAATCGATCGATAATGAGTTCAGATGCGACAATATTTTCAAGACCGCCCAAGCACAGCCATATCTCGATTCGTTAGTGGCAGGCAAATGGGGGAGAGGAAAGGATGATTCGCCCGTGAACGAGGACGAGTATCCCGAAAATAACAATCCGCTGCCTTATTAAATTTCGATCGTATCGCCCACCGAGAAATCGGTGGGCGATGTTTTTAATATGTTTTATATAAAAGAAAAAACAGCCCTCTTTTGAGGGCTGTCTGGTGCCGGTGGTCGGGGTCGAACCGACACGGTATCGCTACCACTGGATTTTGAGTCCAGCACGTCTGCCAATTCCATCACACCGGCAAGCTATCAACGTTAGATATTATATCATAAAGCACCGCAAAAAGTCAATAGGTTTATTGAAATTATTTTAAGAAAGTAATTTTATTTTAATTTTGGCATATTGTTTTTTGTAGGATGCTTATAAATAATATTTGACTTTTCGGGGGAGTCGTGTTATAATGGAAATATCATTGGATATGCTCGGAGAAGATGCTAAAATGAACAGCTATTGGAAAAGATTGTGGACTGAAATAAGTCTTGATAATCTTGTGTATAATTTTAATACTTTAAAATCAAGCTTGCCAAACGATACTGCGATTTGTTGTGTTGTTAAAGCAAATGCATACGGCCATCACGCGCCACGCATCGCAAAAACTCTTGAGCGCGAGGGAGCTGACTGCTTTGCTGTTTCCAACATTGAAGAAGCTCTGCAGCTTCGTTTGGAGGGAATACGCACGCCCATACTTATTTTGGGATATACGCCGACAGACTGTGCCGGAGTGCTTGCGAAAAACGATATTACGCAGTGCGTTTATTCTTACGACTATGCAACCGAGCTTGCAAGATATGCAGCCGAAGCAGGTGCTCGAGTACGCGTGCACGTCAAAATAGACACGGGAATGGGCAGAATTGGCTTTAACTGTGTGGACGATATTGATGCTTCGGTTGAGGAGATCTCCAAAATATGTGCTTTAGATTCACTTGAATACGAGGGAATATTTACCCACTTTGCTGTTTCTGATACGGGAGATAAGGGAAAGGCTTTCACGGAAGCTCAATACGAAAAATTTATAAACGTAACAGAAGCGTTGTCCGAAAAGGGAATTAACTTTAAATATAAGCACTGCGCAAACAGTGCGGCAACTCTTGATTATCCGCACTTTGGCATGAATATGGTTCGCTTGGGAATCGTTCTGTACGGACTGCTTCCCTCGGATCAGATAACAAACACGCCCTTTCTTAAACCCGTAATGTCCCTTAAAACCGTAGTTTCACACGTAAAATACATAGATGCAGGATCGACTGTCAGCTATGGGTGCGATTTTATTGCAAAAAAACGCATGAAGGTTGCCACGGTACCTATGGGATACGCAGATGGCTTTTGGCGATCAAACAAAAAAATGCCACTCACAATAAATGGCGTGCACGTGCCGATAATTGGTAGAATTTGCATGGACCAGCTTATGATCGACGTAAGCGATGTCGCCAATGTAAATATCGGCGACGAGGTTACGGTCTTTGGCTACGGTGTTGGAGTAAACAATGTAGACGATTTTGCCGCAGCAAATAACACCATAAACTATGAAATAATTTGTTCGGTTGGTAAGAGAGTGCCGAGAGTATTCATAGAAAATGGCGAGGTTGTTGGCATACATTTGGGCATGCTTGATAGTGAAATAAACTAAATAATATATAAAAATAACCGCTTCGAATTATCGAAGCGGTTATTTTTATTCGGTGAAAATATCCATTTGATTTGCGTTTTGATTGCCTTTTTGAGAGTGAGGCGGATTGTAGGTAATTCCCAAATGCTCGTATGCAAGACGGGTTACACAACGTCCGCGCGGTGTACGGCTAAGATAGCCTATCTGCATAAGATACGGCTCATATACGTCCTCAAGTGTAACTGCCTCCTCACCTACAGTTGCGGCAAGCGTTTCAAGCCCAACGGGGCCTCCGTCGTAAAACTTAATGATCGTTTCAAGCATCTTTCTGTCGGTATTATCAAGTCCAAGCTGGTCTATCTCAAGCTTCTGTAATGCATAATTTGCAATACTGCTGTCAATTTGTGACGAGCCGCGAACTTGCGCAAAATCACGAACTCTCTTTAAGAGTCTGTTGGCAATACGCGGCGTTCCGCGCGATCTTGACGCGATCTCGTACGCGCCGTCATCAGTTATCGGCAAGCCGAGTATTCCTGCGCTACGCTTAACGATAGTCGTAAGCTCCTCGGGTGAATACAATTCAAGCTTGAGCATAACTCCAAAACGGTCACGCAAGGGAGTAGTTAGTTGTCCTGCGCGCGTTGTAGCACCGATAAGAGTAAACTTCGGCAGATCTATTCTTATGCTTCTTGCCGCAGGACCTTTGCCTATAATTATATCGAGTGCGTTATCCTCCATTGCGGGATAGAGTATTTCCTCAACGGAGCGGGAAAGACGGTGTATCTCGTCAATGAAAAGAACGTCTCCCTCGGAAAGATTAGTAAGCAGCGCCGCAAGATCTCCTTGCTTTTCGATCGCAGGACCGGAGGTTATTCTGATATTAACGCCCATTTCGTTAGCAATTATATTGGAAAGAGTGGTCTTTCCAAGTCCGGGAGGGCCGTAGAGAAGAACGTGGTCAAGGCTCTCGCCGCGTATCTTTGCGGCTTCGATGTATATTTTTAAGTTTTCCTTAGCCTTTTCCTGACCTATGTAATCGTCAAGATCCTTCGGACGAAGTGAAACGTCCGAGTCCTTGTCCTCGCCAAGCGAAGACGTGCTCATTATTCTGTTTTCAAAATCGTATTCCTGTGAAAAATCCATACTGTTCACCTCAAAATTCTAACAGTGCTTATCTCATAAGCTTTTTGAGCGCAAGCTTAATTATTTCGTCTAATTCAAGCGAGCCAAGATCAATTCCGCGCAAGGCGCTAAGCGCCTCGCTCTTGGAATATCCCAAAACTGCCAATGCGTCCTGCGCATCGGACATTTTTGAGCCGGATGCTACGCTTACTACGGGAGAATCGGAATCATCTGCATCGTCTATGACCGTGTTCTTAAGCTTATCCTTAAGCTCAAGAATTATTCTTGCTGCTGTTTTTGGACCTATTCCGTTAGACTGAGCAATAGCCTTTTTGTCCTCGGTGCATATTGCTACGGCAAGCTTTGAGGGAGAAAGCTGTGAGAGTATTGATATTGCCGCCTTAGGTCCGACGCCCGACACGGTGATCAGCATTTTAAATGCGGAAAGCTCCTCCTGCGAAATAAATCCAAACAGTTCAACGTCGTCCTCGCGAACAGCCATATAGCTGTATAATTTTACAGTAGGCGCTTCCGTCACGCTTCTGTGTGGAGGCATAGCCGAATAGGTGTTTTGCGAAATCGTCATTTTATATCCAACGCCACCTGCATCGACAACAGCAAATGAACTCTCAAGTGCGGCAAGCTTTCCGCTGATGTAATAAAACATTAGTTAACTCCGTTTTCTTCTTAATTTTCTTTATTTTCTTTATTTTCGATATTTCCTTGATCTTTGTTTTCTTCTATGTCAGATCCCAACAAGTCGATCTCATCAAAATCCTCCAAAACCCACGGCACATCGATTATTTTTTGCTGCTTTTTGGCAAAAATCGTTCGTTTGAGAACGAAATCTGTGCAACACAGTACAGCAAAAATACATATACCAATGATCGAAACAGCAGCACCTGTTACGTATATTTTAGGCATGTATTTAAATTCAACGCTGTGCTCGCCCGCTTCTTCAATATCAAATGCAATAAGCGAATCAAGAGTTTGATAGGTTTCGACCTCTTTTCCGTCAACGAATACCTGCCAGCCCTTGTCATATGCAATGGTAGAAAGAATGGTCACGTTAGCCTTGTCGGTCTTAATAGTACCCGTAAGGTTATCTTCTTTATAATCTCCATCAATTACGAACTGTGAATTATCTAAAAGGTCGCCAAAGCTTTCTTCAAACACAGTACGGTCGAGATACCATATATAATTGCAGCCGCTCTTTATGGAAAGAGATTCTTCTTCAAATTCTATTTCTACTGTTACATCTTCTCCAGCGTCAAACCAACCAAGGGTGAAGATGTGCTTTGTGTTGCTTCCGAGATAATTTCCAAGGCTCGTGCCGTTTACGTATAACGTACAGTCCTTGGTCTTGTCGGTTGGAGTGTAAAAATAATATTCAGCTGCCGTATCTGCAATAAAGGAATACGTTACAGTAGCTTTTTCGCCATCAAGAGCAGTATAAGTAGTTTTCAAATAATTAGAGCTCTTTTCACAGCCGCCGTAAGTATCATCGTAAGCTGTTACGGGCTTGAATATTTCGGGCGCTATCTCTGCGCCTTGCATTGCACCAACCAGGGCGTTAAGCTTTTCAAAATACGTAGTGTAGTTTTTAAAATCAAATTCATTAACGTCCGCTGAAACCTCATAGGCTATCGAAAGAGCATACGGATTTTTATAAACGTCATATTTTTCACTTGTAAACTCATTCTCGATCTTCTCAAAGTAATTCACAAGCTTTTGTGACTCCTTGGAGTCAATTACGTATTTTACACCGAGCAGAGAATCGTTAACGGGAGTACCGCCGTTGTATTGCGAAAGGTGCGAGCGCGACGTATATCCCATGTTTGACAAAAATTCAATAGTGGAAGCATTAAGGGTCGAGGTAGAATTTGAAAGTCCTCTGAGACCGAGCGCCATATTATCGTTATATTTTCTATGAACCGTTTTCTCAGCACGATAGAATGAAGAATCGTACTCCTTCAATTCGTCGGTAACAGGCCGAAGATCCCCAATAAAGGTGTTATAGCCGCTATAGCTTGAATATACGACGTCAGAATCGAATTGCACGACCATCGTCAAGGAATTACAAAACATCTCAATACAGATAAGAGCGGCAAGGATTGCCATCACGCCCTCGCGGGTCCTTGGATTTTTCGTTCGAATTATAAGACATATAATAACGAACAGAATAATAGTAATAGCTACCGCAAACCAAACCGTAAAGATCGAATCAAGCTGCTCACCTGAAATGACATATGTTTCAAACTCAAGCTTTTCGCACACGCAGACAAAAAGCACTATAAAGGCACATATCGCAAGAATAAATTTCTCATTGACGCGTCTCAGGTTACCAAATCCCTTGTAACCTACAACCAACAAAACAAAGCAGAACATGAAGCTGTAACGATGATTAAGCCAGTTGGGATTCTGGAAGCCGTGCCAGATAATATCAAGAGGAGAAATGAAGCAGAGAACAAAGAATGAAAGCAAAGCAAGCGTAGCTATCTTTTCTCTTGCTTTTATATTTTTAGTCATGAAATACACGGGAGCAAGTATCATGGAAAGCATTCCGCAATAAATAAACGGCAACCCCTCGGGACGAACCGTATCATAGCTTCCAGGCAGGAGCTTCGTAAAAAAGTCAAGAAGACTGAATTTAGCTTTCAACGAAACACTCGGGGAGGAAAAATCATTTTTACCGAAGCTTAATGAATAGTAAGCCGCAAGAATGATAAATCCCGCGATGGCGGCGGCAAGTACTGCAAATCCCGCAAAACGCAAAAAAGATTTTAAATAGTGTCGCTTTTCATTATGCGGGTTGATAATCTCGCTGTCGTGCGCCAACAGATAATAAAAGAAATACACAAGGCTATAAATACACATCATGTATCCGATGTAGTAATTGCTCATCATAGCTATAGCCAAGGATATAACAAAAAGCTTATATTTGCGATGCTTTATAAGCTGCTCGATCGAAAATGTGACGATCGGAAGCCAGAAAATGGAATCTATCCACATTATGTTGTTCTGGTGAACCACCGCAAACGAGCATAGGGCATACATTACCGAAAAGGCAACGATCATTATTTTGTTTGGGTTTGCAGAGTGCTTGTGAAGATAAAATCCAAAGCTAAAGCCACAAAGTCCTGTTTTTATAAGAATGATCGTCAGCAGAGCTTCAAGTATTCTGCTTGCAGGAAACAGGGCTACGAGATAGGAAAGGGGGCTTGCGAGATAGTAGGCATACATGCCCATATATTCACCGCCGAGAGCGCGGAAAAAGGTATATAAAAAGCTACCGTCACCGTAGATCGCATTACGTAATGATTCAAAAAAATATACGTACTGTCCGTTCAGATCGAGGACAAGAACAGACCCGTTACCGAAAGGATGTATACCCATAGAAAGATATACGAGATACATGAGCGTAACGGGAACCAAAAAGCAAAACAAAAGATATGAGGACGGAAATTGCGATATTTTATTTTGCGCAGCTTTCAGCCAATAAAGAAGACCGCGACGTTTTTTCTCGGGCAAGAGCTCGGGAGCGGAATTATTCATTTTTCTCTCCTCCCGAAATGAATTTTTTAGTCACCTTTTCAAGCTTTATTCTATCAATAGTCATATCGTGCTGACAGCCCATGCACAAAATACGCATCTCGCCGCCAACCCGAAGAATTTTAAATTGTTTGTTTCCGCAGGGATGAGGCTTTTTCAGCTCTATAACATCATCCACTTCAAATTTCAAAAACTGCATACTACCACCAAAACAAATATATATATTATTATTTTATCATAATATTATTATTTTGTAAATACTATTCAAAATTTTTACAAATTGATAAATTCTGTTTGACTTAGAAGGATATATGTGATATAATAGATGATGGATTATTATGGAGGTGTGCTGATGATCATACTTGGAATAGACCCCGGTCTTGCTATTGTAGGTTGGGGCGTTGTAGAATATAAGGGCTCTCATTTCAAGACGCTCGGCTACGGAGCTATCGAAACTCCCGCAGGTATGCCTACTGAGGAGCGCTTATCCATGATATTCGATGGGGTACGACAGCTTATAGAAACCTATCGCCCCGAGCACGTTGCAGGCGAGGAGCTTTTCTTTAACACGAACATTACTACCGGTATACGGGTGGCGGAAGCGCGAGGAGTCATAATCATGTGCGCGCATAAGCTCGGAGTAAAGGTTTACGAATATACGCCCTTACAGGTAAAGCAATCGGTAGTAGGCTTCGGCAGTGCAGAAAAGAAGCAGGTAATAACAATGGTTACAATGCTGCTCGGTCTGCCTAAGCCCCCAAAGCCCGACGATACAGCCGATGCGCTCGCCATTGCCGTATGTCACGCTCATTCGGGAACTTCACGGCTTGCGGGATACTATAACTTAAAATAAATCCGAGAGGTGAAAAACATGTGGATAGCAGATAACTGGAAGGATTACGAGCTTTTGGACGCATCCGACGGAGAACGTCTTGAACGTTGGGGAAGCTATATATTAAAGCGCCCCGATCCCCAGATAATTTGGAAAAACAGCTCAATACATAAAAAATGGAAAACCGCAGATGCGATTTACACACGCTCAGCAAAGGGCGGCGGAGAATGGACAAAAAACAATCTTCCCGAGCAGTGGACTATTTCCTACGGTGATCTTAAATTTAATTTAAAGCCTATGGGCTTTAAGCATACCGGACTTTTTCCCGAGCAAGCTGTAAACTGGGATTGGTTTTCTTCGCTTATACGAGGCGCAAACAGACCTATCAAGGTGCTTAATCTTTTTGCGTATACAGGAGGAGCAACTCTCGCGGCAGCTGCGGCAGGCGCATCCGTGGTGCACGTTGACGCATCAAAGGGAATGGTGGCGCAGGCAAAGCTCAATGCAAAAATTTCAGGACTTGAGGACGCGCCTATCCGCTACATCGTTGACGACTGCAAGAAATTTGTTGAAAGAGAAATAAGACGCGTAAATAAGTATGACGCTATAATCATGGACCCTCCGTCTTACGGCAGAGGCCCTTCGGGCGAAATATGGAAAATAGAGGACAGCGTACACGAGCTTGTTACGCTCACGTCGAAAATTCTTTCGGACGAGCCCCTGTTCTTTTTGATAAATTCATATACGACAGGTGTCTCGCCTGCAGCTATGCAGTATATTATGGGCCTTACCGTTGCGGCAAAGCACGGAGGCGTTATTGAATCGGGAGAGCTTGGCTTGCCCGTAACCGCAACCGGACTGTGTGTTCCGTGCGGAGCCAGCGCAAGGTGGTTTGCGAAGAAATAAAAATCAAAAGAGGATAATAAATGAATCCATTTATAAGGGTAAAGGATCTTACCTACTGTTATGAGGACAACGACCACGCTTCGGCACAGCCAACTCTAAAAAATCTCGATCTTGAGATCAACGAGGGAGAGTTCGTTGCGGTTCTCGGTCATAACGGCTCGGGAAAATCAACGTTTGCAAAGCTTCTCAATATGATTCTCGTTCCGAGTTCGGGAGAGATATACATCGACGGTAAAAACGTAGGCAACCCCGATATGTCCGACAGTGATATTCTTGAGCTGAGAAAAAATGTAGGCATGGTTTTTCAAAATCCGGATAACCAGCTCGTAGCTACAATAGTTGAGGACGACGTTGCTTTCGGTCCTGAAAATTTAGGTGTTCCGACAGAGGAAATACGTCAGCGCGTTGACAATGCGCTGAGAGACGTTGGTATGCTTGAATACGCACACCATGAGCCGCACAGACTCTCGGGTGGACAAAAGCAAAGAGTTGCTATTGCAGGAGTAATTGCAATGATGCCCAAGTGCATTATTTTCGACGAATCGACCGCCATGCTTGACCCAATGGGGCGCAAGGAGGTAATGAATACGATCATTCGTCTCAACAAAGAAAAGAACATTACCGTTATTATGATAACGCATTACATGGAAGAAGCCTCTATGGCAGACAGAATAGTCGTTATCAATGACGGAAGTCTTGTAATGGACGGAACGCCTGCCGAGGTTTTCGAGCGCTACGACGTTCTTAAATCTTGCGGACTTAACGTTCCGCAGTGTACCGAGCTTGTACACCGTCTGCGTAATGAAGGCTTCTGTATCGAAGGAAATTGCGTTACAGTAGAGCAGTGTACCGACGCATTGCTGGCATTCTTGACAAAGGAAGAGAAAAATGTCTAAAATTACACTTGAAAACGTAAGCTTTTATCACGCTAAGGGAACTCCTTATGAGATAAAGGCGCTGAAAAATATCAACGTCAGTATCCCCGAGGGCTGTATAACAGGTCTTATCGGACACACGGGCTCTGGAAAATCAACGCTGGTGCAGATGTTCAACGGACTTCTTACACCACATGAGGGGCGAGTTCTTATCGACGGTAACGATATTTGGAGCGATAAAAAGAAAATACGAGACGTAAGATTCAAGGTAGGTCTCGTAATGCAGTATCCGGAGTATCAGCTTTTTGAAGAAACTGTATACAGAGACATAGCGTTTGGACCTACAAATATGGGACTTAATGAAAATGAGGTCAGGGACAGGGTTCTTGAGGCTGCCGAGTTCGTAGGACTTGAGCCTGCACTTCTCGAAAAATCTCCATTTGATCTTTCGGGAGGGCAAAAAAGAAGAGCCGCTATTGCCGGGATCATTGCCATGCGACCCGAGGTCCTCGTCTTGGACGAGCCCGCCGCAGGGCTTGATCCAAGAGGACGCGACGCAATATTTGCAAATATCGCCGACTATCAGAAGAAAAGCGGAAGCACCGTAGTCATCGTCAGCCACAGCATGGTGGATATGGCAAAGCTTTGCGATCACCTCATAGTTATGTCCGACGGAGAAATACTTATGTCCGGAGACAGAGGTGCGGTTTTCGCAAAGGCTGATATGCTGACAAGCGTGGGACTTGACGTGCCGCAGATCACTCGTCTTATGAATAATTTAAGAGCCCGCGGCGTTGACGTGGACGGCGGACTTTATACGGTAGACATAGCAGTAGAATTTTTTAAAAAATATATAAGGGAAAACGGTAACTAAAAAATGAAAGGTATTGCTCTTGGGCAGTATTATCCCGCTGACTCCTTTTTACACAAAGCAGATCCGAGAATTAAAATAATTCTCGCCGTGCTTTTTATCGTTTGTTCGTTTTTGTGTAAAAACGTATTCAGCTTTGCGCTTTTGGCGCTTGGATCGATCGTATTGATATCGATCGGCAAAATCCCTCTGAAAATTGTATTCAGAGGCCTGCGCCCTATTTTAATAGTTTTAATAATAACCTCAACGTTCAATATCCTTTGGACGTCAGGAGAAAAGGCCTTGTTTAGCTGGTGGATCTTTGATGTTTATATCGAGGGCATATATGCCGCCATATTTATGGTTGTAAGGATTGCCTCGTTGGTTATAGGCACGTCAATGTTCTTGACCTATACCACAACTCCGATCGATCTTACAGATGCGATAGAGGATCTTTTCTCGCCGCTAAAAAAGCTTCACGTGCCTGTTCACGAGTTTGCGATGATGATGACGATCGCATTGAGATTTATTCCGACGCTCGTCGAGGAAACAGACAAGATCATGACAGCGCAAAAAGCAAGAGGCGTCGATTTTTCGAACGGCAGTCTTATTAAACGCGCTAAGGCACTCATACCGATACTTATTCCGTTATTTGTTTCGGCATTCAACCGCGCGTCGGATCTTGCAACCGCCATGGAATGCAGGTGTTATCATGGTGGCGAGGGCAGAACCCGTATGAAGGTAAGACATCTTAGATTTTTGGATCTCGTGCCGCTTATAATTATGATTATTTTTGCGGCAGCGATCGTATTTTTAAATATCCGCGGTTGGATATATACTATGTGAGAGACAAGGAGAAAGGTAATATGAAAATATTGCTCGATATTTCTTTTCTTGGAACAGCATATTGTGGATATCAGGTCCAACCAAACGCCCCCACCGTTCAGGGCGAGCTTACCCGAGCTGCAAAAGAGCTGTTTGGCTTTGACTGCGATATAGTTGGATGTAGTCGAACGGATAGCGGAGTGCATGCAAACCATTTCTTCGCGGCAATAAACAAAAGGGGAAGCGAGGGAATAGATTTCTGTATCCCATTAGAAAAAATCCCAAGTGCTTTTGATTTTTATTTACCCTCGGACATTACCGTTAATTCGGCAGTGTTGGTTGAAAACAGCTTTCATCCGAGATACGACGTAAAGCATAAGGAATATATATACAAGATCTGGAACGGCAGAGGCAGAAATCCGTTTTTGCAGGGAAGAAGCTGGCACTATCCCCGAAAGATCGACGATGGCGCGTTAAAAAGCATGAATATCGCCGCACAGGGTTTCGTTGGAACTTACGATTTTTCAACTTACATGGCTGCAAATTCAAGCATAAAAAGCACTGTGAGAACAGTATATTCGGCATCAGTAGAGCGAGACGGAGACCTCATTACGTTCCATATATGCGGCGACGGATTTCTTTATAACATGGTTCGCATCATGACGGGAACCTTGATCTATGTTTGTGAGGGCAAGATAAGCCCCGAGGATATTATAGACATTACGAATTCAAAGGATCGCAGCCGTGCAGGTATAACTGCCCCCGCCGAGGGTCTTTACCTAAATAATGTGACCTATTGATCTTTAATTTTTACGAAAGGAGTCGAAACGCAGTGTTCGGTAAAAACAATAACAACGCACAAAACGAAAACAAAGAAACGAGCGCTAATAAAAAGTTCGGCTTCCTTAGTAAGCTTAGTAAGCTTGGAAATTATTTCAATCCCGAGCCTCAAAAGGAGCGAGTTCTTAGACACGAGGATTTTAATGCGGCAGGCGACGTTTTTTACGCATCGGTTTCTGCAGGATATAAGATATCCCAAAGAATTATAGTAATTATTCTCATTATATTCTTGCTGTTTTCGCTGATAACAAATTTCAGTCAGATAACGTATGATAATTTCTTTTATCTACTCAAGGATTTTGCCGCCGCGGCTGACGTGGAATCCACAAATTACGACACCCTCTCATACACGTCGGATCCGAGAAACTTTTTTGCGCTTTACCGCGGCGGACTAACGGTTGCAAATCCGTCAAGAATTTCTGCTTATACGGCTTCGGGTCGGCAGACTATAAATGCTTCGGTACAGTTTTCCTCACCCATTGTTGAAAGCTCGGATAAATATTTCGTAATATATGATATTTCAGGCACGACATTTGCAGTCTATAATTCCTTTGCGAGAATTTATAAAGAGGATCTGGAATATCCTGTTACGGGCGCGTGCTTCGCAAAAAACGGCAATCTTGCCGTAATGACTCGCGATATTGACCATAAATCTGTCGTACACGTTTATAACGATAATTTTAAGAGGCTGTTTACCGTGCCTTCCTCATCGGAGTATGCGTTTGATGTAGCTATGGACAGCGATGCTGACAGAATTGCAATTACGTATTGGGGAATAGGAAACGGTACGGGAAGAATAACCGTTGAAGTTTATGATTTATCCGGTAAAGACGTTTCAAATATAATTATTGATGGCGAATACGTGCTCTCGACGGGCTTTATATCGGAAAGTGTATTTTCAGTTGTAACCGACCGCGCAGTTCATTTGTACGATAAAAATTTTGACGAATTAGACGATTATTACAGCTATGGCGGAGGTACGGTTACGGGATATGTGATAAATGAGCACGGCGTTGCCGTGGCATATACGTCGAATTCGAGAAATACCGCCGTTGTATTTGACAAATCCGGAAATTTAGTATATAATGAAAATATTGACAACAATATAAAAGATATTGATCTTTTTGACGAGTTTGTATTTTTCAGAACAGACGCGGGAGTCATGAGAGTTAACATATCAAGCTTCGAGGAGAAATTACTCACATCAGGGCAAGGCGAGATGCTCATATACAGTTCCGACACAGCACTGATCTGCGGAGATTCAAAGGCTGAATATTTAGTATTCGGAGAATAAAATTAATGTAAAAGTAAAGGAGGTAACAAAATGACTTATAGTAAAAAAAGCTATCGACAGCATATAAAAATGATGCTGCTCGTATTCTCGTTGATGCTTGCGCTGTTGCACGGTCTTGATTTCAGCTCCTTGTTGCTTCCTGAGCTTATCGATATTGGTACGGAAATTTTAAGTATAAGCTTTTCTGAAAAAATTTACAGTTCTTTGGTCGCCATTTTGGGGACAATTATATTACTAATATCGTTTTATGCACTGTTAAAGCGCGCATTTAAAATAATAGACGGAAAATCAGATAGCAAAGTAAAAAAGGCAATTGCTCAAAGAATATATACATCCCTTGACGGCTTTTTTGAAAAGTTTACCGTTATACAGGTCTGCTGTAAAGCAGTTCGCATTATAAGGAAGTATATAAGTACCTCCAATTTCAAATTCATATTTGATAAACAGTTAAAAATCACAAGTCCTTTGCTTACCTTTAGATTTTCAAGAATTTTAATTTGATCAAAGTTGTGCTTTGCTAAAATTAACAAATTAAATTAGAGGTAAAAAATGAAGTTAAAAAATATACCCAATATTCTGTCTTTTATCAGAATACTGTTGGTTTTTGTATTTGTAATAATTCTTTTTGCGTTCAATAATCTTCTTTTAGCTTTGCTTGTTTTTTTGATCGCAGGGCTTACTGACGTAATAGACGGATATCTCGCAAGAAAAAACAACTGGATAACTAATCTCGGTAAAATTCTCGATCCTGTTGCCGACAAGCTTATGCAATGCACAGTGCTTGTAAGCCTTTGGATCAAGCAAATAGTTCCATGGTGGTTTGTAGTACCTTTCTTCATAAAGGAGATACTCACCCTGATACTCGGCGCTGTCGTGATCAGGCGCAGAAGCGTAAACGTAGTAAGCAGATGGTACGGAAAATGTGCCGTTTGTTCATTCTATGCAACGATAGCGGTAGCCGTTATTTTCAATGATTTTCTCATAAAACATCCGCTTGTTTATATTTTGATATTCCTTCCCGCAATTGGTTTTGCGGTAGGCGCAATGATAGCCTATATAAAGCACTATGCATATCTTAAAAAGGAAGACATAAACAAAAGCGGAATAATAGATAATATCCGAAAGGGACAGTAACGCAACGGCGTGCTGATTTGTAATTAACAATGGTAATGTGTTCAAGATGCCACAAGAGAGTGGCTGTGGTTTTTGTAACCAAACTGGAAAACGGAAATAAAATAAATGAGGGCCTTTGTCTGAGATGCGCCAAGGAGCTTGGCTTGCCCGTAGATAACATGCTCGGAAACGTCATGAATCAGTATGGCATTTCTGCTGACGACCTTGAATCCATGGAGGATAGCCTCAACAGCATGATGCCTGCACCGTCCGACAATGACGACGTCGAGGAGGGCGGCGCACCTGCAATCGATCTGCCTAAGCTGTTTGAAGATGCAGGACTTCCCACAAAATCCCCCGACGCTCAAGGTCGCGCAAAAAAGAAAGGCGACGACACCTCAAAGCAAAAGAAATATAAATTCCTTGATACCTATTGCCGTAACCTCACAAAGCGTGCGGCAGACGGCAAGCTCGACAGAATAATAGGCAGAGACAGAGAGCTTGACAGAGTAATACAGATCCTTTGCAGAAGACAGAAAAATAATCCCTGTCTTATAGGTGAGCCCGGTGTCGGAAAAACCGCTATTGCGGAAGCACTTGCTCAAAGAATAGCCGACGGAAACGTTCCGTATAAGCTCAAGGGTAAGCAGATATATCTTGTTGACCTTACCGCGCTTGTGGCAGGAACACAGTTCAGAGGTCAGTTTGAGTCAAGAATTCTCGGACTTCTTTCGGAGGTCAAGGCTGCAGGGAACGTTATTTTGGTTATTGACGAGGTTCATAACATTGTCGGTACTGGAGATGCCGAGGGTAGCGTAAACGCCGCAAATATTCTTAAGCCTGCGCTCTCGCGCGGCGAGGTACGTATTATTGGTGCAACTACGCTCAATGAGTATCGCAAGTATATAGAAAAGGATACCGCCCTTGAAAGAAGATTTCAGCCCGTTACGGTAAATGAGCCATCAATTGACGAAACGATTGAAATGCTTGAGGAGATTAAGCATTATTACGAAGATTTCCATTCTATAAAAATACCCGACGGAGTAGTTCGCCGCGCGGTGATAATGTCAGAAAGATATATAATGGACCGCTATCTGCCCGATAAAGCTATCGACCTGCTTGACGAGGCGGCATCAAAGCTGTCTCTTACAAGTTCAGTATTGAACGAGGCACAGGAGATCCGAGAGAAGCTGCTGACGCTTAAAGAGCAACGTGAAAATCTTGAAGCACAAACACCTGCTGACGAAAACTCAGCTCGCCGTTGCTACGAGGAAATTGCAGAGATCAAGGCGCAAGAAATACAGCTTTCCACAAAGCTTCGCGAAATTGAACCCTCATGCGAGAACGTAGTTCTTTCCGAGCAGGACATTGCAAACGTAATTGAGCTTTGGACGGGTATTCCCGCAGTAGACATATCAAAGAATGAATTTGAGCAAATAGATAATCTCGAAAACAGACTTAAAAGCAGAATTATTGGTCAGGATAATGCCGTTGAAGCTGTCGCAAGAGCAATCAAGCGCAACCGCGCGGGAATATCCTATAAGAGAAAGCCCGTTTCCTTTATTTTTGCAGGCCCTACGGGTGTTGGAAAGACCGAGCTTGTTAAAACGCTTGCTACCGACCTTTTCCATTCTCCCGAGACACTGATACGACTTGATATGTCGGAATTTATGGAAAAGCACTCTGTATCAAGAATTATCGGAGCGCCTCCCGGATACGTCGGATATGACGAAGCAGGACAGCTTACAGAAAAAATACGCCGCCGTCCCTATTCCGTGGTGCTTTTTGATGAAATTGAAAAAGCACACCCCGACGTATTAAATATTCTTCTTCAGATTTTGGATGACGGAAGAATCACGGACGCAAGAGGTAAAACCGTTAACTTTGAAAATACAGTCATCGTTATGACAACCAATGCAGGCTCCGACAGCACGGCTTCCACCGTGGGCTTCTTCAGTTCTGAGGAAAACGGAAGAAACGATAAAACAATGAAGGCGTTATCCGCATTTTTGCGCCCTGAATTTATAAACAGAGTGGATGAAATTATCACCTTTAATTCACTTACCGTAGATAACTTCAAGAAGATAGCCGTAATAATGCTTGATGAGCTAAAAACTGTTCTCGAAGAAAAGGGAATACGATTTACGTATTCCGACAGAGCAGTAGCATTCATTGCGCAAAAGTCGTTTTCGCAGAAGTACGGTGCAAGAAATATGCGCAGATTTATTTGTACGAACGTTGAAGACCAGCTTGCCGAAAAAATTATTTCCGATTACGAAAGAAAAATTTGCGGAGTTTCCTTAAAATATTCTACTAAGGAAGATAAATTAGTAATAGAGAGTATTTGACAATGAACGAAAAATGGTTTCTGTTAAGCATTGCCGAAATTGAAAAAAAGCTGAAAACCAATGCCGCCTCGGGTCTTACCCGCAAGGCGGCTCGTTCTGCTTGGCACCGATATGCACCGAAGGCGCAAACGCTGTATTTGAGAAAGAATAAGAGCGTAGGTAAAATGGTCGGTGAGATATTCTCCGATTTTGCACTTGTTTTGCTCATTCTTGCGGCTTTTCTCGCTCTTTTGTTCGCAGAACATTCTATGGGCATCGTTGTTCTTGCCGTTACGATACTAAGCACCGCACTGACGTTTTTCTTTTATTATCGCTCTCAACGCTCTATGGAACAGATGAATCTTTATTTTTTACCGAACGCAAAGGTGATAAGAGGCGGAAAGCTGTACAGAGTTGCATTTGAAAACGTTGTTCCCGGTGACGTCGTTATTTTTGAAAAAGG
>JAZOWN010000056.1:0-30354 GCA_045659245.1 Eubacteriales bacterium
TCAAAAGATGAATATATTTGGCTTTCTGAGCTTGGTTACATCAAAACTAACGGCGATTACGACGGTTACTTCAAATCTTCTTGGCAAATCGTAACACTTGCGAGTAACGATGTCAAAGAAAAACTCCTCGCCATCGGTGAAAGGATCAAGGCTAAATATAAAGATGAATTTGACACCATCAAAGCACCCTATATGGATGCTGTATTGGATTCAGTTCCTGCGCATTTGCGAAAAGTAAAAGAGTATGAACTTCAATTTTTGTTCCATTCTGACGGATGGTTCTTGCTCCATTGTATTGTTACACTTTTGAACAATGGTAAGTTAAAGCCGCCCACGGAAGGACAGAAAAAAGCTCTTACTACGCTTATAGTACAAAACTAATAAAACTACCGTCGAGAGTAACCATTTGGTCGCTCTCGGCGGTATCTTGTTTTATTTCGCACAGCCGCCACAGGTGGTGAGTAAGTGCGCACTTGCAGGCAAACCCAAAAGCCTCCCTTTACACAAGGGGAGCCTCTGATTGTAACCGTTAACTTTTCTGATGTTTTGTTACAAAAACTGTCCTTAAGAACACGGCGCATACGGCAGTCGGTGTTTTTATATAACCAATCCCCGCACGCATGCATACTATGAATATGAGGATATATCCTCAAATAAACAGAAAGGTCATGTATGCTTATGTATATGGATTATGAAAGCACAGCGTGCTGTGATAACGGTGAAAAAAGCTTACGTATGAGAAGCACGTGCGGCTGTGAGGGCATCACGGGGAAGAACTGTCCTGCCAACAAATGGGGCATTAAGGATTACCCCCTTGCATCACTTTACGCACCAATTCAGGATTTCAAATGCTTGTATGAGCCCGAACTCGCAATAAAAAACGGAACGTTATTCGAGGAGCTTAATCTTCCTTTTATGGGAGATAGCGTTTATAAAGGAGGGTGCTGCCGTGGTTGATAGATATTCTTCAAGAATGGGATTCAGAGGAAACAGCAGAAACAGTAATAATTCCTCTTGCTCTCACGGTTGTGGCTGTAACGGAAATACGAATGATTGCAAAAAGCTTATGAAACAGCTCCAAACAGTTGAGTTTGCGCTTGTTGATACAGTTTTGTATCTCGATGCATATCCTTGCTCATCTGAGGCGCTTGCGTACTATCATAAGTTGCGCCAAGAAAGAATGGAAATACTTGAGAAAATGGCGCGTTGTAACACACCCATAACGAATCTTGATAACACAAGCGAACATTCCTGGGACTGGACAAATGCTCCGTGGCCTTGGGAACTTGACGCTAACTAAACGAAGAAAGGAAGAAGAGCTATATGTGGATTTATGAAAAAAAGCTTGAATATCCTGTAAAAATAAAAAATCCAAGCACGCAGACCGCACAGATAGTTATATCACAGCTTGGCGGTCCTGACGGAGAGCTTGGCGCATCAATGAGATATTTGAACCAACGCTATTCTTGCCCCAATGCAAAAATATCGGGAATCTTAACTGATATCGGAACTGAGGAGCTGGCGCACTTGGAAATAGTGGCAGCTATAGTACATCAGCTTACCCGCAATCTCACTCCCGAGCAAATTGCAGGAACACCGTTTGCAACTTATTTCGTTGACCATACCACGGGCGTGTATCCCGTTGCGGCATCGGGAGTACCTTTTGATATCAAATATATACAGTCAAAGGGAGATCTGCTCACCGACCTTAACGAAGACCTTGCGGCGGAGCAAAAGGCGCGTACGACCTACGACAACATATTGAGACTTGTTGACGACCCCGACGTGCGTGATCCTATCAAGTTCTTGCGCGAAAGAGAAATAGTACATTACCAACGCTTCGGTGACGCTATGCGTTTGGCGCAGGACGATCTCGATTCTAAGAACTTTTACGCTTTCAATCCTGAATTTGACAGAAGAAAATAAGACAAAAAAGGGCTATCGAAAGGATAGCCCTCTTTAATTTTCAAAAACCCCTTTATTTTTTAAAAGTAATATGTTATAATTATGATAAGTCGTTGAATTTTAGCATGAGGGAATATCATGAACGAATACAATAAGCAGAAAATCAAATATTTAGACAAAATAAGATCCCCAAAGGATTTTAAAAATATTCCCGACGAAGAAATGGGCGAGGTTGCCGAGGAAATACGCGCGGAGCTTGTGCGTATAGTTTCTAAAAACGGCGGACATCTGTCGTCTAATCTCGGAGCAGTTGAATTAAGTATGGCAATTCACAGAGTTTTTGACTCGCCTAAGGACCATATTATTTTTGACGTTGGACACCAAAGCTACGTTCATAAGCTTCTTACGGGAAGATACTCAAAAATGGACACTCTTCGCGAGTCGGGCGGTCTTTGCGGATTTACCAATCGCTTTGAGAGTGAGCACGATTGCTTTGGCGCGGGGCATAGCTCCACGTCGTTTTCGGCGGCACTTGGATTTGCCGCTTCGGACAAGCTTGCAGGCTCTGATGCCTATACCGTTGCCGTTATAGGAGACGGCGCATATACGGGAGGTATGATCCACGAGGCGCTCAACAATTGCCGCAAGGATTTGAATTTGATAATAATACTTAACGAAAATGAGATGTCCATATCGAAGAATATAGGACGCTTTGCGAGCAATCTTTCAAAGCTCAGAACTCGTTCGGGTTACTTTAAGACCAAGAGGGCAACGGGGGCATTTCTCAAAAAGATACCCCTCATAGGAAAGTGGCTCTTTAAGGTCGTTTTAGCTATAAAGCGGGGAATCAAAAATACACTTTACGGCTCTAATTATTTTGAAAGCATGGGGCTTACATATCTAGGACCTATTGACGGAAATGATTTTGAAGCTGTTTCAAGACTTCTTGCCGAGGCCAAAAAGCTTGGCGAAAGCGTGCTCGTGCACGTAAAGACCGTTAAGGGAAAAGGCTATTCTCCTGCGGAAAACGCTCCCGACGTGTATCATGGAATGTCTCCGGACGTTATGCAGTCTGCTAAATGCCAGAGCTTTTCGCAAAGCATGGGACATATAATAACCGAACTTGCGCGAGAAGACGAAAAAATATGCGCCATTACCGCCGCAATGTGCGATGGAACGGGGCTTTGCGAATTTAGGGACAACTACAAAGAGCGCTTCTTTGACGTCGGGATTGCTGAGGAGCACGCGCTGACGTTTGCGGCAGGACTTGCGGCAAACGGAATGAAGCCCGTCGTAGCGATATATTCAACCTTTTTGCAACGCGGATACGACAATATAATTCACGATATTGCGCTTCAAAAGCTTCCTGTCATTATATGTGTTGACAGAGCGGGGCTCAACGCGAGAGACGGCGCTACGCATCACGGTATTTTTGACGTTGCGTTTCTCTCGCAGATCCCTAATCTCAAAATATATACGCCAATAACCTATAAGGGATTGGAGCTTTCTATAAAGCAGGCGCTCGCCGAGGGCGTTCCTACTGCAATTAGATACCCTAACGGATATGAAAACGAGAAAGTAATATCGCAGTTTTACGGTAATTCCGAACCCACAGACCTTGGCGCAAAGCGGAATTTTGATGAGAATGCAAAGAAAGACGTTGTTATCGTCACTCATGGGCGTATGGTGTCAGTTGCACTTTCGGCTTGCGAAATGCTTAATTCCGAGGGAATTGAAGCGGGCGTGATTTTACTTGAGGTGCTTAAACCGTATGATGTAGCCGCACAAAACGTTTATGATCTTCTTGGCAGTAAGGATTGCGGTATAATTCTGCTTGAGGAAGAAATAAAGAGCGGTGGCTTTGGTATGAATCTTCGCGATAAGCTTGTTTCTCTTGACGGCATTAACGAGAAACGGATAGAAATAATTGCAACCGACGATACGTTCGTTGCGGAGCGCCAAAAGGACGAGCATATTTTGGAATCTGCAAAGGTAGATGCGGAGCACGTATGCATGGTGGCTATGAAGCGTGCTGATAAATAAAATTAACGGGAACGAGAGAAAGACTCTTGTTCCCGTTTTATTCGTTTTTGGATTCAAAGCCGTCGAGGACGTTTGAGGTGAGCATAACACCGCGCTTCAGCGCCGCATTGCCGAACTTTTCGCGTATACCGTCTGTAACTGATTCTATTCGTTCATATTTTTCCACGTCGTCGTGAGCCTTTGAAATGGAAAGCTGCTGTACGCTATCGTAGGAAAGGTCTGTGGCGCGCACACCAAGGGAGCGTATTGGCTTACCGCTTTTGTGATTAGCCTTGAAAAGCGCAAATGACGATTCAAAAAGAGCAGATGCCGTTCTGTTTGGGAATGCAAGCTTTTGTTGTCTTTCATAAGAATTAAGCTCAAAATCACGGACGTATAGCTGCACGGTACTGCAAACCATGTCGAGCCGTCTGAGTCTTGCGGAAACCCTTTCCGAGAGGGAGAGAAGCACCACCCTTACGTCGTCGTCATTGATTATGTCGCGCGGTAGGGTAATGCTGTGGCTTACCGACTTTACTATTGACGGCAAATCAACGTCTGTTACGGGAGAGTCGTCAAGTCCGTTTGCGTTTTGCCAAAGAGTCTTTCCGTGCTTCCCGAATATGAGCTCAAGGCTGCGCTCGTCAGTGCTTGCGATATCGCCAATAGTATGGATGTTCATTTGCGATAGGCTCTTGTTTGTAGACCGTCCGACGAATAAAAGCTTGTCGGCATCAAGTGGCCAGACGATCTCCTTATAATTCTTGTCGCTTATTACTGTCGTGGCATCGGGCTTTTTTATATCCGAGCCAAGCTTCGCAAAGACCTTGTTAAAGGAGACACCGCACGAAGCTGTAATACCGATCTCTTCGAATATTTTTGTCCTTATCTCATCTGCAATCTGTCTTCCTGCTTCAAAATCCTTGGCTATATCGCTTACGTCTATCCAACATTCGTCAATGCCAAAGGCTTCGATATTGTTGCTGTATTCCTCATAAATTTTCCGCACCTTGCGGGATATGATTATATAATCGTCGTGATTGGGCGGTACGGTAACAAGCGTGGGGCATTTTCTTTTTGCCGCCCATATAGGTTCTGCGGTTTTTACGCCGCATGCCGCCGCATGAATATTCTTGGCAAGGATCACTCCGTGGCGAAGCGTGCTGTCGCCCGCTACTGCCATAGGAACGTCTTTAAGCCAAGGTTTTTTTAAGCACTCAACGGAGGCAAAAAAATTATTCAGATCTGAATGTATGATTATTCTCATTAAATTTTACCTCCAATTTTTTAGTGCTACAATAATTTTATCCCATGTAA
Source organism: Eubacteriales bacterium (assembly GCA_045659245.1). GTDB lineage: Bacteria > Bacillota > Clostridia > Oscillospirales > CAG-272 > HGM12713. The sequence continues at coordinate 5,245 of JAZOWN010000056.1, forward strand.
ATATAAAAGTCAAGTAAGAAATCGATAAAAATTATATATTCTACTTTATTTTTTTACGGATATGTGTTATAATTGTATAAGTGATATTTTTGAGAGGAGGTATATGCTTTATGAATAACGAAATATTCAAGCTGCGCGCTGAATTTGAGCCAAGCGGAGATCAGCCTGAGGCAATTAGCGGTTTGGTCGAGAGCATCGAGAGCGGCAACAGATATCAAACGCTGCTCGGCGTTACGGGCTCGGGAAAGACCTTTACTATGGCTAACGTGATCGCAAAGCTTAACAGACCTACTCTCGTTCTGGCGCATAATAAGACACTTGCTGCTCAGCTTTGCTCGGAATTCAGAGAGCTTTTCCCCGAAAATGCAGTGGAATATTTTGTATCCTATTATGACTACTACCAGCCCGAGGCATATATTCCGGGCAAGGATATGTATATCGAAAAGGATGCTATGATAAACGACGAGATAGATATGCTAAGACACAGCGCAACGTCAGCGCTTTTTGAGCGCCGTGACGTCATAATCGTGGCGAGTGTTTCGTGCATATATTCGCTTGGTGATCCTCTTGAAAATCAAAAGCTTGTCGTTGCATTGCGCCCCGGAATGCAGATGAGCAGAGAAGAGCTTATCAAAAAGCTCGTGCAGATAAGCTATGACAGAAACGATCTTTCTCTTGAACGTGATAAATTCCGCGTGCAGGGAGATACGGTAGATATTATTACCGCAAATATGGGCGACAAGGCGCTTCGCGTTGAGTTTTTCGGCGACGAGATCGACAGAATTTCTGAAATAAACGTGGTTACGGGAGAGGTTTTGAGGTTGCTCAGCTACGCTCCCATATATCCCGCAACTCACTACGCTGTTTCCGATGATAAAAAGGAAAGAGCACTTGCCCAGATCATGGACGAAATGATCGATAGACGCGACTTTTTTACCTCCGAGGGAAGACTTATTGAGGCACAGCGTATAGAGGAACGTGTTAAATACGATCTTGAAATGCTTCGTGAGGTGGGATTTTGCTCGGGTGTCGAAAATTACTCGCGCGTGCTCGCAGGTAGACCCGAGGGCTCGACTCCTTATACCTTGCTTGATTATTTCCCCGAAGATTTCGTTTTGTTTATAGATGAGTCTCACGTTACCATTCCGCAGGTGCGCGGAATGAGCGGGGGAGATACCGCAAGAAAGAAAAATCTCGTTGAATTCGGCTTTCGTCTGCCGTCGGCTTTTGATAACAGACCGTTGTTTTTTGAGGAGTTTGAAGAAAAGATCGGGCAGACGGTGTTCGTGAGCGCAACCCCCGGGGATTTTGAGCTTGAAAACTCCTCGGCAGTGGTAGAGCAGCTTATACGTCCTACGGGACTTGTTGATCCCGAGGTCGTTGTGCGCCCCATTCAAGGGCAGGTTGACGACCTTATCGGAGAGATTCGCATAAGAGCCGCTAAAAATGAACGCGTCCTCGTTACTACGCTTACAAGAAAAATGGCAGAGGACCTTACCGAATACCTTGAAAGTAACGGGATCAAGGTCAAATACATTCACTTCAATATCGACACTATTGAAAGAATGCAGATAATACGCGATTTGCGCCTTGGAGAATTTGACGTTTTGGTCGGAATAAATCTTTTGCGCGAGGGCTTGGATATACCCGAAGTGTCTCTTGTCGCTATACTCGACGCGGACAAGGAGGGCTTTTTGCGCGCGGAGCGAAGCCTCATACAGACAATCGGCCGCGCGGCAAGAAATGCAGAGGGTAAAGTAATTATGTATGCCGATACCGTTACCGGCTCAATGGAGCGAGCGATCAACGAAACTAACCGCCGCCGTAAAATACAGACAGAGTTTAACGAGGCTCACGGCATAATTCCCAAAACTATAAAGAAGGATATACGCGACATAATTGAGATCGGCAGAGCCGACGAAAAGAGCGCAAAGAAAGAAAAGGCGAAGAAGCTTTCCGCAAAGGAAAAGGAAAAGCTTATTACGGAGCTTACGAAGCAAATGAGAGATGCATCAAGACGTCTTGAATTTGAACAGGCTGCATTCATAAGAGACAGGATCAAAGAAATAAGAGGAGAGTAGCAAAAAAAAATGGCGAAAGCAATTGTAATCAAAGGCGCACGGGTAAACAACCAGAAAAATATAGACGACAGCATACCGAGAGACAAGCTCGTGATTCTTACGGGACTGTCGGGCTCGGGTAAATCCTCGCTTGCGTTCGATACCATATATGCAGAGGGACACAGACGCTTTGTTGAGTCACTTTCCGCGTATGCGCGTCAGTTTCTCGGTCAGATGGATAAGCCCGACGTAGACCTTATCGAGGGACTTTCCCCTGCGATCTCCATAGACCAGAAAACAACCTCAAAAAATCCGCGTTCGACCGTTGGAACTGTGACGGAGGTATACGACTATCTGCGCTTGCTTTATGCAAGAATAGGCGTTCCTCACTGCCCGATATGCGGTAAGGAGATACGCAGACAGACGACGGAATCAATTATCGAGAAGGTGCTTGAATTGCCCGAGGGCGAGCGATTTATGGTATTGGCTCCCGTAGTCCGCGCGCAAAAGGGAATGCACGAAAAGGTGTTCGCAAGCGCAAAGAAAAGCGGATACGTAAGAGTTCGCGTCAACGGAAGCATGTATGATCTTTCCGAAAACATCGTTCTTGATAAAAACAAGAAGCACGACATTGAGGTGGTCGTTGACAGACTCGTAATGAAGCCCGATATACGCTCAAGGCTTGCGGACTCTATTGAGAATGCGTTAAGACTTGCGGACGGACACCTTATTATCGCAACCGTGCCGAGAGAGGGAGCGCCTCGCGAACTTGGATTTTCACAAAGCTACGCGTGCGAGAAGCATAATATTTCCTTTGGAGATTTAGAGCCTCGTATGTTTTCCTTTAATAACCCCGCGGGCGCTTGTCCGCACTGTGCAGGTATTGGAGACATGAGACGTGTAGCAGTTGACAGACTTATTCCCGACGATTCGCTTTCGTTAAGTCAAGGTGCGATCGCCGTAAACGGATTTAAAACCTTGGACGAGCAAAGCTGGAACGGTCCGCTGTTTATCGCGGTCGGAAAGAGATTTGGCTTTGATGTGGATACCCCGATCAAGGATTTTTCAAAGGAAGCCTACAACGCTTTGCTTTACGGAACGGGAAATGAATTTTACGAGATCGACCGTTGGTTTGGCGGTGTTGAGCGTCGCCAGAAAACACAGTTTGACGGTATTGTGCGTATGATCGAGGCGCGTATCCAGCAGGGTGGCAACGACGACTACTACGAGCAGTTTATCGAGGAAGCACCGTGCCCCGTTTGTAACGGAAAGCGACTTAATCCCAACATTCTTGCAGTTACGGTCGGGGATATTAACATCGACGAATTCTGCTCCATGTCTATCGAGGAAGCGCTTAATTATATTAACAGCTTTCAGCCTACGGGCATGGAAAAGGTCATCTCAAATGAGATCATAAAGGAAATAAAAGCTAGACTTGGATTTTTGCAAAGCGTAGGACTTGAATATCTTACGCTGTCAAGAAAGTCAGGCTCGCTTTCGGGTGGTGAGGCGCAAAGAATACGTCTTGCTACGCAGATAGGCTCGGCGCTTGTCGGAGTGCTTTATATACTCGACGAACCGAGTATAGGACTTCATCAGCGTGATAATACGAAGCTTATAGCAACCTTAAAGCAGCTTCGCGATATCGGGAACACCGTCATCGTCGTTGAGCACGATGAGGAAACTATGCTTGAGTCCGATTATATCGTGGATATTGGTCTGGGCGCGGGAATACACGGCGGTGAGATCGTCGCGGCAGGTACTCCCGAGGAGGTTATGAATAACCCGAAGTCCATAACGGGTGCGTACCTTGCAAGAAGAAGGCTTATTAAAATCCCCGAGGAGCGTAGAGAGGGAAATGGACACGTGCTTACCGTCAAGGGCGCGCACGAGCATAACCTCAAAAACATTGACGTTTCAATTCCGCTCGGATGCTTTACCTGTGTTACGGGTGTGTCGGGATCGGGTAAATCATCGCTTGTGAACGGAATAATAGCTCCCGTGCTTTCTCAGAAGCTTAACCACGCAATACGCGGCTCGGGCAAATATAAGAGCATTGAGGGATATGAAAATCTTGATAAGATAATCATTATCGATCAAAGCCCAATCGGAAGAACACCTCGTTCAAATCCCGCGACCTATACAGGATTATTTACCGATATAAGAGACCTCTTTGCAAGAACGGCAGACGCTAATGCAAGAGGCTATAAATCGGGCAGATTTTCATTCAACGTTCGCGGCGGAAGATGCGAAGCATGTGAGGGCGACGGCGTAAAGAAGATAGAAATGCACTTTTTGCCGGACGTTTACGTTACTTGTGACGTATGTAAGGGAAAGCGCTATAATCAAGATACGCTTGAGGTTAAATTCAAGGATAAGAATATTTCCGACGTGCTTGAAATGACTGTCGAAGAAGCGCTTATATTCTTTGACGGAATACCGAGGATCAAGCAAAAACTCAAAACCCTTTACGATGTAGGGCTTGGATATATTAAGCTTGGTCAGTCGTCAACAACCATCTCAGGCGGTGAAGCACAGCGTGTAAAACTTGCTACCGAGCTTGCAAAGCGGGGAACGGGTAAAACTCTTTATATCCTCGACGAGCCTACGACGGGACTCCATACCGATGACGTAGCAAAGCTCATAAGTGTCTTGCAACGTCTTTGCGACCTTGGAAACAGCCTTATCGTTATTGAGCATAATCTTGACGTTATCAAGACGGCAGATTATATTATCGATTTGGGACCCGAGGGCGGTGATAAGGGTGGAATTATCGTAGCAGAGGGAACACCCGAGCAGGTTGCGGAGTGTAAGAACTCGTATACGGGACAATATTTGCATAAAATTTTGCATAATTAAGAAAATATGCATTTTGGACTGTATTTGCGCAAATATAAGGGAATATTTGCGAATAAATTATCAGTAATAGTATTGACAAATGCATAATTATGCGTTATAATACTGCTTGTAAACAAATTTTAATTCATTGGAGGAATTACAAATGAAAAAGATTATTGCAATTGTTCTTGCAACAGTAATGATGCTTACCTTGATGCTTTCCATGACATCTTGTGATGTAAAGGAACTGCTCTCGTTTTTGGATAAGGGCGAAGACGACAACAAGCTCGTAATGGCAACGAACGCTTACTTCCAGCCTTACGAATACTATGAGGGCGATAAGATCGTTGGAATTGACGCAGAGATCGCAGCTGCTATCGCTGAATATCTCGACATGGAGCTCGAGATCGTAAACATGGAGTTCGACTCCATTATTACTGCGGTTAACGCAGGCGACGTTGACTTCGGTATGGCAGGTATGACCGTAACCGAGGAAAGACTCCTTGAGGTTGACTTCAGCTCCAGCTATGCAACCGGTGTACAGGCGATCATCGTAAAAGAGAACTCTCCCATCAAGTCTGTTGACGATCTCTATGCTGAAGGCGCAGACTACAAGGTCGGCGTACAGGCAGGAACCACAGGTGATATTACTCTACCGATGACTTCGGTGCAGATAACGTTGAGAGACATACCAACGGTAACAACGCAGTAATGGCTCTTAACAAGGATGCTGTTGATTGCGTTATTATCGACAACGAGCCTGCAAAGGCACTTGTTAAGGCAAACACCGGTCTTAAGATCCTTGAGACCGCTTATGCAAACGAGGACTATGCAATCTGTGTAAAGAAGGGTAACACCGAGCTTCTTGATAAGATCAACGAGGCGATCGAGGCGCTTACTGCTGATGGAACTATCGACAGAATAGTTGCAAAGTACATTCCCGCAGAGTAATTACCAAAAAGATAGATTTCGCAAAAAATAGAAAGCCGAGGCTTTCTATTTTTTGCTGTTTTATATTGTTTAGAAAGGCTAAATTTTGATGAAAAAAAGAAACAAGCAGCTTCGCAACCTGCTGATTTGTATTGCAGTCATTCTTTCTGTGGTAACTATACTGGCATCCGTTGTCTTTGTGGATAGTGTACTTAACGACAGACCTGCAAAAGATTTGACCGTTGAAGAAGCGCAGCTGATAGTAAACTCCGCATTCGATAGTTTACCTGCGAAGCAAGCATCTGCGGCACAATGGCTTGGAGAGAACAGTAATATCGTTGTTGATGAAATTAGTCACGGTGAAAACCGCGAGCTGATACTTAGCTGTACTTATACGACAAAGGATGTTTATACTGCTGTAAGCAATAACGTAAACGAAATTCTTACGAGCGTAGAAATTAACGATTCTAACGGCAGACCTAAGAATGCAACGAAAATAAAGCTCGAGCTGAAAGAAAAGATGACGGAGATCTTGGCGGGCGCATCTGATAAGTCCGGAAAGGTCGAGGTCTATCTTTATGAAACTATAAATGACGGCTATAAAGTTTATCTTTCCGATGAACTTGTTAACACGGTATACGGCGGTCTTATTGACGCGATTGCTGTTATAGATAATACTACTTCCGTAAAGATTTACGACGAAAGCGGAAAGCTTGTTGAAACCAAGGATATATCGGCTGAGAATACGCTCCGCTCAGGATGTACTGCTGGGCTTGAACTTGTAAACTACTCAAAAGATAAGCCGGATACATCTACATTCGTCGGACGTACCTGGAATAGCTTTAAAGATGAATTTCACCGTAACTTTATATTTGAAAACAGATGGACTTATTTGGTTAAGGGATTAGGCACAACACTTGCAATTACCGCTCTTTCGTTAGTTCTTGGCGTTGTTATCGGTGTTGTTGTTGCAATGATCCGTTGTACTTACGCAAAGACCGGCAAGCTTGGAATTCCTGACAAGGTATGTAACCTCTATCTATCAATAGTGCGCGGTACGCCGGTAATGGTACAGCTCATGATAATCTATTTCGTGTTGCTATTGCCGATCGGTATTGAAAAATTCCCAGCTGCGGTTATTTGCTTTGGTATAAATTCCGGTGCTTACGTAGCTGAAATCATACGCGGCGGTATTATGTCAATAGACGACGGACAGATGGAGGCAGGACGAAGCCTGGGACTTGGATATATTCCCACGATGTGGCATATCATTATTCCTCAGGCGTTTAAGGCAATACTTCCGTCCTTGGCAAACGAGTTTATTACTTTGCTTAAGGAAACCTCGGTAGCGTTCTATATAGGTGTTGCCGATCTTACACAGGGAGGACTCAAGATAAGATCCTTGACATACAGTAACTTTATGCCTCTCATAGCAGTTGCACTCATTTATTTGGTATTGGTACTTGGACTTTCCTATCTTGTATCTCTTTTGGAAAGGAGGCTGCGTAAGAGTGATAGACGTTAAAAATCTATATAAAGAATTTGGCGAGGACGGAGAAATAAAAGTTCTTCGCGGTATTGATTATCACATCAATAAGGGTGATAAGATAGTTATTGTTGGTCCTTCAGGCGGAGGAAAGAGCACGTTCTTGCGATGCCTTAATCTCCTTGAAATACCTACTGACGGAGAAATATATTTTCACGGAGAAAAGATAAATTCAAAGAAGTGTAATATAAATAAGCTTCGTCAGAAGATGGGAATGGTGTTCCAGCACTTCAATTTGTTCCCGCACATGACAATACTTGATAATCTGACACTTGCCCCCATACAGCTTAAGCTTATGAAGCCCGACGAGGCAAAGAAGCGCGCAATGGAGCTTCTTGAGAGAGTTGGACTACCCGATAAGGCAAATGCGTATCCCTCAACTCTTTCGGGTGGGCAAAAGCAGAGAGTTGCGATAGCGCGCGCGCTTGCAATGAATCCCGAGGTGCTGCTGTTTGACGAGCCCACGTCGGCGCTTGACCCTGAAATGGTAGGCGAGGTGCTTGATCTTATGAAAGAGCTTGCTGCGGAGGGAATGACCATGGTAGTCGTTACTCACGAAATGGGCTTTGCAAGAGAGGTCGCAGACAAAATACTGTTTATGTGCGACGGAGTGATTGCAGAAGAGGCTCCTCCCAAGGAGTTCTTTGAGAATCCTAAAAACCCAAGACTTCAACAGTTTTTGCAAAATATTTTATAATAAAAAATCGGATTCAAAAGTTTTTAATATAACAATATCAAAAAAATTCACCGCCGAGAATGGCCCCAAACGGTCACTCTCGGCGGGGATTTTATTTTGCACAATTGCTGTATTTTATTTATTTTAATCAGTCCTGTGCGTCCTCTGCGTGAACGTCAACGCAACGAACTGCGGTGCGGAGAATTCTTATCTTCGTGCGGTCATGACCTGTTTCAATAAGAACGGTTTCATCTTTAAGACTAACGATCTTTCCAATAATACCGCCGATAGTGGTTATCTCGTCACCGACCTGCAGGTTGTTTCTCATATTGTTAACTTCTTTTTCCTGCTTCTTCTGAGGTCTGTACATAAAGAAGTACATGATCGCGCCAAATGCAACGACCATAAGAATTGTCATTATAATATCGCCCATTTTTATATCCTCCAAAAAACGATTTGATATATTATATCACATTAAAAGGGTATTTGCAATTAAATAATTGTGAACAAATTGTTTATATTTAGATATATTAAAATTTAATGGTAAAACTGTTGAAATATTACAAAAAATGTGATATAATAATATAATAATATTGAATACGGTTTGGAGTCAGTTATGTCCAATACAGAAAAGTATATAGAATGTGGAAAAATAATCAATACACACGGCTGTCACGGTGCAGTGAAGCTTGATTCGTGGTGCAACTCTCCCGAGGAGCTTGCATCTCTAAAAAAGCTGTTCGTTCGCAAGAATGGCACGTATGAAAAATATAACGTAAAAAAGACGAGTGTTTTTAAGCAGTTTGTTATCGCCGAGCTTGACGGCATAAACGATATGGATACCGCCATGGCGCTCAAAAACACAGTTGTTTATGCGAGCCGCGATGACTTTGCGCTTGAGGAGGGCGAGTTTTTCATTGCCGATCTAATTGGCGTCAAGGTCATTGATGCGACTAACGGCACGGTTTACGGGCAAGTGTCCGATATAATAAACCGAGGAGCTTCGGACATTTACGTTGTGGATACTCCTAACGGCGAGCGAATGATTCCCGCAGTCGATGAATTTATTGATAGAATTGACGTAAAGGAAGGTATTTTCGTTAATACTATTCCCGGACTTTTGGACTGAGGTATTTATGATTTTTGATATAATGACGTTGTTTCCCGAGCTTGTTAATTACGTGCTCGGAGAAAGTATTCTCGGACGCGCGCAGAAAAGCGGCGCTATCGAGATAGAGTGTCATAATATTCGCGATTACACGCAAGACAAGCACCGCAGAGTTGACGATACTCCTTATGGCGGCGGCAAGGGAATGCTTATGATGGCGCCTCCGATATATAATTGCTACGAAGCGATACTCAATAAACGAAAAGACGTATCGGGAGAGCGCAAGGTAGTTTATATGTCACCGGCAGGAAAGATACTTAACCAAGAAAAGGCAGAGGAGCTTTCAAAGTGCGAGCATCTTGTTATTTTGTGCGGACATTATGAGGGTGTTGACCGAAGAATAATCGACGAAATAGTCGATGAAGAAATATCAATCGGAGATTTTGTGCTCACGGGTGGAGAGATCCCCGCATGTATACTTGTTGACAGTGTTGCAAGACTCGTTGATGGAGTACTTGCCGCACCGGAGTGTTATCTTGATGAAAGCATTACCGGCGGACTGCTTGAATATCCCCAATATACGCGCCCGTATGAGTTTCACGGAGTAACAGTGCCTGACGTTCTCATATCGGGACATCACGAAAACATAGATAAATGGAGAAGGGAAAGGTCAATAGAGCTGACCAAGGAGCGACGCCCCGACCTATTTGAAAAATACGAAAGGAGATAACGAGATGAAAAAGCATAAAGAGTCGAATACGGCAGAGAATAACGGTGCAAGAAAGCTCGGCGTTCGAGGACTTGCTTCCGTGAGCTTGTTTGTATATTTGTTTGACAAGCTGTCGGATCTTATTTATAACGCATTTATTAAAGGCTTTTTCGGCTGCTTGTTTTCATCGTATTCTTCGTCTTCTGAGTCCTTTCAAAACGGTTATGTAGTTGACTATTTCAGTGGTGGAAAAAAGAACAAAAAGCTTATAAGAAGGATACGGGAGTATCTTTCGGGAAGCTTTGAAAATAGCTTTTTTCTCAAAAAAATACGTCAAAAGATTTGTTCGCTTGCATTTATTCCGCTAAAATCATACGGAACGTTTTTCCTTACGTTCGGTATATATACGGTACTCGTTTACTTTACTAAGATGTTGTTACCCGTAATGGGAAAGGCAGATGCGGATTATCTTTTTGTGGGTATAGCGGTTTGTGTTCTTGCTATTCCTATGAACATCTCAAAGCTAACGCTTGCCAAGGCTGTCCAAAACGGACGCATGACAGGTGCGATATTTGTTGATGCGCTTGGATACAGAAACGAGTCATTCGATGGAAACGTGACCAAAAAGAATAAGCGCGGCGGCTCGTCTGTTTTGCTTGGAATAGCGGCGGGAGTTTTTACATTCATCGTGCATCCTATAAGTATAATTCTTGGATTTGCGGCGTGTGTTGCGGTCATTCTTATTATGTATGCGCCCGAAATCGGAGTTTTGATATGCCTTTTTGGACTACCGTTCTTTTCGTTCTTGGAAAATCCGACGCTTGCATTGATAGCTCTTGTTCTTATAACGGTTGCCTCTTATCTTATTAAGCTCATAAGAGGAAAGCGTATATTTAAGGTTGAGCTTATTGATTGCTCCGTGATCATTTTCCTTATACTCACGTATTTCTCGGGGGCTATATCCGTAGGCGGCAGAGATTCACTCATATCGGCGGTCGTTGCATGCATTTTAGGTTGTGTATACTTTTTGGTAGTAAACCTTATAAGAACAGAAAAATGGCTCCGTAGATGTCTTGTCGCTATTGTTAGCGCGGGAAGCACAGTTGCTTTTATCGGTGTGATGGAGTATGTTCTTGGGCTCTCAACAAATGCATGGCTTGATCTCGATTATTTTACTGACATTTACGGAAGAACGACCTCGCTGTTTGAAAATCCCAATTATTTGGCGGCTTACCTTGCAGTCGTATTTCCGTTCGCTTTGTATCAGACGGTGTCCTGTAAAACCAAACGAAGCCGTGCGCTTTGCGTAATTTCTTGTTTAATGATCGTGCTGTGTACCGTGTTTACTTGGTCGCGTGCCGCGTGGCTTGCTATTATCATTTGTGCGACTGCATTTTTCCTTTTCTACAGCAGAAAGACGATGCGCGCGATTTTTGCGTCCCTTATTGCAATACCGTTTTTACCGTTCGTTCTTCCCGAAAATATCGTGAGACGCTTTGCAAGCATCGGTAATATTGCAGACTCGTCGACTCTGTACAGAGTCTATACGTGGAAGGGCTGTGCCGAAATGTTAAAGGAATATTTCTGGGGCGGAATTGGCTACGGAAATGCGGCGTTTGCAGAGCTTTATCCTGTTTATGCATATGCAGGCATTGAGTCGGCAGTCCACAGCCACAACCTGTATCTGCAGATCCTAATAAGTATGGGTGTCGGTGGACTCTTGTGCTTCGGACTTATAATATTCTTCTATATGCAAAAGAGCTTTGAATACTCCAAGTCATCGGTATCGCGCGAGAGCTACCTGTTTGTGATGGCCGCCTTCTGCGCAGTTTGCTCGTTATTGATCATGGGAATGTTTGATTACGTTTGGTATAATCAAAGAATATTCTTTATGTTCTGGGCATCGCTTGCATTGGGGATCGCATGTATCAGAATAGGAAAACGCCAGATCGAAAAGACGAAAATTCATGAAGTGTCTTACGACTGTTCTTCTTCGATAGACGTTCAAATGTAAAAATAAAAGGAGCTTTGGTATGAACGAAATTAATAATTCTACACAACAGATAAAAAAGCGTTCACGCAAAAAATTCAACCTCATTGACTTTTTGCTGATTGTTGTTGTATTGCTGATAACTGCCGGCCTCGTGTATTTGTTTTTGCCCACATCTTTAGTTAAAAATATAACCGCAGACAGAACGGTACAAATTCGTTACGTATTAGAGGTAAAGGGCGTTGACGGCCAATATATAAATAATATTGCGGCTGCACAACTTGTTCAGGATTCTGTTTCAAAGGGTGAGATCGGATACGTTGAGGCTGTTGAAAACAATCCATATTCCGAGCTGAGATACGATCTGCAGCAGGAAACCGATAGTGGTATCGGGGTGATATCGCAAATCGATGGAAAGTACGACCTAAGAATTACGATCACGGCTGACGCGCGCTATGAAGAAGGGGCGGGATATACCGTTAACGGCACAAGAATCGCCGTTGGAGAGAAGATATATACTAAATTCCCAGATTTTGCTTGCGAAGCGTTTTGCATTGGCGTAGAGGAGCAGTAAGGAGTTGTTATGAGAGAAAAAAAGAAGAGAGCACCCGGAACAGCCCCCAGATTTGGGATCCTGGACGTTGTAATTATATTGTTGATAATCGTTGCCGTCGTTGGTGTGTATTTCAGATATAATATACTTGATTGGATCTCCTCAACCCAAAACATTTCTGATTACACCGTCAGTTATACAGTAGAGGATATTCGTCACACGACACCAAACTATATTAAAATAGGCGATGAGGTATTTTTCGCTTCAAGCGGTGAGCGCTTTGGCGTTCTTACGAATGCTACCGAAAACGGTACGGAAGCGCTGGCGGGTATTGTCCCTGCGTCTATGTATTTTACAAAGACGGACGGATCGATTGTTGAAGTTAAATATCCCGACACGCAAACGAGAGTTAACGCTGAGGGAAGACTTATCTGCAGCGGAAGATATTCAGAGGAGAGCGGATTTTTGGTAAACGGCTCAACCTATATTGCTCCTGGACAGAAAATAGACGTTCGTACCGAGCTTGTTTCTATTACCATAAGGATCGAAGAAATTACGGCGGTTGAAGCAGAACAGTAACTAATTGTTTAAGAAAAACGTATTTTTTAGCAAAAAAATCAAAAAAGTGTGAAAAATGAGGGTGTTTTGGCACTTTTAAAGCTAAAAGTTTATTGAAAATAACCAATATTTCGCTATTGATTTTATACGGTTTTTTTGATATACTATTTATAAAGTATTATTGCTGTAACTTTACGGTTTCTGCTTAATATGCATACGAACAGGAGCAAACTTTATGACTAAAATAGATGTAACTATAACAAATAACATAGGCTTGCATGCAAGACCCGCTACGTTCTTTATTCAAAAGGCAAATTCGTACAAGTCGTCTGTGTGGATAGAAAAGGAAGACCGTAAAATCAACGCAAAGAGCTTGCTTGGCGTTTTGTCACTTGGTATCGCAAAGGGAATGACAGTTACCATCAGCGCCGAGGGACTTGATGAAACAGAGGCTATAAACGGATTGGCTAATCTTATAAATACAGGATTTGCAGAATTTGAATGATCTGCTTTGTACGGGGTTGTCGCGCCTATGGTGTGACAGCCCCGTATGGTTTAATATTGATTTTAAAGGAGCTTAATATGCCCCAAACGATAAAGAGAACTAATGAGCTGCTTGAAAAGGCGAATGAGCTGCCCTTGCTTCCCGGCGTTTATATAATGAAGGATAAGAGCGGCAAGGTTATTTATGTTGGAAAATCACGAAAGCTAAAAAACAGAGTATCGCAGTATTTTCAAAATTCTCAAAAGAACGCTAAGACCTCACGTATGGTTTATTTTGCGGAGGACTTCGATTTTATAATATGCAAAACGGAAATTGAAGCACTTACGCTTGAAAATACGCTGATCAAGCAGTATTCGCCTAAATATAATATAAAGTTAAAGGATGCAAAATCATATCCCTATATAAAAATAACTAACGAAGAATACCCAAGAATAGCCTTTACTCGTTCACGAACGTCTGACAAGGCTAAATATTTTGGACCGTTTTCCGGTTCGTCTACTGCATACGCTCTGATTGACATACTTCATAAGAGCTTGGGAATACCTACTTGTAAACGCAAATTTCCGCAGGATATAGGAAAGTCGAGACCTTGTCTTTATTATCAAATAGGGCAATGCTGCGGACTTTGTACGGGTAACGTTACAAAGAAAGAATATCATTCACTTATAAAATGTGCGACAGACATTTTAAAGGGAAATACCGCTGAATCAAAGAAAAAACTTTCGTCTCAAATGATAGAATTTGCGGAAGCTGAATATTTTGAGGCGGCGGCAAAATGCCGTGATACTATCGAGGCATTAGATGCTTTGCACCAAAAGCAGACGGTAGTTGCCTCGCCTGATACAGAAATGGATGTGTTTGGACTCTGGCAGGACGAGTGCTTCTCATGTATTTCCTGCGCGTACGTAAGAGGTGGCGCAGTAATTGATAAGAGTGATTTTATTTTCAGCGCCGAAACGGAAATGGACGGGGGCGCGCTTTGTGCGTTTTTAGTCGAGCACTATAAGAAGCGCGAGGGTATTCCAAAGGAAGTTTTGACTTCTTTTAAGCTTGATGCTGATGACGTGGCGGTACTTGAAGAGTATTTTTGCCGTGAAGCGGGAAGAAAGGTATCTCTCAAAACGCCCGAGCGCGGAAATAAAAAAGCGCTGTGCGACACTGTTGTGTCTAACGCCGAGCAAAAGGTAAAGCAGAGCACAAAGGAGGCTCAAAAGGACGAAAACGTTACGTTTAGCCTCGCAAGGCTTCTGGAGCTTGAAAGCGTTCCGGAGCGCATCGAGGCATATGATATATCAAATATCGGTAAGGAAAATATTACGGCAGGTATGGTCGTTTATAAAAACGGTAAAAGATCCAAGAGCGATTATAGAGCGTTTAATATTAAAATGCTGAACCAACCCGATGACTATGCTTCAATGAGAGAAGCTTTGACACGCCGCATAAAGCACTTACAAGATGATACGTCCGGATCGTTTTCTGAATATCCCGATTTGATACTTGTTGATGGCGGACGCGGACACGTTTCTGTTGCGAAGGAGGTCCTTTTTGGGGCGGGAGTGGATATTCCCGTTTTCGGTATGGTAAAGGATGATTTCCATAAGACGCGAGCACTCTGTACCGATACGCAGGAGATCAATATTGCCAAGGACAGAACTATATTTACATTTATTTACGGTATACAGGAGGAGGTCCACCGCTTTACAGTCGGTAAAACAACGCGAGCCAAAAGCGCAACGCTTACGCGCTCATCGTTGAGGGATATTCCCGGTATAGGCGAGGCCAAGGCAAGAAGGCTTCTTACGTATTTTGGCACGCTTTCAAAGCTTAAGGCGGCAACTCAGGCGGATATATCAAAGGTTTCGGGAATAGGCGAAAAGGACGCAACTGCGGTATATTCGTATTTTCACAAGAATGACGAGGACGGTGACTTTAACAAATGATGAGAATAATATCCGGAACGGCTAAGGGAATACGTCTTAAAACCTTGGATGGAGATACCACAAGACCTACGGCTGAGCGCGTAAAAGAGGCTGTGTTTTCCATGCTTCAAGGAGATATTGAGGAAAGAGAAGTGCTGGATCTTTTTTCGGGATCGGGTCAGATGGGGCTTGAAGCGATCAGTAGAGGAGCGGCAAGCGCGGTCCTTGTAGATAAATCAACGGACGCAATCAAAATAATAAAAGAAAATGCCGCAAAAACCAAGCTCCACGAGAAATGTGACATACGTAAGGACGAGTATCTGTCGTATCTGAAGAAAAGCACGGGCAAAAAATTTGATTTGATTTTTATTGATCCGCCGTATGCCTCGGGGTTTTATCAGCCTGCGCTACAAGCACTTTTGAACGGTGGCTTTTTAAAGCAAAGCACGCTTATTGTTTGCGAGAGTGGTGAGGAAAATATTTTTGATAAAAACCAAGCACTTCAAGAAGAGTTTAAGACTATTAAAAGGTCAAGATACGGAAGAACGTTTATAACTATTCTTATGTCTGAAATGGGGGAGTAAGCATGAAGGACGGAAAAACCGTTGCAATAGTACCGGGCAGCTTTGACCCGATAACTTACGGACATATTGATATTGCCAAACGCGCCGCACAGCTTTACGATACAGTTTATCTTGCGGTTATGATAAACGATCAAAAAAAGTATATTTTCACCATTGAGGAAAGAGAAAAAATCGCAAGAGCGGCTCTTTGCGACGTCTGCAACGTAAGAGTTATATCCTCAAGCGGAATGCTCTGGAGGCTTGCAGAGGAGCTTTCTGCAGATGCGATCGTTAAGGGGTACAGAAATCAGGCTGACTACGAGTACGAGCAAAAAATGGCAGAATTTAACGCCGAGAAGAACCCCTTAGCTAAAACCGTTCTGCTCAAGGCTGATAGCCGATATTCTGATCTGAGCTCTACTGCCGTAAGAGAAAAAATGAAGAACAACGACTCACTTGACGGTATGCTTCCAAAAACAGCAATAGATGAGATATGCGCGATCCTATCTCAAAGGAAAAACAATTAAATAAAAAGCTTTCATAATGTGAAATATCCTCCCATATAATTTAGCAGAAAAATAAATTGCTAAATCAATTGGGAGGATATTGTTTATGGGTGAACACTCAATTTATCGGGATATTGCCGAAAGGACGGGCGGTGATATTTATATCGGAGTCGTAGGCCCCGTGCGCACGGGTAAATCCACCTTTATCAAAAGATTTATGGAAGCGCTTGTCCTTCCGAATATCGACGACGGATATTCCCGCGACCGAGCGAGAGACGAAATGCCGCAGTCTGCGGCAGGTAAAACGGTTATGACGACCGAACCGAAGTTTGTGCCTGACGAGGCGGGTACTATCAAGCTTGATGATTGCGCATCGCTGCGTGTTAAGATGATAGACTGCGTTGGATATATCGTAAACGAAGCTCTTGGGACAATTGAAAACGGTCAGCCGAGAATGGTAAATACACCGTGGCAAGAGGAGCCTATGCCGTTTGTCGAGGCGGCAGAGATGGGAACGGAGAAGGTAATAAAGGAGCATTCGACCATTGGTATGCTTATTACCTCGGACGGAACGATAGGAGAGATCTCAAGAGAAAGCTACGTCGACGCAGAGGAGCGTGTTGTTAATGAGCTTAAGGCTATAGGGAAGCCGTTTGCAATGATATTGAACTCAGCGCAGCCAACCTCTGAAAAGGCAATTGCTCTTGCGTATGAATTGGAATCAAAATACAAGGTTCCCGTAGCGCTTGTGAGCTGTATTGATCTTGACTTTGAAGATATAAAGAATATTTTGGATCTTGTGCTGCATGAGTTTCCTGTGTCGGAGATTAAAATAAAGCTGCCGAGCTGGATGAGCGCAATTGACTCAACGCATGAAATTAAGTCCTCAATATATTCAAGCGCACGTGCATGCGCCGAGAAGATCCACAAGGCAGGAGATATAAAGGCCGCTGTGAGCATGCTTAGCGAAAATGAATATATTAAATCGTATTCACTTGACGAAATAAATCTCGGAAATGGCAAGGCATCAATCCGCGTAGAGCTTGACCAATCCTTGTATTATGACGTTATCAGCGAACTGACAGGGTTTGAAATAGATAGCGAGGAGACGTTGATCGCGCTGCTTAAAGACCTTGCTGCTGCAAAGAAGCAGTATGAGCGTGTTGCCGAGGCATTGGAATTGGCGGAAGAAAAGGGCTACGGTATAGTAATGCCTTCTATTGATGATCTCCGTCTTGAAGATCCTAAAATCGTCAAGCAATCGGGTGGATACGGAGTTAAGCTTTGCGCCTCGGCTCAATCCATTCACATGATAAGGGCAAATATTGAAACTGAGATCAATCCGATAGTAGGTACTGAACAGCAGTCCGAGGAGCTTGTCAAGCACTTGCAAAGAGAATTAGAAGCAGATCCCGCCAAGATCTGGGAATCCAATATGTTTGGAAAGAGCCTTTACGAGCTTGTAAACGATGGCTTACATACCAAGCTTGAGCATATGTCCGAGGAGTCCAGAACCAAGCTTTCCGAAACGCTTGAACGTATTATAAACGAGGGAAGCAATGGACTTATTTGTATAATACTTTAAAGCAGAAAAAAAGCAAAAGCCACATTTTCGGTGGCTTTTGCTTTTTTTGAAAAATTATTTATCGTCAACTCCTCCTTGAGATGACAGCGGATTATTAGCCATCGCTTCCTCCATACTTCGGTTACTTACGTGAGTATAAATTTGCGTTGTGTTCAACTGCTCGTGACCGAGTATGTCTTTAAGGACGCGAACGTCAACGTTACCCGTTTGATACATAAGCGTTGCCGCAGTGTGGCGAAGCTTGTGAACGGAGTAGTGCTTTGATTCAAGTCCTGCCATATCAAGATATTTATAAACCATCCATTGAACGGTTTTTACACTTATTCGTTGCTCACGGCTGCTAAGAAAGAGCGCGTTGCTCATGCAGGACTTGTGGCTCTCGCTCAAGCGCTCCTCGACGTATTCGGCAAGCGCTATTCTGCAAGCCTCGTTGAGGTAAACAATACGCTGTTTGTTTCCTTTTCCCGTTACGGTCAGTGAGCGAAATTTGGCATCTACATCCTCAATGTTTATACCAACCAATTCAGATACACGCATGCCGCAGTTTAAAAACAGCGTGATTATTGCGTAATCTCTGACGGTGCTCTTTGACTCCTTGTCGTTCTTTACCGCATTCAAAAGCTCAAGGCTTTCTTCAAGAGAAAGAAATTTAGGGAGTGCTTGCTTTTTCTTCGGCGCCTCGATATTTATTGCGGGGTTGTCCTCAAGCATCATTCTCTTTGTGGTAAGATATTTGAAAAATCCCTTTATTGAAGAAAGCTTGCGTGATTTTGCCGCCGCCATGTTTCCTCGCACATTGTCGGCGTACATAAGAAATTCGTATATATCTTCCGTGGTAATGTTTTTTATGTAATTAAGATCAATATGTCGAATGTCTATTTTTTCAAATTCATCGGAGTTTGGAGAAATCTTTTTATCTCTCGCCACTAAAAATCTGAAAAATGTACGTAGATCTAAAAGATATTCCGAAATGGTTTTCTCGGATGCGTTTTGAATTACCGATTTGTATGAGGCAAACTCTCGCACGAGCGAGGGAAGAGTATCAAGCGAAACGTTATATGCCATTTTTTCTCCTTTGTGTTGTATAAGTGAGAATTTAATTGATAAAGTGTAAATTTTTGAAATACGTCCTTGAAAAAAGAACGGAAATTGTATATAATTACTTGTGAGCGATAATGTTTTATCACAATTTTCGGAGGTATACAGTGAAAGATTTCTTTAGCAAGCACTCCTATAACATAGTCAAAATGTTTGTGAATCAGATAGCCATATCGATCTTTGGTTTCGTGCTTTTTGCCGCGACGTCAGCGGCGGAGATCAACGGCTCGAGCAGTGTGTTGACCATAGTGGTAAGCTGTGCATCTATTCTGTTTTACCTGTTCCTCATATACACTATGACATGGGATCTTGGCGCAAAGGATAAGATTGCGGTTGATGTAGGAAAGAAGCCGTACAAGCCTCATACAGGACTCATTCTTGCTTTGGTAGCTAATATACCTAACTACATCATAGCAATAGCATACACGATCGCATATCCGTTTATGTCGGCTCATGCATGGGCGGGGAACACCGCGGGAATTGCACAAACGACGTCTCTCTTTATTCAGGGAATGTACCGTGGAGTCATATCCAGCATCTCAATAGGAAGCACTCAGCTTTCTCGCTTTTGGTGGATATATTTTATAATTATAATTCCCTCACTTGTAACCTCTTGGCTTGGATATTTCCTTGGACACAAAAATTTCCGTTTCTTTGCTTTCATATCAAAAAAATTCAAAAAAACAGAAGAAAAGTAAAATTCTTTCCCCTGCTTGTACTTGTTACGGTAGGGGATATTTTTTTGATCATCTTCGACGTCGAGAAAGCTTTCTCTCAATTTTTCTGCGGTTTCGCACGTTGGAAAGATATAGATATACGGTAAGCATTGCCGAAAAAGAAATTACCGAGCACCAGAATGATAGAGAAGTAAATAAAGATTTCATGCTTTTCAAGAATATAAGCATGCCGTTGGCTTCTACATCGGATTCGGCTACGAGCATAGCACTTCCAACGTATTCTCCGTCGTATAGAATATCGACGCCGCCAACGATTACGCCTGCACTTACGGGGGCATCGAGCGCGTCGCTGTGTAAATAATATCGGTATTGCAACTTTTCGTTATCGGAAAAGTCTGAATCTGTAAGAGCGTAAACGTCGTCTTTTATTATACAGCGAACGGTCGACAAGTCGGTGTCGGTTCCGGGGGTAACGAAACGCACGGGGGAATCACATACATAGCTTCCTGCTTCTGCTATCTTAGTATAGATCAAGTCATTAAGCGCATAAGAAATTAAGTCGTTTGCAATTTTATAAGAATAAATGGTATCCTCGTCTCGCTCCGCGCCCATCACGGCGCATATATATTGCGTTCCGCGCTTTTCAACCAATGTAACGACACAGTAACCGCCAAGATCCGTGTTTCCCGCAATTAAGCCTTGTGCATTGGGATTGGTATATCCGTACGCGTAAAAATTGCTGATCATAGAATTTCTGTTGTATATTTTGATAGAGTCACTTTCGCCGAGAGGCGTAAATTCGTAATTCGCTTTTGAGCTTATGTCAACGTAAAGCTTGTTTTGAGCAGCATGTCTTGCTAAGACGACCGTGTCGCTAACAGTTGAGTACATATTCTCGTCATCAAGCCCTGTCGGGTTAGTGTAAAGTGTATTTCTCATGCCGAGAGCCTGCGCCTTTTTATTCATAGTGTCAACAAAGCCATCTACGCTTCCTGCACACACGTAAGCCAATACAAGAGAGGCATCGTTACCTCCACCGCACAAAGCTCCGTACAGCAAGTTTTCGACGGTAACAGACATTCCCGATTTTAATTTAACATTAGCGCCGGTGTTACCCTCAAGCATTTCGTCACGTATTACTATAACCTCGTCAAGTCTGTTCGTAAGCATTTCGCAAGCAACGAGGCCCGTCATCATTTTTACGGTACTGCCGGGAAAAATCTTTTTGGTTGATTCTTTGCTGTAAACTGCCTTGCTTGTATTTAAATTATATAGATAAACTGCATCTGCGCGACTTGCATCAATATTCAATGAATCTGCGGGTTCGGCAAGAGCAAATACGGAAAAATCACAAAAAATAGTCGAAAGGATAACGAGAAAAGAAAAAAATTTAATTCGGTTAAATTTCATTTTTTTCTCTCCTTATGTTTTTATTTGCTTTCAATACCCAAATAGTTGTTAATGAGAACGTTCAGCAGGTCGTCTCTGTTAATGTGGGATATTTTGCCGCGAGCATTTTTCCAGTCCGTTATATAAACAGGATCCTCTGAAAGTATATATCCCGCGATCTGCTTTGTTGGATCATAGCCACGCTCACACAGAGCCTCATAAATCTCAAGCAGAGTCTTTTGCATTTTTTCAGAATCGTTGTATTGAATGTTGTCAGCCACGGTAACCTCCAAACTATAAAAGCAAAAATTTGACGGACTTATATAAGACCGAAAATTGGGAAATAATAACCCAAATATAGTATAACATCTGCGCTGTGTTTTTTCTACAAACTATTTGTTAATTTTTATATTTTACAGATAAAAAATTTGCTTAATATCTTGATTTTTGTTGTCTTATGGTGTATAATAAATCAGTAATAATATTTTAAAGGAGACAAAATATGTTGGTTTCAGCAAAAGACATGCTTCAAAAGGCAAAGGCAGGCAAATATGCCGTAGGACAGTTCAATATCAATAACCTCGAGTGGACGAAGGCTATCCTTCTTACCGCGCAGGAAATGAACTCTCCCGTAATTCTCGGCGTTTCCGAGGGCGCAGGAAAGTACATGGCAGGTTACAAGACTGTCGTTGGAATGGTCAACGGAATGATAGAGGAGCTCGGAATTACCGTTCCCGTTGCTCTCCACCTCGACCACGGCTCTTACGATGCTTGCTACAAGTGTATCGAAGCAGGATTTTCTTCCGTAATGTTCGACGGCTCTCACTATCCTATCGACGAGAACGTTGCAAAGACTACGGAGCTTGTAAAGGTATGTAACGAAAAGGGACTTTCACTTGAGGCTGAGGTTGGCGCTATCGGCGGTGAAGAGGACGGAGTTGTCGGCACGGGTGAGTGCGCAGATCCCGACGAGTGCAAGATGATCGCAGATCTCGGCGTTACCATGCTTGCAGCCGGCATTGGAAATATTCACGGCAAGTATCCCGCAAACTGGCAGGGACTTTCCTTCGAGACTCTTGACGCAGTTCAGCAGAAGACGGGCGACATGCCCCTCGTTCTTCACGGCGGTACGGGTATTCCCGAGGACATGATCAAGAAGGCAATTTCCTTGGGCGTTGCTAAGATCCACGTTAACACCGAGTGCCAGCTTTCCTTTGCTGCCGCTACCAGAGCGTACATCGAGGCAGGCAAAGATCTTTCCGGTAAGGGATTTGACCCCAGAAAGATTCTCGCACCCGGCTTTGAGGCTATCAAAGCTACCGTTAAGGAAAAGATGGAGCTCTTCGGTTCTGTAAACAAAGCGTAATTAAAACTTTACAAAGGTTGCGGCGAATGCGGCAACCTTTGTTGCTTACTTTTATAACTCACTTTTATAATATGATAAATACCGAAAAGAGGTACTTGAAATGACGAAAATAGATATAGTTTCGGGCTTTTTGGGAGCGGGAAAAACCACACTTATAAACCGCTTGATAAGCGACGCGTATAAGGGAGAAAAGCTTGTTCTCATTGAAAACGAATTTGGTGAGATCGGAATTGACGGCGGCTTTCTTCAGGAAGCGGGCGTTGAGATCACCGAAATGAATTCGGGCTGCATTTGTTGCTCGCTCGTTGGTGATTTCAGTAAGGCGCTCCATGAGGTCGTAGAAAGGTATACTCCTGACAGAATTCTTATTGAGCCCTCGGGAGTCGGAAAGCTCAGCGACGTCACCAAGGCTGTTTTTGAAGCGGATATTGAGGGCGCTGTAATAAACAGCGCAGTCGTTGTCGTCGACGTTAATAAATGCAAGATGTATATGAAGAACTTCGGCGAGTTCTTTAACGATCAGATCGAGCATGCGGGCTGTATCTATTTCAGTCATACCGACAAAGCGACTGACGTAAAAATTGCAGAGGCGGTCGTGCTTGTAAGAGCGCATAACGCTACTGCAGAGATCATTAGGACACCTATCGATAAGCTCGATATTGATTCTATAATAACTGCTTTTGAGAAAAGAGAAACGCTTAATGATCTGTTAAACGAGCTTATGGAGGAAGAGGAATGTCCCGTGTGCGGACATCACCATCACGAGCATCATGAGCATCATCACCACGATCATGACGAGCATTGTGACTGCCATGAGCACCACCATCATGAGCATCACCACCATGATCATGACGAGCATTGCGACTGCCACGAGCATCATGAGCACCACCACCACGAGCATGACGAGCATTGCGAGCATGAGCATCATCACCACCACGATCATGACGAGCATTGCGACTGCCACGAGCATCATGAGCACCATCATCACCACCATCATGCAGACGACGTGTTTACAAGCTGGGGCAGGGAGACGGTCGTAAAATATTCCGCAGAGCAAATAGAGGATATACTTTCCGCGCTTGAAAACACCGAAAAGTACGGATTTATACTTCGTGCGAAGGGTATCGTCGAGGGTACGGACGGCAAGTGGATCCATTTTGACTACGTTCCCGAGGAAAAGGACGTAAGAAGCGGAAGTGCGTCAACCATCGGAAAAATATGCGTTATTGGCTCGAAGATAAACGAGGCGGCTATTGCCGAGCTTTTCGGGGCGTGATTGGAGTAGGGAATGAAGACACCTGTTTATATTTTTACGGGATTTCTTGAGGGCGGTAAGACCTCAATAATTCAGGAATCTTTGAACGACGAAAAGTTCAATAGCGGTGAGAAGACCCTCGTAATTATGTGCGAGGAGGGCGAAATCGAGCTTGATTCCTCGCAATTTTGGGGTAAAAACGTGTTTATTCACAACATTGAGGATAAAGCGGAGCTTACTCGCGAAAATCTCGAGGCGCTTATTAAAAACCGCAAGATTGACAGAGTTATCATAGAGTATAACGGAATGTGGGAAATGCAGACGCAATATGATAGCTTCCCGTCAAGCTGGGGTATATATCAGAATTTGATGTTTGCGGGCGCGAACACTTTTATAAACTATAATAACAATATGCGTCAGCTTACGGTCGATAAGGTGCGCGACGCGGAAATGGTCGTGCTTAACCGTACGCCCTCTGACGTCGACAAGGCAGAGATCCATAAGATAATTCGAGGAATTACAAGGCGCGCCGCAATCGTTTACGACTATCCCGACGGACACGTCGAATACGACGAGCTTGAGGATCCGTTGCCGTTCGATATAAACGCAGACGTTATCGAGATTGCCGACGAGGATTACGCTATTTGGTATAGAGATCTTTCCGAGAGCATGGCGGATTATAACGGAAAGACCGTTAAGTTTAAAGCGTTGGTTGCACTTGACGAACGCTTGGATTCAAATTCCCGCGTGCTTGGCAGACCTATTATGACGTGCTGTGCCGACGACATTCAGTACGGCGGACTTATCAGCGTATTCACAAGAAACGTAGCGCTAAAAAATGAGGATTGGGTTACGGTAAAGGGAACCGTAAAGATCGAAAAGCATAGGCTTTATCGCTCGCACGGTCCCGTGCTGTACGTCGAATCAACCGAGTTCGCTGTCCCGCCTAAGCAAATAGTTGCAACGTTCTATTGATAATAAAAATGATAATAAAAAACTCTGTTGAATTTCAACAGAGTTTTTTGTTTTTACTTGCAAATTCTACCAAAGTATGTTATAATAATTAAAACAGACTTCAAAACGAGGTATTACAACAGTGGAAAAAATATTATTAATATCATTATGTTTTATTTTAACCGTTAGTATTATTTTCGGATTTGTTGCGTTTTTCAATAAGTCAAACGAAAAATTCAATGCAACCATTATTTTTTTTGAATTTATCCCTGGAGTTTCTTCTAATGAGCAACCAGGTTCTATTTACGAGCATCTACAAAAAGAT
>JAZOWN010000057.1:0-14408 GCA_045659245.1 Eubacteriales bacterium
ATCAAGAAGGTCGTGCTGCAAATATTCAAGGTCGAAGCTGTCTATGTCGTGTGAGCATTCCTGTACCATTACGGAGCAGGTGGTGTGGTGAGATACTACGGATACTGTTCCGTTCTTTACTCCCGATGCCTCTACTATGTCAACGATCTCTTTTCTGATGTCGTGGAACGTGGGGATCCAGCCTCTGGACTGAAGCTCTATCTCCTTTTGTACTACTTTGAATTCCATGGTAAATTTCTCCTTTTATTTCCTTTATTTTTTATCCTTGTTAAGTCTTTCTCCGACCGCTCCGCCCGGATGAATGAGAGCGAACTGCTCGTTCTGGTAGTCCGTTTCCTCAATAAGCGCCGTCTGGAGAGCGTGGAATATCATGCAAAGCGCGGTGGACGAGGTCGTTCCCTGCGCGTTGTACTTATCCGTTTCTCTGTTAACGTACTGCTTGAGCACCACGTCAGCACCGAGAGCCAAGGGGGAGGAAAGATTTTCCGTTACGGTTATAATGCTTACTCCCTTTTTCTTGCATATCTCCATTATCGGGATAAGCTCAGAGGTCTTACCGCCGCGCGAAGCAAACACCATTACGTCACCGCTCCTAAGAAATCCCGTGCCGCCGTGCACAGCCTCTGCGGGAGAGATAAATTTCGCGGGCTCTTCTATGCAGTTGAGAAGATGCACGAAGTGCTGGCATATAATACCCGAATGTCCGCAACCCGACGCGCCTATGCGTTCAGCGTTTTTAAGAAGCTCTACCGCCTTCGAAAACGCCTCCTCGTCGAAGTGTTCTACCATTCCCTTTATGCACTCGTACTCGATCTGGTACGCCGCACGAGCCGCAATAATGCTTTCTTTTTTCATAATTTCTCCTTTTTAGGGGTGAAGCTCGTTCCAAGCCTTGCGCAGATTATAGATCATCTCCTCAACCATTGCGTAAGGATCTGCCGCCTTAAGGATTCCGCTCGTAGAGCCGGTTGCCTGTGCGCCGAGCTTTATGGTGTTGTAAACGTCCTGTCCGTTGGAGATTCCCGCACCCTGGAGAACCATGATATCGGGATTTATCTCATTTACAGTCCTTATCGTTTCGATTACGTAGTTGGAGTCACTCGTCGTTCCCGTACCAATAAGGTCGGTAGGCTCTGCAACGATAAGGTTAGGAGCCATGTGAGCAATTCTCTTTACGTCCTCAACGGTATCTGCGCAAACGATAGTAGCAAGTCCTACCTCGTCAGCACGACGAATGGTCTTCTCAAGTGTCTCCATGTCAAGGGGCTTCTCTGCGTGGTTAAGCATAACGCCGACAGCGCCTGCCGCCTTTACTGCCTCGGGAAGCACGCTTCCAAGTCCGCGTCCGGGAACGAGCGCGTCCATGTGCTGTGCGAATACGAGAATTCTCTCGGTGTTGTCAGCCAAGAGCTTGATGTCCGTATACTGGGGAGTGACGATTATATCAACGTCATACTTCATAGCGGTCTTATCAATGACCTTGGCGAGTGCGAGCATCTCCTCACCCCAAATTATTGCCTTAGGCCCCACCTCAAAGAAGGGTGGCTTAATATCAAATCCTTTTAACATTTTTCTATTCTCCTTATTTCTTATTATCTATGGGAGCCTGCTGTGTCGGGCCCTTGTCTGCAGAGCCCGTATATTTGATATCCGAGGGAAGCGGATAATATTTGGTTATCTTGCTGTCTCTCTGGTAGAGTCTTACGTGCTCTCCGCGAGGAAGAATGTCAATCATGTCTCCGCCACGCCAGTATTCCGTATACTCTCTGCCTGCGAAGAATTCCTTCTTCTCAACGGTTGCCATGGGGAATACGAGTTCAACGGTATCTTCCGCCTTCACCTCTGCGTATGCAACCTCTCCGTTCTCGGCGAACATAGCGTCTACCTTCTCGCCGTTCTTGAGAAGAGTCCATTCCTCGCTCATCCAAGGATAGAGTCTAAATCCTGCCTTGCCGTCCTTCTTAACGGTAAGTGTAATTCTACCCTCATCAGGCATAACGTGCGTAAGCGTATAGTCCTCGGTCTCCTTATCCGTATGTATATTTACGGTAAGCACGCCGTCTATATCCGTCGCTACGTTATTCCAAAGCAATTCAAGAGCGATAGGTCCTGTTCCTACGCAGCAGCCCGCGATAGAACGGAAGCGCGTAAGGGAGATGGAGTTAGGCTCAGAGCCGCCCGTATACCCGCCGATAAGGCGCTTATCAAGGTTCTTGTAGGTCTTGCCGTCCGCGTCCTCCTTGGTGTTGTCAACCTCAACGTAGCCCGTGTAGGTTATCTGGTTTTCGGAAAGCTGATTTCTTCCGTAGCGGTTCATCTCGTCCCAATATTCGGTCTTGCCCGAAAGAACAAGCTCGTAGGTACAAAGAACGAGATCCTTTACGCAGCAGGTTTCACAATGCTCCTTCTCGGGCTTATGCCACTGAGCGTATTCGGGAACCCAGCCTGCCGAGGAGGTCATGGAGCGGATGTAGAGATATATCTGCTCTCCTGCATAAGAGTACTTCTCAATGTCCGTAACTCTGCCGAGGTATATAAGTCCTGCCGCTACCCACGCAGATGAGTGGACGTGACCGAAGAACTCGAACTTGTAGTTAAAGTATCTCGATACACCAAGCATATAGTTTGCAATACCGAGAGCGAGATCAAGCGCGACCTCGTCGTTCGCGATAACGTATCTGTCAACGAGCGCGTGGAGAATAACCGCGTTTCTTATGGACTGCTCGCCTCTACCCGTGTGACGGGTAAGGTCAAAGCCTCCGTCCTGAAGATAAACGTCGTTGGGGAATTCGTAGATCGGCTCCTTTTCGTAGCTGTCGCCCGACCAGAAGGTTCTTACCTCACGTGAGATAACGAGAGAGCGCATACCTCTTACAAGCTCGGATGCTCTCTTCTCTGCCTCGGCGTCGTTAGGATCGTTTCTTACCATTCTGTTGAGCGCGGGAAGAATATATCCCATCTCGTGGAAGGACGAGTGCATGGTGTGCGTCCAGGGGAACTTCTTATGGAAGCGAAGTCCGTGCTCGCCCCAGTTGGAAAGAACCTGGCGGCGGAAGCCGTCGTAAAGCTTTACGCTCTCCTCACTCTCTCCGAGAATTGAGTGAATACTGTCAACAGCCTCAAACCAAGAGCCGACAAGCTCTGCGTCGTCAACGCGGCAGTGCTCTGCCTGCGCGGGCTTCTTGTGGGGCTCAACGAGCCAAAAGGGCAAGTAATCGTAGGCTCTGTCGGTCATGCCGTCAATGTAATTAAGAGCCATTGCTGCTTCATTTTTTAAATCGTACTTTTTGTATCTCATAACAAAAGGTCCTTTCTCAATCAATCTTTTCTGCTGTTTTATCTATTTTATATGATTATTAAATTGCGCCATAAAAAATAACGCTCATAAGTACGCAAGTTTCTCGAATCAAAAATCAAGAATGGTCTTGTCGCCGTAAACTCCCTGCCAATCCTTCTCGAAGCCTGCGATAGCAGCATCGGTCATGGGGTGAGAGATGAGGAGCTTCATGATATCGTCGGTAACGGTCACGCTGTGGCAGCCGACAGACGCGCACTTATGAACCTGTTCTGCGTTCTTAAAGCTTGCCGCAAGAACCTTGCAGTCCATTCCGTAGTTCTCGAGCTGGCAAACGATCTCTGCAACGACCTCAGTGCCGTCGCCGATGATGTTGTCAAGTCTGTTTACGTAAGGAGCTACGAACTTTGCTCCTGCCTTTGCAGCCATAAGTGCCTGAGTGGGAGTAAAGATAGCAGTCATGGTCACGCCTATACCAAGCTCCTTGAGCATCATAGTTGCCTTGAGCCCCTCTTCTCCTATCGGGATCTTTACGTAGAACTCACCGCCGAGCTCTTTCTTAAGAAGCTTTGCTTCCTCTACGATTCTTTGAGCCTCTGTCTGGGTGGTCTGAACGTGGAGCATCTTATCCTCACCGATTATTGCTCTGATTTCCTTAACGAGCGCCCAGAAATCAGTCTTTGCCTTTGCGATAATGGAGGGATTGGTGGTAACGCCCGCAAGGGGGTAAAATTCATTGCAGTGCTTTATTGCCGCAAGATCGGCAGTATCAAGAATATATATCATTTTTTATTTCTCCTTTTTTAATTAAAGATACTTAACTTCAATTCCAAGGATAGAGCAGAGGTTTGCGATTATCTCTCTGTTGTCACCGTAGGAAATGATGTAGTGCTGACAAGCAACGTTTTCAGCGAAGTTCTCAACGCTGGGAAGCTCTATCTCAAGAGCGGAAAGCTGAGGCGCGGGCTGATCCCAACCGCACTCTTCCCACTTGGGAGGATTCTTGCCGTTTCCGAGAACTACGTGCATTATGTACTTGCCGTCCTTGTATACAAGTCTTGACATGGTAAGTGTGCCTGTCTTAACCTTGGATACGTTGAGTATACCCTGGCTGAGCATTCCGAATGCTGCGGGAAGTACGGTATAAGTATCACCGTCTATCATATCGCATGCGATAAAGTCGGGAACACCTGCGAGAACGCTGTTATCAAAGAACTCGTAGAATTCAAGGTAGCCGCCGAGCTGACCGGTGAGTCTGTTTATCATAAGCTGTGTTACAGCTCCGAGAGAGTCGTTCTCGGGAACGGTGGTATATCCGTCCTCAGAGAGAAGCATAAAGATAGGAGCAGGAGGGAAGCCGCAGAGCTTCTTCATACCGTCAACGTCCTTAAGGGATATGGACTTGTAGTTTCTCTCGTCAGCGATCGCCTTAACGGCAAGGTAATATCCTGCAGCCTTCATCATAGCGTCATCGATAGCGGGCTTTAAGAAGTTCCACTTAAGAATTCTGTTGTTAACAACGTCTCTCTTTGCTTCCTCTGTAAGGTTGTCGTATCTCTGCTGGATCTCGAGCATCTCGAATGTCTCGATCTCAACACCCGTGGTCTTCTTTAATGACATACCGTCGTAAAGAGTACCGTAAAGGTTCATATCGCGGTAACCTGCCATACCAACCTTATCGCAAAGAAGCTGCTTCGCGGTGATTGCCGCGCGGCAGTAGTTTGCAACTACGTCGCTCTTGGTCTTCTTACCGATAATATCGTAAACGTACTTGAACTTGTATCCGAGTCCCTCGAACGTGCCGCGAAGACCGGTAGTTCCTGCCTGGTCAGCAGTTGTTACGAGTCTATCTCCCTCGTACCAGCCGCAAAGTCCCCAAAGAACCATGGGAAGATGTCTGTAATGCTCTGTTACTTTAAGTACTGCGTGGGTGGGGATCCAACCTGCAACGCATACAACGAGCGCGTCGAAGCTATCCTTGGAAAGATCCTCAACTGCCGCCTTAACCTGTGTTTCCTCGTAGTCATCAGCTACGGGATATACAGATACGAGATCAAGTCCCTCCGCCTTAAGAGCGTCCTCTGCCGCCTTACACTTTCTGATGATAACGTCAACGGGGGTATTTACCTCTCCGAAGCCTACAAATCCGATTTTTGCCATAATTTTTCAGTCCTTTCTGGTATTTAATATACCGTCGTAATATTTATATCTTTCATAGCACTCGGTATAATCTGTACCTTGTGCTTCAAAGCCTTTGTCAAGTGCGATCTGTTCTGCCGCACTTTCTACGGAGTCAAACACTCCGATTCCTACTCCTGCGAGTATTGCCGTGCCGAGGCAAGCGGTTTCCTTGTTCTTCAAGGTAACGAGTCTCTTACCCGTCATATCCGCTTTCATCTGACACCACAGCGGGCTGTTAGCTCCGCCGCCCATAACTCTTATCTCGTCTACCTCAAGTCCGAGGTAATCGAGATTAGCCTTAAGCATACAAGCCACAGACTCCATAACACTTCTTACAAAGTGTCCTCTCCCGTGCTCTGCCGTAAGTCCTGTAAAGCTTCCTCTCGCATCGGGATTATACTTTGGCATTGTTGAACCGCACAGATAAGGCAAGAACGTAAGACCGTCGCTACCCGCGCCAACACTCTCTGCAAGTCCGTCAAGCTCACGGAATGAGAAGTTTTCGCAGAGCGCGTTCTTGAACCACTTGAGCGCCATACCCGCAGTGGGAGTCCACGAAAGCAGGCAATATTTGTCGTCATAATTATAGTGACAGGGCACGATGCTTTTCTCGTCGTACTCGGGAACACTCTCCGAGGGCAGGAATATTACCATCGTCGTTCCCGTCATAACGCTGACCGTTCCCTGCTTTACAACTCCTGCGCCGATAGCACCCGCTATCTGGTCGATAGCGCCTGTAACTACCTTTATACCGTCATACTCGCCTACAAGCTCCGCACTCGAGTGAAGTGTGGGAAGCATGTCCTCTCTTGTGCCGATAAAGTCAAGCATTTCTTTCCACCACTGACCTTTATGTATGTCGAAGTAGATGGTGGATGACTGCAAGGTCTTTTCGGTTATGAACTTACCCGTAAGCTTATAGAGTATCCAATCCTCAAGCAGGAATACTCTCTCCGTCCTTTCCCATATCTCGGGGGCATTTCTCTTTACCCACAAAAGCTTGCATGCAGGCCATGTTGCCGTGATTTCAGGCTGACCTGTTACCTCATACACCTTTTTGTGTCCGAAATGCTCTGCAATTATGTCCGCTTCCTTGGTTGCTCTGTTGTCAAGCCAAACGATAGCGGGGCAAAGAGGATTTCCGTCCTTATCCGTAAGTATAAGCGTTTCGCATTGAGTATCTACCGCAAGCGCATCTACCTTGCAGACCGCCTGCGCCTTTTCTATCTCGCCCTTTACTATTGTCCAATAGCTCTCGGCATCAAACTCTACTATATCGCCGTGGGCATCGAGCGTGTAATCCGCCGTCGAGCTGTGTAAGCATTTAAGGCTCTCGTCAAATACCGCCGCCTTGACCGACGTCGTACCAATGTCTATTCCTAATAAATTCATTTGCACCTCACTCAACCAAATTTTATAGCACTGTCTGCTTGACATTTTCATTTAATTTATATTATAGCACAATATCCAAAAAAATGCAATTGTATTCGCAAAAAAAGTGGAGCAAAAAGCTCCACTTTTTATTAAATAATTAATGTTCTTCAAAATTTATCATTAAAGAACGACATCTCCATACCGTTACAAACGGATGCAACCGTAGTTATTATTTAGTATATGGTAACGTTTGCGATGACAGGCATATGATCCGAAAGGTATCTTTCGACACCGCTGTCCTCATGCATAGCCATACTTTCCTTGTCAAGGGTAGTAAAGAAAGTAGTAGTAATTCTATCGCTCGTAACGAAAATATGGTCAAACTTATATTTATTGTCACGCACCGTTCCGTTCGATCCGTTTATCGTTCCGCCGGTATCACCCTTTGTTTCCGCAACGTCCACCGCTCTGTCAAGGCGCTTTACGCTCTCAACCGTCTTCAAAGCATCACTGTTGGGCACGGAGTTAAAGTCACCTACGAGAATCATGGGCATCGTCGAGAACCTATCGCTCTCGAGGAATTTCTTGAGGAACTGCGCCTGCTTCTTTCTCGGAACGTCGTTGTCGGTTCTGTCATTTGAATCTCTGTAAGTCAGATGAGTGTTAACGAACAAGAACTGCTTGTGCGTCTCAAGGCTTTCAAGGACTACATAAGTAAGTCCGCGATAGGAGTTGGACTCGGGGATCTTGGATACAACGTAAGGCGTAGCCGTCAAATACTGATGTCCCTTGTCGACCAGCTTAAATTTATTCTTGTTCCAGAAGATCATATTCCGCATCTTTGCACCGCCCTTAAGCTCAACGCCCTTATAGCAGTCGTAGTTGGGCATTGCCTCAAGTATTGCATCATAATGGAAATCCTGTGTCTCCTGCGTTCCGAAAACATCAGGAGCCTCAGAGGCAATAAACTCTGCAAGCTTGTTTATATCTCTCGGAAGCGACTGAGCCTCATCGTAAAACTTATCGTAAAGTACGTTGTAGGACATGACCTTAATGGAAACGCCGGGAACTGCTATCTTCTCGTTCTGCTTTACGGTTATCTCGTTCGCCTCGGTCTTTTTAGCAAAGAACGCGTCCACTACGTCATAAAGCTGGGAGTTGTCCTTAGCCAAAAGATATACATTTTTGCCGTCGTAGCATATCATTCCGTCCTCTGCGGAGTCATAGAATGCCTTCACCGTCGCGTCAGTTCCGAGAACACCGATAAATATGTTGTATCCCGCAACGGCAGTCTTGGACTTCTCAAGCTCAACGCCGTGGCTTGCCTTAAGCGTTTCGTTGAAATAATTACGCGCATAGGTAGAGCCGGTTGCAGCTGTGCTGTCGTAAACAAGAGTGTATTCGGTAGCGTTCACTCCGTTAATGAACATAGGCTCGTAGGTTACACCTGCTTCCCCCGTCGTTTCATCTCCCATAGTTTCTTCGGTACCGCTGGGGGCTTTAAAGCACGCACCGAGTATGCTCATAATGGCAAGAACAAGCGATAGCGTTATAAGTAGCTTTTTCTTCATATAAATTCTCCTTTAATACTTAGATTTGACATATCCGCCCTACGATATCCAACAATGTATTGAGGGATACTATACATTGTACCATAATCATATAAACTTGTCAACAGTTGCAAAACAGAAAAATACAAAAGCATGCCCCTCAGACGTAATGAATATAACCAAGACGCTTTTGTACGAAACGAGCCTCGGCGAGATGTCTACATCTTATCTCAAATATCTTATCAGTATATATCTTTCATACGTTCAGGCGCAAAATGAGGACGTACATAAAGAAACATCCCCAAAGGGCAAGCCCTTTGGGGGATTTTTGTTTCATTTTTCAACCGCGACGAAATGATACATTCTCGAGTCGTAATCACGGAGTCGCTCGCAGATACAAACGCCCGCATTCATGAGCGCCTTGCCCGAAAGCACCTGCCCCGTTTGTTCATTTCGGTAGTATTTATTCGCATCAAGACCGCTCATGCGAACGTAGTGTCTGTCGTATATCGCGCCTCTTATGACCGCGTACGTTAAGAGCGCCTCGCTCTTGTCCTCGGAGACAAAGCTCCAAGCGCATCTCGTTCTGTCCTTCCATGGCGAGATAAGTCTATACAGGTCGCCCTTATTTATGAGGTCGTAATACTTGCGGTATTCGTCACACTGCGCCTTGACCGTTTCCTTTTGCTCGTCCGTAAGCTTGGTCAGGTCTAATTCGTAGCCGAACGTTCCCGACATCGCAACGTGCCCTCTCGTGGCAAACGGCGTCGTTCTGCCCGTCTGGTGGTTAGGGCAATCAGATACGTGCGAGCCCATCGAGGATACGGGATAGCACATGGACGTGCCATACTGTATATCAAGTCGCTCGATAGCGTCGGTGTCGTCGCTCGTCCAGCTCTGAGGCGCGTAGTAAAGCCAAGCGGGATCAAAACGACCACCACCGCTTGAACAGGCCTCAAGGAGCAGATGCGGGTATTTTGTGAGTATACGTTCAAGAAGCTCGTAAAGTCCGAGTACGTATCGGTGGAATACCTCTCCCTGTCTGTCAGCGCCAAGCAACGCGCTTCCAACCTCGGTAAGATTTCTGTTGAAATCCCACTTTACGTAAGCAATATTCGCGTTGTCAAGCACCCCGCTTATGCAGTCAAAGATATAGTCTCTTACGTCCGCGCGGCTCATGTCGAGCACGTACTGATATCTCGCTATGCTCATTTCTCTGTTCGGCGTCTGCAATGCCCATTCGGGATGAGCGCGGAAAAGATTACTATCCTGCGACACCATCTCAGGCTCAAACCATATACCGAACTTAAGTCCGAGCGCGTTCACCTTCTCAACGAGCTTGCCAAGTCCGCCTCTGAGCTTTTCCTCATTCACGAACCAGTCTCCAAGTCCCGAGCGTTCGGAATTTCTGTCACCGAACCAGCCGTCGTCCATGACGAGCATCTCAATACCAAGCTCTGACGCCGCCTTTGCTATGTCGTAAAGCTTCTCCTCGTTAAAATCAAAATAGGTCGCTTCCCAGTTGTTTATAAGTATGGGGCGGCGGTTGTTCTTCCACTCACCGCGGCAAAGATTATTGCGGTAAAGCTTATGATATATGCGGCTCATTCCGCCAATACCCTCGTTCGAGTATACCATCACCGCCTCGGGCGAGGTAAAGCTCTGTCCTGCCTCGAGTCTCCAATTAAAGCCCTCTGGATTTATTCCCATAATAACTCTCGCGCCGCCGTCGTGATCCATCTCGGCAGAGGCGAGGAAATTGCCCGTATAAACGAGATTAAAGCCGTACGCGTCGCCGTGCTCCTCGGTCGCGTCGTGCGAGCAAAGAGCCACGAAGGGGTTGTGCATCGCCGAGGACGCGCCGCGCTTGCTCGATACGCTCTGCGTTCCGTGTATGAGCGGAGATCTCTCAAATTTTCTTTCCAGACTCCACGTTCCGTAAAGATGTATAAAGTCCATGTCACTTGCATCATGGAAATCAACGCAGGTGCTGAGAACTCTCTGAATATTCATCGCTTTGTCCGAGGTGTTCTTCACGCACACGTGGCGAGGCATAGCGCCAACGTGCTCAAAAACGGTATAGAACAGCGTCACCTCTGCTCCGCTCACCGCATCAAGACAAACGACCTCAAGAGTCGTCGCCTCGTCCTCGGTCGCATACGTCGCAGGCTGTCCGACAATGGCGGGCTTGCCGCCGTATATCTTATGAGATACGTACTTTATATCGGTGTCGTCCGTACCCGTAGAGCGAAGGATAGACAGAGCGATACCGCGGAAATCTCCGCAGCCGCCACATGAATATTCCATGCGGCTTACGTCCTTGCTAAAATAAACGTCCCCCTTTTTCCAGTCGTACATACGGGGACTTAGGGTGCTGTGACCTATCGTATATCCGAGGTAGTCGAGCTCGCAATCGGGAATATACGCTCCGTAGTAATGATGTAAAAGATAACCGTAGTTATTTAGCTGCATTACGTAGCTCGTGCTGCTCGTATCCAACTTAAAGGTTTTCGTTGACTCTATAAACTGAATTGGCATAATATCCTCCAAATTCTTCTTTATGAGCCTATTATAGCACACCGCAGAAAAAATGCAATAGATATTTTGTAAATCTTTTTAAATAATAAGGAATACTACGTGCAAAAGTCCAAGCACGACCAAGGGCACGATAGCTCCTACGGTAAACTGCGGCCAAGTGTGGCGCTTCATCTTGATGCTCGCCCAAAACGCTCCGACGAATATCGGAACGGAAACGAGGAGCGCCACGGGCACTCCGAGATAGGCAAGAAGCACCGCAGGCCCCGCAATTCCGCAGGCGTGCGCACTTGCTCTTATACCGCAGCACTTGTTGAGGAGCACTATTATCAAGCCCGATATAAGATAGTCAAGGTAAACTATCCAAAGCGCTTCGGGAGTCTTTAAAAATATACTTACAACGCAGCCAAGCATGTATCCGACAAGGGCAAAGACCATAGCAAGATTTCTCTGCCCCTCTCTGCCTCTCCCCTTAAAGCCCGGAACTAACGGCTGACACGGATATCCAAGCAAAGGAAACACGACCAGAAAGCCTATCGCAAGCCAAAAGCGCAGCATGCCCTCTCCGTATACCTCGGGGTGCACGAAAAACAAAGTCAGCAGAGTAGCAAGCGCCATTATGGGCGCGAGCGTAATTATTCTTATCGCCTTTGTAAAAGCCTTCATTATATTCCCTCCAAGCTCTGTCCGCATATCAGCAGCAGACATTTTTTGATTTGGTTTTGCAAATTTCTCCATGTAGTATCGATTACTACATCTGCTCGAACATTATACCACATCGCTTTTGCAATTGCAATACCTTTTCAGAAAATTTCCAAGAAAATTTGCATACCAATGAGTGCTGCTGCAAAAAATAAAATGAAAATCAAGCACAAAAGGAGAAAAAATGAAAACCGTAGCATTTTTTGACGCAAAGCCTTACGACAAGGAGAAGTTTATAAAATTCGGAGATCTGTCCGATATAAAATTCAAGTTTTTCGAAGCCAAGCTGTGCGCCGACTCCGTGGGACTTGCAAGTGGGTGCGACGGCGTTTGCGCGTTTGTAAACGACACCGTGGACAAAGAGGTGATAGACTCCCTTGTGAATATGAATATAGGCGTTCTTGCCATGCGTTGCGCGGGATATAACAACGTTGACGTAGCTTACGCAAGCGGAAAAATCAAAATTTTTCACGTGCCCGCCTACTCTCCTCACGCGGTTGCGGAGCACGCGATGGCGATGCTGCTTACCTCGATACGGCGTATTCACAAGGCATATATAAGAACACGCGATTTCAATTTCAGCTTAAGCGGAATGACGGGATTTGAGCTTCACGGAAGAACTGTCGGCATAGTCGGAACGGGGCGCATCGGACGTGCATTCGTAGATATTTGCCGCGGCTTCGGAATGAAAATCTTGGCATACGACAAATATCCGCAAGAGCTTCCCGACGTAGAGTTCGTTTCGCTCGAGCGTCTTTTTAAAGAGAGTGACGTGATTTCATTTCACTGCCCTCTTACGCAAGAGAGCTACCACATGCTAAACGCAAAAACAGTTCCTCTTTTGAAAAAGGGAGTGGTTATTATAAACACCTCGCGCGGCGCGCTCATTGACACGGAGGCTCTGCTTGACGGCATACGCTCGCGCAAGATAGGCGCGACCTGCCTTGACGTGTACGAGGAAGAATCGGATATATTTTTCGAGGACTTTTCGGGGCATATACCATCTGACGAAACGCTTGCGACGCTTCTTTTTATGCCAAACGTCATAGTAACCTCTCACCAAGCCTTCCTTACCGAGGAAGCCCTCTCAAATATTGCCGAAACCACCGTCAATAACCTCTCGTGCTTTTTTGAAAACAAGGAGCTGCAAAACGAGGTTGCCCCACGTTAAAAGATATAAAAGCAAAAAGGACAAAGGTTAATGGTAATGCTATTAGCGGAGAATTCTAAAATCTCGCAATGGGCAAACATCGCATTTACCACCCAAATGCATTAAGGGCTAAATCCCAACACCTATCACAAACAGAAAGAGAGAACCAATCGGTTTATATCCGAAAAGTTCTCTCTTTTTCTTTGAATGAAATCGTTGCATAGCAACGATGAAATCTTCTCTCCGTTCAGATGAAATCCAAGGCATACCTTGGATGAAATCAACTCCGTCAGAGTTTAACCCTGCGAAGCAGGATTTCGTCGCGATAGCGATTTCATCCACGGGAGTGGATTTCACCCGTCGAAGACGGATTTGATTAGCGTGATACTCCAAGCGGAGTATCACGCTAAGACCTCTGTCCTTTTTTACGTCAAAAACGTTACTCGCGTTCGCCTATCTCTCGGAATTTTTCTCTCGTGCGGAACAAAAGCGATACGCACCAGATTCCTGCAAGACCTACCACGGTGTATATGATTCGGCTTATAAGAGAATCCGAGCCGCCGCCTATCCAAGCGACGAGGTCAAATCCAAACAAACCGATGCTACCCCAGTTAAGCGCGCCGATTATGGTAGTTATAAGCGCTATCTTATCTACGATCATAAAGCATTAGCCTCCTTTTTGGCGGATTTTCCGTCATAAATAGTGTTAGCAAATGCTCTCCTTATATTAGTGGCAGTTTTGGGATAAATACGACTTTTTTGTTATTTTGCCCGAATTTTTACAACGAGCTTTCTTACGTCCTCGGGAGCGCCGTCCGCTTTTATGCCGGGAGCGTGAGGCTCACCCGTAAA
The DNA here is from genome assembly GCA_045659245.1 of Eubacteriales bacterium. Taxonomy (GTDB): domain Bacteria; phylum Bacillota; class Clostridia; order Oscillospirales; family CAG-272; genus HGM12713. Next base: position 13,640 of record JAZOWN010000057.1, read on the forward strand.
GATTATCGCGAGCTCGCCCGCGCAAAGTCTTACGGAATCGTAATCCTTATTCATGGAATACTTTTCGCAGTCGGGCTTGTATTCCTGACAAAGAGAAAGCTTCTCAGCGCTGTCAAATCTTATTATTTCCTCACCGGAAATTACCATCTGAACGTCGATATATTCTCTGTGAGACTCGAATTTTGCATCGAACGGGGATTTTGCCTTATACGACTGGATAAGATAATACATATCCTCGTCGACGTCGTAGCGTCCGTCCTCGGGAGTGTTGCACATAACGTTCTTTGCGAGCTCAAACATCTTTTCGAATTTATCGTTTATCTTTTCGTACAGCTTGTTTTCGGCACAGCCGAGATAAGTAATGATCATTTTTACCCTCCAATAAAACAAAGTAGTAGCTATATATTAAACGATTTTTTGCGTTTAGTCAATAGCTTTTTAAAAGTTTTTCAGGCTTTAAATTTATTGTATGCGGATTTTTTCTAAAAATAAATATTTTTTTAAAAAAGGTATTGATTTTTATTTTTTTTTATGATATAATGTTCGGGTCGAATGGAGAGATGGCTGAGCTGGTCTAAGGCGCACGATTGGAAATCGTGTGAACGCTAATACCGTTCCGAGGGTTCGAATCCCTCTCTCTCCGCCAAAAAGAAGAACCACCCAACAGGGTGGTTCTTCTTTTTAAAAAAACGCGGAGAGAGGGGGATTCGAACGCAGTGAACAAAATAACCTAAATGGTTGTTTTGTGAACGGTGACCGAAGATTTTTG
>JAZOWN010000058.1:0-6273 GCA_045659245.1 Eubacteriales bacterium
GCATAGTCCCATTCGATGTTCTCGCATATCCATTATAACACATATTTTGAATTCTGCGCTATGTATTTTTTGTTTTTCTCCTTTTTTACCCATAAAAAATATGCACCTCCAAAAGTGTCTAACTTTTGGGGTGCATATCAGTAGGGTCCGACGACTTTCTTCCTTAGAAAGCGAAAAACTATATTTTAAAATCAAAATTTCCGTCTTTTGCTGTGTGAGCTTTGCGAAAAACTTTTCATGAAAGTTTTTGCGGAGCTTTTTTTAAAAAGCGACCCGCGTCCTTTTTTTCAAAAAAGCGTCAATTCGCATCCCCTTACTCTTTTTCGACGGTGTCCGCAAAGCGGAAGCCAGCGGTTGTGGATACGGGGAGAGAGAACACGAGCGCGTGCGCCTTGGAATCGACTCCCGCCTTTTGCATAATAGCCTTCATTATATCCTTTTTCTTTTCAACGCTTGACACGATGAAAACTATTTCCTTTTCGACGGCGAGCGTAAGGCCGAAGAATTTTTCAGCTCCCGCGCCCGTACCCTTAGCGTTAATGGTAGTGCCGCCGCTTGCGCCTGCTTCGCGCGCAGCGTTCATTACAAGGTCGGTATATCCCTTTTCGTATATAGCAATTATAAGCTCGTGAGAAGATTGCATATCGTTATCCTCCGTTTGTGTATTGTCCGCCGCCTTTTGTCCTGCGGTGAAGTATTCAAGAGTTCTGCTGCCTCCGACTCCCGAGAGGGGGATCGCCATTGCGACTCCGCGGTCGGGCAGGTCGATCTTCATGTGAGAGGCGAGTCGTTTTTTAAGAGTCATGAGGGTATCGGACGTGACCGTTGCCAAAAGCATCGACTTTTCGGTACGTTCTATTCCGAGAAGACTCAGCGTTTTCGTATGCGCCGTACCGTTGCAGGGGGAGGTGTAGACAACCTCTACCCCCTCGTCACGGTAAAACTCCTCGTATTCAGCTGCGTCGTCGCGACGCACTATCGTCATCAGTAAAAACAGGTCTTTCATCTTTACGACCTCCGTTAAAGATCAATTATATCGTCATCGGACGGAATGTTTGTTTCAATAATTTCGGGAGCATCTGCCACCTCTGCGGACTGTTCTGCCATACGTCTGTTGTACTTGCGCTTATATACGAGGCCTAGTATCTGTATTGCTATAAGCGGAGTCATAGCGACGAGAGCAACAAGACCGAATGCGTCCTCTATTACGTTTCCGCCGACGGCGATGCACGCGCCTATTGCAAAGGGAAGTAAGAACGTCGCGGTCATAGGACCTGAGGCAACTCCACCCGAGTCAAACGCGATAGAGGAGAAAATGTCGGGTACGATAAAGGTGAGAATGAGTGCTATTACGTAGCCTGGGATTATTATCCAAAGAAGCGAGATCCCCGTAAGCACGCGCACCATGGCAATTCCTATTGATACTGCCACGCCAATCGAGAGCGAGAGGGAGAGCGCCTTGCCCGGAACAGTTCCCGACGTTACGGTCTCAACCTGCTTTGTAAGTATGTGAACGGCAGGCTCGGCGGCAACGATAAAGTAGCCCAATATCATTCCGAGCGGGACTATCGCCCATCTTACGTTGGAAGGCGCAAGCTCCATTCCGAGATGTCTGCCGACGGGCATAAAGCCTACGTTGACTCCCACTAAAAACGCAACGAGTCCGATATAGGTGTAGGCAACGCCGACGAGTATCTTTCCAAGCCCCTTGGTGCCAAGTCCGCCGCTGAGCGCGCGGAACACAAGAAAGAATATAACGATAGGACCTATCGCAACGGCGACCTCCCATGCATAATGGGGGATCTGGGAAAGGAACATCATAATAATATCGCGCGAGCCGAGTGCTATTTCAAGCGTGGTGTCCGTTGTGTTTACGCTGTTTACGTCGTTAAGTATACCGAGTATCATTACGGCAAGTATCGGACCTACGGAACAGAGCGCAACGAGTCCGAAGCTGTCCGAGCCCTCACCGTCGGAACGGATAGATGCAACACCGACGCCGAGCGCCATGATAAACGGAACCGTCATAGGACCCGTCGTAACTCCACCAGAGTCAAACGCTACGGGAATGAACGCTCTCGGAACGAATGCGACCACGATAAATACTATCGCGTAGAGCGCTAACAGAAGGTATTTAAGCTTTATTTTAAAAAGTATTCTGAGCATTGCCACGACCAGCAAAAGTCCGACGCCTATTGCGACTGACCAGATAAGTGCGGCAGAGGGGATTGCATCGATCTGGGTTGACAGAACTTGAAGATCGGGCTCGGAGATGGTTATCATCGTACCGACGAACAGAGATACGGGGATAAGCACCCAAAGCTTTTTTGATTTCGTCATTTTTGAGCCGACGTACTCACCCATGGGAGTCATAGCGGTCTCCGCGCCGAGAGTAAAGAGACCCATTCCGAAAATGAGCAGCACCGCTCCGATTATAAACGCCAAGAACATCTCGGCGGGAACGGGAACGATCGTGCAGAAAAGCAGAAGCACGATTCCCGTTACGGGCAAAACGGAGGACAGTGACTCCGAAATTTTAGGCCATAATATCGTATTTTTAAGAAGCTTCACTTTTTGCCTCCTTTTTGCGGTTTGTCGTTTGTTTTTTTGGCGCCGTCAATAACGGGGCGCTGTTCGGGATCGGCGAGGATAGGTTCTTTTCTGAGAACAAGGCAGAGCGCGTACGCGCCGAAAAATGCTATTGCATAAACGCCGAGACGAAGAAAGGTATTATTTAGCGGCAAACGAGAGCACAATAGCAACGCGCCGCTTGAAATCGCGGTAAAAATAAGGTAGTGAAATATCCTTATTTTTCGTATTATAGGACGAATTATATCCTTTGTATATATAAGCTGAATGCCGAGGACGAAAAATTCTGCGATAGCGGTGGCAAGGGCTGCTCCGTTTGCTCCCCAAAGAGGGATCATAAAGCAGTTAAGAGCAAAGTCAACGACAGCTCCCACCGTAACGGAATACAGCACGTATTTTTCCTTTTCCAAGGACGTTAGAACTTGAATTCCCAAAAAGCCGCTGAGTCCGCACGGAATGGCGGCGACGGTAATTATCCGCATGGCTGTGCTCGCGCCTAAAAATTCACTCCCCGAGAGAAGCAAAAGGCAGTCGCTTGCCGAGAAAACGAAGAACACCGTAAGCGGTATTGAAAGCAGCAGAGTAAAATTTATCGCCATGACGGACGTGCGCTCAAACTCCCTTTGCATTTTGTCTTTTGCGTAGCGCGACATTCGCGGAAGCAGAACTCCGCCGAGCGAGGTGACGAGGCTTACGAGAAGCCCCTTGAAGCGGCTTGCGGCAGAATAAAGGCCGACATCGTAGTCTCCCTTGTTAAAACCGAGCATTATTATATCAAGGCTTGTGTAGACGGAGATTGCCAGACTCTGGGCAAACAGAATGAATATCGGTGCGAGGTGCTTTTTGAATTCATAGCCAGCTTGTCTTTTAAACGAGATATAGGAGCGGAGCTTATAAAAATTGAGCAAATTTGATCCGACAAGAGCAAAGACGGAAATTGCCGCGTAGATCATATAGTCGCCCGAGGCGCGTACAAATAAAAATATCAGCACGAGCGAGAGCGTCTTAAAGAGGATCGTGCGAACGGTAATATAGTCGTATTTTTCGATGGCTTGATAAAACCAATTCACTCCGAGCATATTCAAAAGAATACCGAGCGAGTGGATAAAAAACACAGCTTTATCCTCTGAAAAGCGCGGAACGGTCAAAACGCATACTATATACGCCAGAACGACAAGAGAGGTCGTTACGGAATTTATAATAAGAATTTCGTGAACTGTCTTTGATAGCCTTTCCTTGTCGTCCTTTACCTGCGCGCACGCGCGTATACCGTAGGTCGGGATACCTAACGAGGCGACCAGAAGAAAATAGCTTGAAACCGACGACGCAAATTCCACCCTGCCGACTCCCTCGACCAAAAGAACGCGGGAGATGTACGGAAAAGTCAGAAGCGGGAAAATAAATCCCGATGCGTTCAGTATGAAATTCATCAAAAAATTATATCTTACCGACTTGGATTTATAAGTCATGAAATTCTTTTTTACTCCTTACATTATATCAAAAAAACCTTGTATTGTCAACATTATGAGGTGAAGAAAAAAGCAAGACACAGGTGAAAGATTTCTCGTTCATTGATTGACAAGAGTGATGGGTTGTGATATAATTATTAATAGTAATATAGTTAGCTTATGCATCATAAAATGAAATACTTATACGTATTTTGAAAGGACCTATCCTATATGGAAAATCTGGGATATTATAACGGCAGATACGATCTGCTTGAAAATATGACAGTTCCCATGAATGACCGCGCCTGCTACTTTGGCGACGGTATTTTCGAGGTGGCGTACTGCCGAAATTACAAGATATACTCCCTCGGGGAGCACATGGATAGAATGTACGAAAGTGCCGATATATTGGGAATAGTTATTCCTCACACCAAGGAAGAATTTTCCGATATTATAAAAGGCTTGGTCGGAAAGCTTGACTCCCACGAGCAGCTCGTTTATTGGCAGGTCTCGCGCGGCACGGGATTTAGAAATCACGCGCCCTCAAAGGATATGAAGGCAAATATATGGATCACCCTGCGCCCGATGAAGATCAAGGACATATATACTCCAATGACTCTCATAAGCCTTGAGGATACGCGCTTTTACCATTGTAACATGAAAACGCTTAACCTAATTCCTACCGTTCTCGCTTCCGATAAGGCGGAAAAGGCGGGCGCTGACGAGGCGGTCTTTCACAGAAATGGCAGAGTGACCGAATGCGCGCATTCAAATATCTCTATAATACTTGACGATGGCAGCGTAAAGACCGCGCCTGCGGATAATCTTATTCTTGCGGGAGTTGCGCGCGCGCATCTTATAAAGATGTGCCGCGAGTTCGGCATAACCGTCCGCGAGGAGCCGTACACGCTTGACGAGTTAAAGTCTGCCGCAGAGATTATCGTTACCTCGTCGGGAACGCTTTGCCGTCCCGTAAGCCACGTTGACGGAGAGCCTGTCGGCGGCCGCGCCCCCGAGCTTTTGCGCAAGCTTCAGGACGCGCTTATGCAGGATTATCTTGACAAGACCGAGGCGTAAATTCAAATAAAAAGGACAGAAAGCTTATCTTTCTGTCCTTTTGTGTTTTTATAGTGCGTTATATTCTTCCGTAAAGAGTGTTGAGATACCTGAACTTGTTACAGCTGACACGGCGGAGCTGGTCCTCGGTTATTCGGTACTGCCAATTGTTTGTTACCGTACCGGGAGTGTTCATTCGTGTGTCCGAGCCGTAAACAAAGATGTCCTGAATGGGGAAGATGACCGTGTCGGCGTGGCTTGCCATCATTGTCTTTATTATCATCTCGCACGCGCCGCTCCAATCGTTTGGCGGGCAGTTGCAGTAATCAAACACCTCGTCACGCTGATTTCCGTCTATCTCCCAAACGTGACCGAGCAGGGTGTTGTTGTCGTGAGTACCCGTGTAGGCAACGCAGTTTTTTGGATAGTTGTGGGGAAGATGCGGGGTGTTTCTGTCCCCAAGGAACGCAAATTGGAAAACGCGCATGCCGGGAAAATCGCTGTAATTTACAAGGGAGACTACCTCGTCCGTAATGTCGCCGAGGTCCTCTGCAATGATCAGCTTATCTCCTGCTTCCTCGCGGATCGCGTTAATGAGTGCGCGACCGGGGCCCTTTACCCACTTGCCCTCTTTTGCGGTCTTTGCGCTTGCGGGAACGCTCCAATAGCTTTCGAGTCCGCGGAAGTGGTCAATTCGCACGCCGTCAAAGAGCGTCAGCATGTGTCTTATGCGCTCTCTCCACCACGAATAGTTATCCGACTTCATATATTTCCAGTTGTAAAGCGGATTGCCCCAAAGCTGACCGTCCTTACAGAAATAGTCGGGCGGAACGCCTGCGACAGACGTTGGCTTTTTGCGCTTGTCAAGCTGGAACTGCTCGGGAGCTGCCCAAACGTCAGCAGAGTCCCATGCAACGTAGATGGGAATATCACCGATAATGCTGATGCCTCTTTCGTTGGCATAGGCCTTTATTTCTGCCCATTGATCAAAAAATTCATATTGAATGAACTTCCACATAAAAAGCGTATTTTCATCAATAGAATCGTTTTCCCACTTCCACCATGGAAGTTGTTGATTTGCCTCTTTTCTTGCCATAAATTCACAAAATTTTGACAAATAAGCATCTTTATGAATAAATTCCTCTATCTCATCACGATTTTTTACACGCATAGACGCGTT
>JAZOWN010000059.1:0-10675 GCA_045659245.1 Eubacteriales bacterium
AAAAGTTAGAAGAGTACATACATTACTACAACAACGAGAGAATCTCTCTAAAACTAAAAGGAATGAGCCCAGTTCAATACCGAGCTCATTCACAAGCAATTTAATATTTAATTTTGTCTAAACTTTTGGGTTCACTTCATATATCGGCATCGACCTCTTTTGGGACACAATTATCACCACAACACTACTATTATATCACAAAAAATCGGACTTGTAAAGAAAAATATGGTCAAAAACACAATAATCTACTGTTTGTACAAAAAATAATTGTGATATTCTAACAAATTGCCAATTGCAATTCCTAAAAAGGTGTGATATAATATGAGTGTAAAAACAAGGAGGTACAGTCCGATGAGAAATTAAAACCGCTTGTTTTCAAGGCAGTGTGAAAATAAATGTGGATAAGATCTTACGCTTTATAAATACGAATAAAACGTATCTATAACGAAAAGCGAGTGTGTGTTAAAAGTCCTTGAAAAGAGCAGAAACGCTTCGTCCTTCGCAAAAAGGTTGCATCGGTTAAAGATATAGTGCAGAAAGCATGATGCGGAAAAGATTATAAATTTAAAGCTTAAAATAATTAGCTTACGGACGTGCCGATAAAATTGATTTTTGTGATGAGCTTCACCTGATGCGGCGATGCGAACGACAGATTAAGAAAGGAAGGTAGCCAAAAAGATGTTAGATATCAAGAGCGAACAGAAGTGACTCTTGATTGTGAGTGTAAAGAGCTTACGGTCAAGAGTCACTTCTGTTTTTTCTTTATATCAGTATATATGGGATAATTTGGGACATAATAGCAGTACAAAAACAAAAGGAAAGGAAGCTATTATGATAGAACAGGATACAATAAGACTTCTTCGTGAATGTGATGCGGGGATAAAAATGGGAGTAGAGTCGATCGACGAGGTGCTCGAATACGTAGGCTCGGAGGTGCTTTCCGAAAAGCTCTCCAAGTGCAAATCAGAGCACGAAAAGCTGAACGGGGAGGTACAAAAGCTTCTCGAAAAATACCACGACGAGGGAAAGGACCCAAACCCTATCGCAAAAGGTATGTCGTGGATGAAGACTAACGTAAAGCTAAGCCTTAAGGCGTCCGACCACACGATTGCGGACCTTATTACTGACGGCTGTAACATGGGCGTTAAGTCACTCAATAAGTATTTGAACGAGTACAAGGCGGCTGACGAGGTGTCCAAGGATATAACCAAGCGCCTTATAAACCTCGAGGAAAAGCTCGCAGTAGATATTAGGGAGTATCTTTGATAAATATAGAAAAATCAACGCCAAGACATTTGCCTTGGCGTTGATTTTTTAGACTGACTATAAAATACGGCTGCGAAGCATTATGTATAGTGACTGATGTTTGATTTTATTGAGTCATACTGTCAGGATTGTATTTTGTGTAGCAATGATTACCTGCGGGGAAACGTTGGTCTGTGCTTTCGTCAATAACGAGCCACAAGCACTTAGTACCAACTTCTATTTTTCCTTTTGTGCCGTTTTCTTCAAAAACAAGTATTCCGTTTTCATTAAGGGCGGTTATCTTTAAACTTGATTCGGTACTGTCGCTCAACATATAATTCTCTCTGTCAGGATCGGGGTAATAATAGGTAAATACATATTTTATGGATATTGTCGCTTGTGTGTCCGTTACATTTTCAAAAGTCAAGTACGTATTACCGTTAGCCATGTCTTTGCCAGTCGTTTCTTCAAGATTTGAATACTTATGCCACGTTTGAGCGATTGCGGCGCTCATAACGTCCTCTGTTGGAGATACGAGGGGAGTATAAGTCAGAGCTGAAGTGTTTCTGGTTTCTTCATAAGGCAAAAAGGGTTCGGAATATCGGCAATAATTGTCATAATACAATTCAAGTGACTTTTCAAACGTGATTTTTTCTGTTTTGCCGTCTTTGGTAAAATAACGGTTGCCGTTCTCTGCGGCAAGGATAGAATAAATCAAATTGTATTCACCGTTGCTTGTAAATTCATAGAGGTTATATTCCAGCTCATAGTATTGTTCATTGTCCACGTGTATGAAGCCCTCGTCATCAAGCCAACAGGTTTCATACGCAAAAGCATCCAAAAGAACCGGTACGCCGTCTTTTTGAGTGAATATTGCTTTTATCCGATAATCCTCATTCATAAGAACCAGCTCGTCTTTACCGTCACCGTTGAGATCGATTTCGTCGTAGCCTACGCCGTATGCTCCGTGATAAGCCGCGTACAGAAGTCGGTTATAATATTCAAAAGAAAGCTCACTGGGAAAAGCAAAGAGATTGTCGTAGCCTCCGGTGGCCCACGTTCCCGAATTAAATTCGATTAAACAGGTAGATATCTTGACGTAAGTTTCACGAATAGCAGAGTAGCTTGAAAAATCGGCTACGGGTAGATTTTCACTCGTTGCATTATCTTGCAGCGGAAAATGAATATAGGGAGCTAACAATTTCGATGTGGATGAATAACCGGGCTCGTTTGTTTTGCTTTGTTCGCGGTATAATTCATCAAAAGCTTCTTCGCTTATAGTGACGCGGTTGCCATTTAATACTTGAAAGATATCCAGTATTTTCTTTTCTTTGCGATCGTATACCTCGCCGTAGGTAGCATCATATATCATTTTATCGCCTTCAACGTGGCATGTGTAGAAGGTAGTTTCTTCAATATTATCGCTTATATTTTGACGACGCATAAAAAATCTGTTTTTCGTTCCAAATACCATCGAGTTGCCAGCGCCGTAGCTTGCTTCAAGTAAAATGGGCGCCTCGTCGGAAATTGTGAAGATTGCTCTTATGCTTGTATATTTGGTCAAAATAATTAATTCCGGAGTTCCGTTTCCATCAAGATCCTTATAGCCATAGCCTAAGAAGTCAACCCCCTGCGTGGAGCTTTGCGTACTATCCTTATATGTGTTGACGATATTGTAAATCGTTTCGAAAATGGCGGATTCACGCCGGCTCATATTGTCTGTGTTGGGAGCAGGCAGCTCCTTGCCGTCACGTAACAGTGTAAGAAGCATAGTATAGTAGGATATGATGTTGTCATATGGTCCCACCTGTTCCTCATAGCTTTCTGGCGGGTTGTCTTTTTTCGTTCCTTCCGTATCGTTTCTTTCGGGCTCGTATTTAAATATCGAGCAACCAACGAAAGAAAATAATATAAGTATGCTGACAAAAAATGAAAAAACTTTTTTCATATGACCTCCTACATGTCATTGCTAACGTTTTCATTATATAACAAAAGCGGTGTAAAGTCAAGTGTTTTGCCATGTGCTATATAGAATCAAGCCACAGGTGAGCGGACTTGGTTTCGGCGCTACGACGCAAAACCATCCAATTCTTGCGAATTGGAGAGGCTCGGTGTCAGTAAACTCATACGAAAAACATAAGGACTGCAAAAGCCGTCCTTATGTTTTTGGTGCGGGTGACAGGACTTGAACCTGCACGAATTAACACAAGATCCTAAATCTTGCGCGTCTGCCAATTCCGCCACACCCGCGAATGAAATGAGCGAGGTGTGGCGTTGCCTAAAGAACGCATTGCGTTCTTTACTTGTGCGAAGCACAAAGACACCCGCATATTTTCTTCGAGAATATGCTACAACAACGCTTCGCGTTGTCGCGCAAATTCTCAAAAAGTGTCCGCGTGACTCTTGAAGCATAGTCGCCTTTCTCGCGTCCGCTCGAAATTCTCCTTGCTTCTGCGCCTTGATCGAGCTCGCTTCATCACCCACTGGGTGCGCTCGCTCTCCAAGCTGCCAATTCCGCCACCGGTTGCGACCTCGTACATTATACCACCTAAATTTCCTTTTGTCAACCTACTTTTCTTTTAAAAAAGAAAAGTAGGCAAAAGAAAACTGAAAAAGGGAATGACTTATTCGTTTTCTACGGGTGTGGCAATAGCCTCGTCTTAAAAAAGAAAAGTAGGCAAAAGAAAACTGTAAGGGGGATTGCTTATTCATTCTCTCCGAGCACGACTATGGATTCAAGGCATACCTTGCCCTCGCCCTTGGTCGTTCTGAAATAGTGAGTATTCTCCGCGAATGCGTGATTTATCGAAAGCTCATCGCCGAACGCCGCCTCGTTTACGTACGAAAGCAGAAAGCCGCGTATATTCTTTATCTCGTCAATAGGCATAAAATCGCAGAGCATATCGGGGTACTTGGTATTATTCATGTGCATGTTATAGTCGAGATCGGAGTACGTTATCTTACGCTTTCCAATACATTCAAGTGACAACTCGCTCGGGAGTCGGAAGCGCTTCGGGACGTCAAGCTCGACGGGGACTTCGTTCTGAAAATTATAAATGCCGTCAAGAGCCTCGCCGCTGACGAGTGTCATTTCTTTTAAATTCATAAGCGCCCACGTTGTGTCCGCAATCGCAATGGTCTTTTCTCCCTTGCGTATTCTGTAAAAACGCAGAATGGAATATCCGCGCGAGTGGCAGGTCCACGTATCGACCTTAATATCCTCAAATGCAAAAAGGGGCTCGTATATCTCGAAGCGTATCTTGCTCAAAAGAAAGGCAAGACCGTATTCGTCGCGCAAAAGGTCAAGCTCAGGACCGCATGCTCGCATGTGGTGATTTGAGGTCTCCTGCATGTATACGAGCATCTGAGTCGCCCTAACCCGTCTTTCGGCATCGGTATCGTGCCATTTTGTAGTATATTTTTTAGTAAAAATCATTTTGTTCTCCTTGTATGACAAAAGCTCTACGATAATTATAAACTAAATTCAAATTGTTTTCAAGTCCTGTTTTGAATTTCAAGTCAAACAAGGGGCATAAATTTACGCCGACAAGCGTGTGGGTAACATAAAATTAACAAATTAGTGTTGAAAAGGGCGTTTAAATTTGCTACAATATAATTTGTAAAATATTGCTTATATTCTGCTTTCGAAAGGAATTTAGTCATGATAAAAAGAATTGTTGCGATAATGCTTTCGCTTCTTATGTGCGCTTCGTTTGTCGGATGTGCGAACGACGGCGCGCCCGACGGAATGAAGAACGCAACGACCGAGGGACAGCCCTTTGAGCTTTACGTTCCCGATTCTTGGTCGATTAATACCACCAGCGGTGTTTCGAGCGCTTATCTGTCAACGATCGGATACGTTAGCGTAAGCGCGAGATACCATACTCCCGAAAACCCCGAAATGACGCTTGACGAGTATGTTGCGGCACGCAAAAACGAGCTCTCTCTAGAGTTCGCGGATAAGAGCTTTGCGCTTATTACCTCTGAGGGCGCTGAGGGCAACGAGGCTGTTATTCTCGGTAAGGAGAGCAACGTCCAAGATGCGAGACAGATACTCTTCACCGCTAAGATAGACGAGGCTGCGTATACGTTCAGACAGATAATTGCGAAATATAAGGGCGATTTTATAATTCTTTCCTTTACTGTAAGCTCTGACACGTACGATGCCATATTTGAGGATATTGAGAAGATCCGAGAGGAGTTCGTTTGCTGTGACAAGCCCGAATACTCAGGAGATAGCGTAACGGACAAAAAGACTCCCGAGGGTATGAAGATAGCATCCTCAAACAATCTGGAGTATAGACTTTACGTTCCCGCAGACGGCTGGACGTGTGACTCGGAGAGCGGTAAGGCAGAGGCGTATGCTGCGGATAACTCGAACGTAGCGGTAACCTCTTACTCGCCGAGCACGACTATGACGGCGCGCGAGTATTGGGCTATGGCAGAGGGCGAATACAAGAAGACCTTTGGAGACAAATACGAGTACGTAGGTGAGAGCGAAAGAAAGGTTGCGGATCGCGATGCCGTTTCCTATACCTACGTTGTAAGCTACGGAGGCGAGCGCGTGAAGATCATGCAGACGGTGCTCGTTTACAACGGAGTCGTATACTCGATAACCTATTCTGCGCTTGAGGCGAATTTTGAGGCTCACACGGCAGACGTAAACAAAATTCTTGACGTATTTATTTTCAGATAATTTGGATATGAATAATAACGCAAAAAGAACGGTATATCTTGACAACAGCGCGACCACGCCTCTCTCGTATGCGGCAAGGGGAGCTATTGCCGAGGCGATGGATTGTTTTGGAAATCCTTCGTCGCTTCATACGATGGGCGCTGACGCAGAAAAGCTCGTCGCGGCGGCAAGAGATAGAATTATGTCAGCGCTTGGGGTAAGGCGCGGGCAGGGAACGGTAATATTTACCTCGTGCGGTACTGAGGCGACCTCGCTTGCCATATTCGGCACGGCGTACGCAAAGACGCGCCGCGAGGCAAATCGCATACTTACCACGGACTCGGAGCACCCCGCGACGGCGCGTGCGCTCGAAGCTCTTGAGAAAACGGGATTTGAGATCGTTCGCATACCCACTCGCGGCGGAGTTTTCGATATGAGCGCGCTTGAGAGTGCGCTTGACAAAAAAATATTTATGGCTTCGTTTATGCTCGTCAATAACGAAACGGGCGCGATGTATTCCGTTAAGGAAGCGTTCGCAAGGATCAAACGGGCGCACAAGGATGCAATTACTCATTGTGATGCAGTGCAGGGCTTTATGAGAATACCGTTTACGCCCTCGTCGATCGGCGCGGATCTTGTATCTGTGAGCGGTCACAAGATACACGCCCCCAAGGGAGTTGGCGCGCTTTACGTATCCTCGGAGCTTATAAAGGCTAAAAAAATAGCGCCGTTTTTGGTAGGCGGTGGACAGGAGAGCGGAATGCGCTCTGGTACGGAGAACGTTATCGGTATCTCTGCTTTTGGCGCGGCGGCGGCTGATATGGCGGCAAGACGCGCACAGATAACGGAAAAGCTTGACGGGCTCTATTTATATGCAACTGACAAGCTTTCGGCGCTTGGCGTGAGAATAAATACACCCGAGGGAACGCGCGTAAGTCACATAATAAACGTAACCTTACCTGACGTAAAAAGCGAAACAATGCTTCATTACCTTTCCGCGGACGGAATATACGTGTCAAGCGGCTCTGCCTGCTCGTCACATTCGAAAACACCTAGCAGCTCTCTTGTTGCGTTTGGACTTACACCGCAAGAGGCGGATTGCTCGATACGCATAAGCCTTTCGGAGTACAATACGAAAGAGGACATAGACGCGCTTTGCGAGTCGCTCTCGGCAGGGCTTGAACGGCTTGTAAGAATAAAGAGATCTTAATTTATAACATAAAAAAGGGCTGAATACCAGCCCTTTTTTATATTGCGTTGTATTACTTTATGGAAGAAAGCACGCGCGGAAGCGCATCGATAATATCTGAGGCGATAAGTGAATATTCGCCCACAGTAAGCACCGCCGTATCCCCCGCAAGACCGTGGATATATACGCCAAGGCTTGCGACTTGAAGATCGGTGAGCGTGTTCTCTCTGTTTTGCGAAAGAATACCACCGATAATTCCCGCAAGCACGTCGCCTGAGCCTGCGGTCGCCATTCCGCTGTTGCCCGACGTGTTTACGTAAACTCGCAGAGAGCCGTCGCTGACAGCCGTGCTGTGGTCCTTGAGCACGCACGTAAGGGAATGCTTTTTGGCAAATTCGCGGCACTCATTCGGTATGCTCTCTGTGATCTCGGACACGGCCTTGCCCGTAAGACGCGACATCTCGGTTGGGTGGGGAGTTATTATCTTGCCCTTGGTATATTTCAAAAGCGAGGGATTGCGGGCGAGAAGATTGAGAGCGTCGGCATCAAGCACCATTGGCTTCTCACAATTTCTCAATACGCGAGCGAGAACCTTTCTCGATGCTGAACTTATACCAAGACCACAACCGCATACGACAACTGTCGCGCGCGAGAGTGCGGAGTCTATTATCTCCTCCGAAGGATGCTCGGAGTCATAGACGGTTACTATTGCTTCGGGCAGTAACGTCTGCAAAACAGTTCTGTTACACTCGGGGGTGAGTATTTCTACAAGGCCCGCACCCGTGCGGAGCGCAGCCTTTGCCGAAAGATACGCAGCACCTGCCATACCGTGGCTTCCGCATATGCAAAGCACTCTGCCGAACGTACCTTTGTTCGATCTTTGCGGACGAAAAGGCATGAGGGAGAGATCGCTTTTTGAGTATGAAAAGGTTGAAAAGGTATCCATAATATCCTCCGAGACTATCATATGTATTCATTTTATCATATAAACCCCGACAAGTAAAGAGATATAGGAGCAAATTCTCACAAATTTTCAGAATAATGCAATAAAGTTAAAAAAAACTCTTGACAACCGAACTAAAATAGATTATAATATGTATTGTCGCATTTTATGTCAAACCGATTACATCGGAATAATGCCAAGCATAACGGCAGCTTTGCGGAGGAAAATATGGTCATTGACGTTGGTCCTCTTCTTCGAGGAGAGGTAAAGAAAATTGATATAGACTATATGCTGGCTCCCGAAGCGCTTCCCGACGTAGAATTTGAGTCCGACGCTCACGTTACGGGCGTGCTTACGGATAACGCGGGATATATGCGTCTTAAGCTTAAAGCAGAGCTTAAATACCACGGCGAGTGCGCGAGATGTCTTGCTCCGGTAGACGGAGTTTTCTCTCTTGACTTCGAGCGAACGGTTACAACGGAGGGTACATTGAGCGAGGATGCTTTGGAGAATGATTTCGACAAGGCAGACGAGTACGTGATAATTCACGGCGCAGAGCTTGACGTAGATGAGCCACTTTTGGAGGAGCTCGTATTAGGGTTTCCTACGAAATTGCTATGCTCCGAGGATTGCCCCGGACTTTGTCCCAAGTGCGGAAAGCCGCGCAGAGAAGGGGACTGCGGGTGTCCTACCAAGGAGATAGATCCAAGGCTTGCTATCCTTGCAACCCTGTTTGACAAAGGCGAAATTAAAGGTGATTAAAAAATAAGCAATAAACATTTGTGTTCAACGCTTCAAGGAGGTGTAGAAAATGGCAGTACCGAAGAAGAAAGTATCAAAGGCTCGCAGAGACAAGAGACGTTCCAACAATTGGAAGCTTGATCTCCCCGGAATGACCAAGTGTCCCAAGTGCGGTGAGTTCGTATTGAGCCACCGCGTTTGCAAGGCTTGCGGTTACTACGACGGCAAGGAAGTTCTCAATACCGAGGCAAAGTAATAGCGGATCATCCGAGAAAAAAGCGATTTTATCAGTCGCTTTTTTCTTTTTTGCAAAAAACTTTAGAAAATTTTCAAACTTTTTTTCAAAAAGGTATTGCAATTTCAAAATAGTTATGATATAATAACAAAGCTGTCGAAAGCACGGCCCGTTGGTCAAGCGGCTAAGACGCTAGCCTCTCACGCTGGAAACATGGGTTCGATTCCCGTACGGGTCACCAAACGTAACAAATCCGAACTATTTCGTAAATCGAAATTGGTTCGGATTTGTTTTTTACTATTAATTAATTTAATTATTCATAAAAAGAAAAGCACTGAGTTCGTGATTGAGCTCTGTGCTTTTTCTTTTTATTTACAAAAACGACAAAATATGATATAATATTTATGAAAAAGGAGGGACAATTATGTGCACTGTTGTAAGATCGTTCATGCCTGTAGGACAAGGCGCTTTTTATGTCGAGCAATTCACTTCTTGTAATCCAAGGATAAATTTGGTGTTTGATTGTGGTTCTGACACTGATTTGAATTTGCTTCATAATAACATTGATGAAATTTTCCAAAAGGGTGAAACTATTCACGCAGTTTTTATTTCTCACCTTCACGAAGATCACATTAACGGATTGGAGTATTTGTTATCCAACTATAATGTTAAAAAAATATACTTCCCGTTATTATGTAGTGAAGAAAAAACATTGACTTTGCTATACTACCTATTTTCCAAAACTACGCATACTACAAAAGATTTTTTCTTTCGTTTTGTAAGCGATCCATACGCATATCTTGTTAGCAAAGACAAACAAGCTGAAATTATTTATGTTTCACCGGATGATCCAGATATCTACGAATATAGCCAACAATACGGAGAAACCATACGCTCTGGCAAAAATGTTGCAAAACACATCAAGGGAATAGCGAGTCATTATTGTGAGTGGGAAATTATACCATTTAACTTTAGAAACAAGCAACGAATAATAGATTTGGTAAAACGGTTAGGAAATGTTTTCAGTAAGCATTTTCCAAGCAAAAATATTTGTATAGATGAATCTTTCGATTTTGATTACTATTGGAAAAACTTTCCCTGTATTAGAGATGATGTAAAAAAGGCTTACGAAGGCCTCCGGGGATCTTTAAATACAAATTCCATGGTCGTGTTTTCCGGAACTAACACTAATGTATATCAACATTTTTGTTTGTCAAAAACAGCCGATTGCTACCACTGCAATAACTGTTGCTCTTGTATTTATAAAAGCGGGTGTCTATATACCGGAGATTATGATTGCTCTGGGAACTCCAAATTTAATGATTTAAATAGCGCATATTCAAACTATTGGAACAGTATAGGTTGTATTACTATACCCCATCACGGATCGAAGCACAATTATAATCCGAGCTTAACAAGCAATAGACATGTTTTCTGTATTATTTCAGCTGGTATCAATAATAACTATCAACATCCTCACGCATTGGTTATGAGAGATTTACTAAGCATGCGAATCCCAACATTTTGGATAAACGAAAATAAAAATAGTAAATTTCAGACTTATATTTACTGTTAATGGCAATAAGGGTGCAGACATCGTGTCTGCACCCTTATTGCGTTGAAAAAATATGGTTGTTCTCGGCGATT
>JAZOWN010000060.1:0-32298 GCA_045659245.1 Eubacteriales bacterium
TCAGGTAGCTATAACCTTTTCTTCGAGCTATTCTTTCTTAGCTTCTTTTACTTTGTTGAGTATATAACTCTTTGACGAGATCTCGTATTTCGCACTTCGCAATGCTTTGTACAATCTCTCTTGTTGTTCAATTTTCAATGACCATCGCTGTCCCCTCTTAGTGGACAGCTTGACTATTATACCACATACTTTTTCCCTTGTCAATAACTTTTTTCATTTTTTTCAAAAAAATTTTGTATTTCCTCGCACCTTCTTTCGAAACAACTCAAATCAAGTAAAAAACTGTAACATTATCACTACTTTCGCCATGTCGACACATTTCTGTTGACTTTAATTACTGTTTATGGTAAAATTATCGTACATTATTTATATAGCTTCTCACCGGAGGTCGAATTTGAAAAAACAAATTATCATAGGCGCGCTTCTCACTCTGCTTCTTCTGCCATGCGCATTGTTGATGTCATCATGCAATAAGGAATGCTCGCATACCTATATGACGCAAACCGTAGTGGAGCCTACCCACGAAAAGCAGGGGCGCACCGTATATTACTGCCTTGACTGCAAATACGAATACAGCACCGACTACGTACCCCCCCTCGGGCACACACTCCATCAGGAAACACATCTGCCAACCTGCACCGAGCAGGGATATACCTACAACTATTGCCGTTGCGGATATCATTACACGTCGAATTTCGTCCCGCCAACGGGGCACACGCTGACCATAACAGAGGTGGCGGCGGACTGCAACGCGGAGGGATACAAAATAGCTGACTGCGGAGTCTGCGGCACTCACTACACCTTTGACACCGTCGCCCCCCTTGGGCACGAGCTGAAAGCTACCACAACATACGTCGCAACCTGCAAGCAAAACGGTAGCACTACCTACGTTTGTGAGCGTGAGAGCTGTGAGTTTGCCTACATCGGCGATTACGTATTCTATTCCGATCTTTTCGAGGGCGCATACACCTCTAATACGACTGCTCTCGCAAAGGGAGTTGACACCTCAAAGCACAACCACAACAAGGATAACAAGGGCGATCTTCTTCCCCTTGACTGGAATGGCATAAAGGCGGCAGGAATCGATTTCGCGATCTTGCGACTCGGGTACATGGGCTCGGGCAACGTAGGTCAGATAGATCCAGTTTTTGAAATGGACTATTCCGATGCCAAGGCGGCAGGGCTTGACGTAGGTGCTTATTTCTATTCCTACGCCCGCACCGTCGAGGACGCTCGTGCCGAGGCGGAGTTTGCTTTGACTCTTCTTGACGGAAAGACCTTTGAATATCCCATTTACTTCGATATTGAGGACAAGAGTCAGGAGGGACTCGACCGCCAGCTGCTCACCGATATTTGCGTTGAATTTTGCTCCATTCTTCAAGAGAACGGCTATTACGCTTCAATTTACACGAATAACACCTGGCTGAGTACACTACTCCAAAAAGATAAGCTCGCAACGCTGTTCGATATCTGGTACGCTCGCTACGACAGTATAGGATACGTAATAAACGAAGACAGCTGGGAGGAAAGCTTTGGCACGCAGATGGTAATGTGGCAGTTCTCGGCAACGGGACAGATCGAGGGAATGGATCTTGGAACACAAAACGACTACATCGATCTCAATTACGTATATAAGGATTACCCGACGCTCATAAAATCAATGGGCTACAATAATTTCTCGTTGGATAAAAACTCCGCAGAGCTTGATAAGCAACAAATAATCTGATCAATTTATACGCAAAAGCCGCTTTCACTATCGTTTTTGATAGCAAAAGCGGCTTTTTGTATTATTTTATCTTAGTATTTTTTGTTCTGCGCTAAAGATAGCAAACCAATTTTTATATTTTGTTTGGCACTGTTAAGTCCCCATCCGTGCAATATATCGTTCCAATACTGCTGTTTGAGTTCCAAAATTCATTAGGGTCGATTTCATTCCAGCGTGCCATAGTTCCTTTGAAGGTTACGCCCGTAAGTGCGGCGCAGCCGTTGAATGCGCTATATCCCATGTTTGCAAAGCCACTGCCTATCGACGCGCTCGTGAGCCCCGCACAACCCCAAAATGCATAGCCGCCGATGCTCGTTACGTTGTCGGGTATTACTACGCTAACAAGTCCGATACAGTCATAGAACGCATTTTCTCCAATGCTCGTTACACTTCCGTCATCGGGAATAATACTGTTTTTGCATCCTGCCACAAGAGTTTTGCTTTCCGTCTCGATAAGGCAGTTGCCGATGCTCTTATATACCGTATTTCCCTCAAGCACGGTAATGCTTTCAAGCTCCGTGCAACCGGAAAGCAGAGAGCCGCCGATGCTCGTTACGCCCGCGGGTATAGTGATGCTCTTGAGCGCCGCACAGCCATAAAAGGCGTAGTATCCAATGCTCGTTATGGTGTTGGGCATTGTAATGCTCGTAAGCTCGGCACAGTCCTTGAACGCATTGCTTTCAATGCTCGTTATGCTCTTGCCGTTGTATTCGGACGGGATAACGACCTCCGTAATGTTTTCTGCCGTAAAAGCGGATACGCCATACGTTCCGCCCTCAAGGTCGATAAGCTCACGTCCGCCGGGGCCCTCTACTATGTCGCCCTCCTCTTGGTCTTGCTTATCTTCCTTATCTTCCTTGTCTTCCTTTTCATCTTGCGTGTCTTGGGTGCCTTGGGTATCTTGAACGCCTTGATCGTCGTTGTCTCCCGACGTACCGAAGCAAGCGCTAAAGATGCAGAAAAGCGCTAACAAAACTGTTATCGCCAAAATGACCGAAATTGATTTTCTAAAAGCTTTCATATTTTTCCCCTCTTAATAAAAAATAAATTGCACAATCAAAGCGCATCGCTGTTTTTTACAAGCAAATTATATCATATTTTTTTCTAACCGTCAAGATGTTTGTCCTAATTATGCAGAAAGCATGTTTAATATCCTCCGATGATGGCAAAAATAGTATTGCAAAAAAATCACAAGGAGGATATAAAAATGAGTGTTAAACGGGGGGATATTTATTACGCCGATCTGAGCCCCGTGGTCGGCTCGGAGCAAGGAGGCTTGCGCCCTGTGCTTATAATACAAAACGACGTTGGCAACAGATACAGTCCGACGGTCATCGCCGCCGCTATTACATCGCGAATGGGAAAAACGCGCCTCCCCACGCACATCGACATATATGCAGACAAGGCAGGGCTTGCCAAGGACTCCGTTATACTACTCGAGCAGATTCGGACTCTGGACAAGCGCAGACTAAAAGAGAAGATGGGACATCTCGACGACGACGTTATGAACTGTGTAAACACTGCTATCGCCGTAAGCTTCGGGCTTGACGCGTCCGCCACTTCTCCGATACCGCACGCAACAGCGGCGCCGTCCGCTCCCTCGCCTGCCGCAACGAATGATTTTCCCGCAGCCTTTTAAAATGCAAAACGAGCAGAGGCACTGTGTTGCTACTGCTCGTTTTCTTTATTTACATTTCAGCGAAAGATATGCCTCGTTTATCTTGCTCGCAGAATATCCGTAGCGCGATATGGCGGCAAATATTCTTTGCTTTTCGCGCAAGTCGTCGGCAATTTTGGTTTTGCGCTTTTGCATGAGTCTTAGGCAGTTCTCGGCGTAGTCCACTCCCGCCTCCTCAAGCCCGCTCATAGCAAAAGCAACTGCCTCCGAGGAATAGCCCTTGGCAAACAGCTCCGCTGTTATGCGGCGCTTTCCCCAAAGCTTATCAAGACATTTTTGAGCCTCTCTGAGCGCGTCTCGCTCCGCGTTCATAACGCCCATAGAGGATATTTCCATAACCGCCTCGGCGGCTATCTCCTTGTCAAATCCCTTTGCCGAAAGCTTTATGCGGAGCGCCTTTTCGGAGCACGCGCCATAATTCAAGAGCTCCACTCCTCGTTTGACTGCACTCCAAACCTCTGCCTCTCTTGCAACCGTCTCGTAAACGTCCGACGTAGTCTCTCCCTTTTCAAGTCCCATAACGAGATATTTTCGAGACGAGATCATAAAGCTCTCTCTTTGAATGTGCTCCGTGCCGTCACCGCGTATCTCAAAGGCGATCCTTATCTCCTCGCCCGCGTTCACAGCACCAATGGATGTTATAAAAACGGTCATTAAAGATCGTCCTCACCCATTGTACGGATATCGAACTCGTCGTCATCCTCGTCAAGCTCAAATTCGTCTTCCTTATCGGCAAGCTTATCCTTCATGCTTCTTATCTTCATGTCAAGCTCGGCAAGCAGCGCGGGATTGCTCTCGATAAGCTTTCGCACGTTATCCTTGCCCTGCCCTATACGCTCACCGTTGTAGGAGAACCAAGAACCGCTCTTCTTTATTATATCAAGTGCGATACAATAATCTATGATCTCACCCGAGCGCGAGATTCCCTTGCCGTAGAGAATATCAAACTCCGCGACCTTGAAGGGGGGAGCCACCTTATTTTTGACTATCTTGCAGCGCACGTGGTTACCTATGATCTCGCTTCCGTTCTTAATCTGGTCCTGCTTGCGTACGTCGATACGGACGGACGCATAGAATTTAAGCGCGCGACCGCCGGGAGTCGTCTCGGGATTTCCGTACATAACTCCGACCTTTTCACGAAGCTGGTTGATAAACACAACGACGGCGTTGCTCTTGGAAATTACTGCGGAGAGCTTTCTCATAGCCTGTGACATAAGTCTCGCCTGAACGCCTACCATCGCCTGTCCCATGTCTCCTTCGATCTCCTGTCGCGGAACGAGCGCGGCAACCGAGTCAACGACTACGACGTCGATAGCACCCGAGCGCACGAGCGCCTCGGTAATATCAAGCGCGTCCTCACCGCAATCGGGCTGAGAAACGAGAAGATTTTCAATATCGACTCCGAGCGCCTTTGCGTAAACGGGATCGAGCGCCTGCTCCGCGTCGATAAACGCCGCCTCGCCGCCCGCCTTCTGCACCTCTGCTACTATATGGAGAGCAACCGTAGTCTTACCCGAGGACTCAGGTCCGAATATCTCAATAATTCTTCCGCGCGGAACTCCGCCTATGCCGAGCGCGACGTCAAGCGCGATAGAGCCCGTACTGACTGCCTGCACCTCCATGTGCGAGTTCTCACCGAGCTTCATTATCGTACCCTGTCCGAAATCCTTTTCGAGCTGAGCGATCGCAGTTTTAAGAGCTTTTTTCTTTGCGTCCTTATCGCTGTCACGCGGTATCATATCCATTTTCTTTTTAGCAGTTGCCATTCCAAAAATCTCCCAATTAAAATTCATTACGGCACCATTATACACCCACACCCACGCTTTGTCAAGCGTTTTTCAAAAAATAATTCCAAAAACGGAAAATTTATTTCTTTTAAGCATTTCAACAAAGGGCGCCATAACTTTAAAATTCCGCAAATAGAAGATTAGACCACAAAATACCCTCTTACAAAAAGCTCAGTTCAGATTATTCACTTGTAGTGGTCGACGTAGCGGAGCGGCACGAGCGCAATGAATGACAACACGGGGTGTTGTCGAACGCGAGCGTGACCGAGCCGCAGCGAGACCCTCGGCGACCCGAGAAAATATCGGTACGCGCGAATAAAATTTTACAACCTAAGGCTCTTGTAACAATAAGCCTTCCCCAGTGGGGGAAGGAGGCATTGACGAGCCGATGGTGCGAGTCAATGACGGATGAGGTGTCAAAGAATGAATTGAATATACGACACCTCATCCGTCACTCGCAAAGCTCGTGACACCTTCCCCCGCTGGGGAAGGCTCACACTGACGGAAATTTTTCGCGATTTCAAACGGGTCGCCGAGGACGTCGACCCCTACAAGCGTATTTCCTGCGTTAAGCTTATTCTTTTATTATCAGCATGCCTTTTCCTTAGGGCAGATAACCTTAATTTGCAAAAAGCGAGGTGCGGTTGCACCTCGCTTTTAATTACTGCTCTCCGTCGCTGCAAGCGTATTCGGAGACATCTATTTTTTTAAGCTCCGCTTCGGAGATCTTGCCCTTGGTCTTTTCGTAGTACGCCACGTTGTTGCGCACCATAAACGCAAACTGCGCGGCAGGCGTACGGCGCTCCTTTTCAGCTACGAAAAGAAATTTTCTCAAAAGCTCCTCTGAAACGCGGAAATCTACGTTATATCCCTGCTTCATAGTCGTTACTTATTTCTTACCTTTCTTATCCGACTTCTTTCCGGGCTTTGCGTCCTTTTTCTTATCATACTTGATCATGATAACCGCAAACACAACTATTCCCGCAATAACGAGGACAAAAATCACTATAGCTATAATGTAGCCTACCTTACTCTTTTCGGGACGTCCCTCGCCTTCATCAACGGGCTCGGTTTCTGCGATAGGCTCAGTGACAGCCTCGGTCTCGACCTCTGCGGGCTCGTACGTAACAGTCTCCGTTTTGTTATCCGCAAACTCTCCCTCGACTACCGCCCTATCCGCCTTGTATCCCTCAACGGCAGGAGATGCCTCGCTATATTTAGCACCTCTGAATCCCTGAACCGTCTTAGATTCATGTATGGACGTTCCATCGGAAAGAACGTACTTTATGGTAACAGTGACGTCCTTGGTCGTTGACGACACGTACGTTACAGCATTCTTGTCTATCGAGCAGTTCTTAAAGGGATCCTTTTCTGCTCCGCTTTCGTCCTTTTCGATCTTGAGATTGCCCGACTCGTCCTTGGCAGACTCGTGCATTACGAGCATATTAAGCGACGAGCATCCCATAAACGTGCCGTCCTCAAGATAAGTGAGAGCAGTTGACACAATCTCTGCTTTCTCAAGCTTCGCGCAAAGCGCAAAGGCGCGATTGCCGATGGTCGTAACACCCGCGGGAACAAATATATTCTTGAGAGAGGTGCAAGCCTCAAAGCAGCGCTCGCCGATGGACGTAAGTCCTACGGGAAGATCTATTGCCTCAAGTGAGGAGCAGAAAGCACACGCTCCCTTCCCAATGCTCGTTACCGTATCGGGAATCTTTATGTTCTTAAGCTTTGCCATGTTATAAAAGGCGTAGTCGCCTATTGCACTAACACCCGTCGCCGTTATTTCAACCGTCTCAACGCTGTGGCGAACGGAGTACCACGGAACTTGCGTAGAATCTTCGCTGTCCAAAATAGCGCCCGTTCCGCTGATCACAAGCGTCTTGGAATCCGACTTGTATTCCCAGCTTATCTGAGTACCCTCAACAACGGTTTTTTCAACCGCCTCGGCATCGTTAGCAGAGGTGTTTCCGCACGCCGTCATCCCGATAACAAACGAAATAATAAGTAATGCGGCGATCACCGCTGTAATAATTCTCTTTTTCATTGTTAAGCCTTTCTTATTTTAATATATCAAACATTATATCACATCAAAAAGGCAAATTCAACACCTTTTTGTAAACGTTCTTTTATTTGAGTCCCATGAGCGAGAGTATCGCGTCCTCGGTCACAACACCCTGCGTCTTGCCGAGCACACCGCCGTCCTTCATCGCGACGAGCGTGGGAATAACGGAAACGTCAAACGTTTCTGCAAGCTCGGGCTCGTCGTCAACGTTTATCTTGCATATTTTGATATCCTCTCTCTTTTCGGAAAGAGCTTCAAGCGTAGGCGCGAGCATCTTGCAGGGGCCGCACCAATCCGCATAAAAGTCTATAAGCACGGGAACACCCGCCCCCATAACCTCGTCAATAAAATTTTCTTTTGTAAGCTTTACGGTTGCCATAAATTTTCTCCTTTAATCTTTAAATTTGTAATAGAGCAAGCAATGACAGTAGCCCTCAAAATCGGGATCCGCCATTTGCTCCTTGAATTCGCGACAGATGCATTTTGTATCCTCCGTGCGCTCCATTCGGCAGGGGCAATATCCGCCCTTCATTTTGAGTCCTTCGCGAATAGTCTTGACTATTTCCTCGTTTTCGTTAAGTCTGACTCCCATTATCTGCTCCTTGTTTCCTTATTTTTACGAGAGTGGAAATCACCCCCTTGTTATATTTTACCACAGTCATCTCTCTTTTTCAAGTATTTCACCAAAATCCCCCCAAAATGTATTGGGTGGAAAATCTTGTGTGTTGAAAAAAGAGGGATTTTCATGTATAATTTAACTGTCCCTCCAAAGCTTCGACAAAAAAACACTTTGTCAACACAAAATTCCGTGAGCGCTCACAGCTTTGGGGACAAGTAAAAAACAAGGAGGAAAATAATGCAAAAATTCAAACGCATATCAGCGTTTCTACTTTGCGCGGTAATGCTTCTTTCGTCCTTTGCGACGCTTGGCGTGTCCGCTGACGAGTACGACTTCCCCGCAGGTGCTACAAACGTAAACGTAACGCTCGACGGCAAGAAAGTGCTCGAGGGCGAGGCTGTGATAATCAATTCGGTTACATACGTGCCGCTTCGGCGCTTTGCCGAGCTTATGGGCGCGGATAAAATAAGCTGGAACGCAAAAACGAATACAGCAACCGTAAACAAGGGCACACTTGAGGTGCACGTGGGAAGCGGCGCGCTTTACGTAGGTGCTAACGGCAGATACTTTTTTACCGTTGAGAAAATTCTCAACATAAGCGGCAGACTTTTTGTTCCCGTAAGACCGATTGCCAAGGCATTTAGCGCAAACGTTGATTGGGATAATTCGACTCGCACGGTCGTTATTACCTCGACAGGTAAGACACTCGCGAGCGGCGACGCCTTTTATAATTCAACAGACCTTTACTGGCTCTCAAGAATTATTCAGGCAGAGGCAGGCGGCGAGAGCATTACGGGCATGATAGCAGTCGGAAACGTGGTTCTTAACCGCAAGGCAAGCAAGCAGTATCCTAATACGGTATACGGCGTTATCTTCGACAGAAACGGCGGAACGCAGTTCTCACCCGTTTCAATGGGTACGATTTACAACAACCCAAGCGAGCGAAGCATTATCGCGGCGAAAATCTGTCTTGAGGGATATTCGATAGACAACAATATTCTGTTCTTTATGAACCCTCGGATTGCGACGAACAATTGGATATCCAAAAACCGTCCGTTCGCATTTACCATAGGCAGACACGATTTTTATTATTAAAATGAAAATCAGGCTGAGTCAAATCATTGACCCAGCCGTTTTTGCAACGCAAGCAAGCGCCCCCGCATACACGGAGGCGCTTGAATTTTTATGTCACATAAATCATGATGCCTTCCATATCGGGCATTGTCGTTACACTAACGCCAACACAATTGTATGACGAATTATAATACATAAGCACGGTATCGCCGTAATCAGTTTCGAAAGAATCCCTCAAGGTATATCCACACGCGCTCAACAAATTATCATATATTTCAAAGCAATCCGACGGTTCATCGTTCGCATTTAACGTAAAATTGTCATAGAAATACATACTTGACGTGATGGCTGTAGGAGATACATACGTTTTCAACGCATATCCAAAATCAGGAGCCTTCGTTCCCGAGTACATGGAAATGGTAGCAGAACATACACTGCATGTTTTTCCCGACCAAGTGTGACCTAATGGAGTGCCACTTGTCGTTCCACACTTGGAGCAGGTTTTAGGGCTACTGCAGGTTGCCGCCTGCCAGCTATGTCCCGCAGCACTGCCGCTTGTCGTTCCACACTTGGAGCATTTTTTAGGACTACTGCAGGTTGCCGCCTGCCAGCTATGTCCCGCAGCACTGCCGCTTGTCGTTCCGCACTTGGAACATTTTTTGGGGGTGCTGCAAGTTGCGGGTTTCCAATTATGAGTATGCTCAGTTTCTCTTGATTCCGAAGTCTCCTCGCCATTTGATTCAACAGCCGTAGCACCGCTTTCATCAATATCGTCGTTAACTTCAAACGGAAGTAACGTATCACAGGCTGTTGCAATCAACAAGAATGTAATCATCAGAATTATCAAAAGGAATCCTCTTCGCTTGTTAAAATTCATAAAATGCCTCCTTAATTTTGTATGGCCTTCTTTGGCTTGACGCCAATGATAATTGAATTAATATCAATGAGCAGTATACCAAATCGGGATATTCGTATTATACCAAAATGGTATAATAATGTCAAGAGATTTTTCTAAAAAAGGAGAATTTTATGGAATTTCGTTTAAAAAAGTTACGGAAAGAACGCAATATATCACAATTAAAATTAGCTCTCGACCTAAATATGAATCAAAATACGATTTCCCGATACGAAAACATGGAGCGAGAAGCAGACTACGAAACGCTCGTAAGATTTGCTGATTATTTTGACGTATCACTCGATTATCTGCTTGGAAGAACAGATAAAAAATAAAGACCTTTAGTGCAAGAAAGCTCATGTACTAAAGGTCTTTTACTATTTAAAAATTAACGAATGAAAATCTTCCATTATCAAACAGCGCACAGCCGCGTGGGGTATTCTCTTTCGGTATCGAGGGAGAGCCGGGGTTTACGTAAAGGTTTTTGTCACCAAACTCCACCATGACTCTTACGTGCGTGTGGCCGTGAACGAGCACCTCACCCGACTTTAAGGGCGGGAGATCATCAAGGTTAAATTTATGTCCGTGCGTAACGAACATTCTGACGCCGTCCGCCTCAATCAGCGCGTAGTCGGCAAGAATGGGAAAATCCAGAACCATCTGGTCGACCTCCGTGTCGCAGTTCCCTCTTACACAAAGCAGCTCGTCCTTTACCGAATTCAAAAGCGCAATAACCTCCTTGGGCGCGTAGTCCTTTGGCAGATCATTGCGAGGACCGTGATAAAGCAGATCGCCGAGCAGCACAAGTCTGTCCGCGCCGCTTCTTCTGTATTCGTCTACGACCGCGCGCGCCGCAGCAATATCTCCGTGTATGTCCGATGCTATGAGTAGCTTCATTATCTTATACTTCCGTTTCCTACGATTTTATATTTCTCCGTCGTGAGTGCCGAGAGTCCCATAGGGCCTCTTACGTGAAGCTTCTGCGTTGAAATGCCAATCTCCGCGCCAAAGCCGAACTCACCGCCGTCAGTAAAACGCGTTGATGCATTCACGTAAACCGCCGCAGAATTTACCTCCGCAAGGAATTTGTCGGGATTCTCCTTTGTGGACGTGATTATTGCCTCGCTGTGCCCTGTGCTGTACTTGTTTACGTGAGCGATAGCGGAGGTGACTCCGTCAACTACGCGAACAGTAAGAATATAGTCGTTATATTCCGTGTAATAGTCCTCCTCGGTAGCCTCGGTGGCAGAGGGAATAAGCACGCGCGTTTTAGGACAGCCGCGTATCTCTACGTTGTAGTCCTTAAGCGCCTTTGCAAGTGCGGGCAGTACGCTTGCCGCAATGCTCGAATGAACGAGAACGGTTTCTACCGCGTTGCACACCGACGGACGGGAGCACTTTGCGTTGACGGCAATCTTGACTGCCATATCCATGTCAGCCGACTCGTCAATATAAAGGTGGCAGGTGCCCGCGCCCGTCTCGATAACGCGCACCTTGGCCTGTTCAACAACGCTCTTTATAAGCCCCTTGCCGCCGCGCGGAATAAGCACGTCGACCTTGCCTCTCATAGACATAAGCGCATTCGCGCTTTCTCTGTCCGTGCTCGTTACAAGCTCAACGGAATGGGGATCCATCTCGCAGTCATCAAGCGCGCTCTTGAGCACCTTGACTATCGCCTTGTTTGTGTTTATCGCTTCCTTACCACCTCGCAACACAACCGCGTTACCGGTTTTAAGGCAAAGCACCGCAGAGTCAACGGTGACATTGGGACGCGCCTCGTAAATTATAGCAACGACTCCGAGCGGCACGCGCACGCGACTGATCCGGAGGCCCGTCGGTCTTGTCCACGTCTCTGCCTTGCCGATAGGGTCGTCAAGAGCCGCAATATCTCTTACGGAGTCGCAGATAGCGTCTATTCTTGCCGCGGTAAGCTTAAGTCTGTCGAGCATTGTAGGCGGCACGCCGTTATCCGCAGCCGACAAGAGATCGGCTTCGTTTGCCTTTATTATTTCCTCGCTACTCCTTGCAAGCTCGTCGGCAATATGCAAAAGCACCGCATTTTTTGTATCCGTACTGCAAAGCGCCAGCCTTTGTGCGGCAACACCCGCGTTTTCGCACAGCGCTCTCACTTCCTCGTAAATTTCCATATACCTCTCCGTTTTACGTTTTTACTCTCTTACAAGCGTTTTTTGTATTTCAAGAATATACATTCTGTGATAGTCGCGCGACTTGTAGTTGTCAAGCAGCGCCTTATCAAGGAAGCAGCTTTCCTTAAGGTCGTCAACGTAAAGCTTTTTGCACACGAGCAGGAGCGATGCGTCAGAAATCACGGGCACTCCATCGACTTCCCCGAGAGTAAATCCGCAAGCCGCCATTTTGTCAATATCTCTGCCGCTCTGCTTTCCGCAGATCGCCATAGCGTCGCGGCGCTCGCTTCCGAAAAACGCGAGCGAGAAGCGCTCACTCTGCTCGGCAAGACCGAATGAATATCTCTGCGGACGTATAAAGCATACCGCAACAGGCTTGTTCCAAAGCACGCCCATACAGCCCCAGCTTGCCGTCATAGCGTTTGCACCCTCTCCGTCGGGAGTGGTGATAAGCATATAATCCTTGCCTATAAGCTTTAGCGCATTTTCCGTCTCATAAGGGGAAATTTCGCGAAATCCCGTAAGCTTTTCCATATAAAACCTCCGTATATCCGTCGTCGTTTATATAAATTCTATTTATATAATATCAAAAAAATGTCCGTCCGTCAATAATACTCCCCTTTATTTCCCAAATGTTACAAGATGTGTAATGATTGTTTAAAAAAATTCAAAAAAAGAGGGGGGTATTCTGCTATAATCTTCTACATAATTATTTTGCAACTGCAAAGAGGTAAGATCATGCAAAAGAATATCAAATTCGTAAGAAAGCTTCCCATTCCCATGGACCTTAAGGCTCAGTTTCCTCTCAAAAAGGAATTTGCCGAAAAGAAGATCGTCCGCGACAAGGAGATCGAAGACGTGTTTACGGGAAAGTCTGACAAGCTCTTGCTCATAATAGGCCCCTGCTCGGCAGACAGAGAGGATGCTGTGCTTGACTATATAAGCCGACTTGCAAGGGTACAGGAAAAGGTTGAAGATAAAATACTGATCATTCCGAGAATATACACCAACAAGCCCCGCACGACGGGCGACGGCTACAAGGGCATGCTTCACCAGCCCAACCCAGACAAGACCGAGGACCTGCTCGAGGGTATCATCTCCATTCGCCGTCTTCACACGAGAGCTATCGAGGAAACGGGAATCTTCTGCGCGGACGAGATGCTTTATCCCGAAAATTACAGATATCTTTCCGATCTGCTCGCCTACGTCGCAGTAGGCGCTCGTTCAAGCGAGAACCAGCAGCACAGACTCGTCGCGAGCGGTATTGATATTCCCGTAGGCATGAAAAACCCCACGGGCGGCGATATATCCGTTATGCTCAACTCCATCACCGCCGCTCAGCACCCCCATACCTTCCTCTATCGCGGCTGGGAATGCGTTTCATCGGGTAACCCCCTTACGCACGCAATTCTGCGCGGCTACGTAAATTCGCACGGTGAATCTATGCCAAATTACCATTACGAGGACCTTATCGGGCTTTACAATGAATACTCCAAGAGAAATCTCCAAAACGCCGCTGTTATCGTGGACGCAAACCACGCAAACTCGGGCAAGAAGTATCTCGAACAGGGGCGCATTTGCAAGGAGTTACTTCACTCCTGCCGCCACTCGGCAGACGTAAAGTCCATAGTCAAGGGCTTTATGATCGAAAGCTATATCGAGGACGGAACGCAGAAGATCGGTGAGGGCTCGTACGGAAAGTCTATTACCGACCCCTGCCTCGGCTGGGAAAAGACCGAGCGCCTTATTCTTGACTTGGCTGACCTTGTCTGAGACATGGTTCTATCTTACTTTTCTTTTACGGAAAAGAAAAGGTAAGCAAAAGAAAACGATACCTTGGTTTGTTCTATACTTTAAATAAACTTTTAAATAAAAAACGAAAGACGGCGGTACGTAGGGTCCGCCGTCTTTCTACATTAGAAAACGCCAAATAAAATTTTACAAATAAACTTTCCGTCTTTTGCTATGCTCACAAAAACATTTTATTTTTAAAGTATTTTGGCTCCACCTTTTTTCCAAAAAAGGTGGAAACCGCGTCCCCGCGTCCCCGCATCCCCCTCAAAACAAATTCAAAACAAACGCAGGGGGATTGGTGAACAGCTCGATGACGAAGACTATGACGCAAGCGGAAACGGCGGTGAAGAACAAGCCTTTTCCGAAGTAGGCGAGGAGCACCGCCGCCACGAGCGCGACTGCCGCCGCTATCGGCGACTGCGTTGCGGAGAGAATTGCGGGAAAGGTCATAACCGCGAGAGTTACGTACGGGACGTAATACAAAAACGACTTGACCGTTTTATTTTTGATCTCCTTGCGTATAAGCGTAAGCGGCAAAACTCTTATAAGGTACGTCACGCCCGCCATGCATGCAATATAAATAAATACGTTATGCTCCATACTCGTCCTCCTTTACGGGAACGACGATCGCCGCGATCAACGAGATAACGACCGTAAGCAGGATAATGCGGATTCCCTCGGAAATATCCTTGACGTAGGGTATATATTCAAGAGCCAAGCTCGACACAAAGCTTATTCCCACAAGCGCCATTACCTTTTTGTTCCTCTTTGACTCGGGCACGAAAACGGAAATAAACATGCCGTAGAGTCCAACGGCAAGGGCGCTTAGCAGTCTTGCAGGAAGAACATCGCCAAGCATCGCGCCGACAAACGTACCGCTCGTCCAGCCCGACGTTGCCACAACAAAGGCTCCGAGGGGAAAATAGGGAGAAAGCTTGCCATCAACTGCGATCGATACGCCGAATATCTCGTCGGTGACGGTAAAGCCGAGCAAAAGACGCTCCCACCACCGAGTCCTGCTGTCAAGCTTTTGCGACAAAGACGCGGACATAAGCAAATATCTTGCGTTTGCAACCGCCTCCATCAGCGCGACCTCAACGTATGACGCACCCACGGCTATAAGCGCAAAGCCCACGTATTCACCCGCAGACGCGTTTATGAGAAAGCTCGTAAGCGCTGCCTGCCACGACGCAATTCCCGCGCCCTTAGCCGAAATGCCAAGAGCGATCGCCACGGCGAAGTATCCAAGGCATATCGGTATTCCCGCTCTCATTCCGCGCAAAAACCACTGTCTTCTGTTCATGCCCTCATCTCCTTTCTAAAGTCTTAATTAAAACATCAAGCAGTATATCACAAATATTCGCGTTTGTAAAGGGTATTATATAAAACTCTTTAAATTATCATTAAAAACCCCGTTTCTGCCAAAAATCAAAGGCAAAAACGGGGTTTATAAATTAAAGCAGCCTCTTTCTTAATTCGTCGGCACTCTCTGCCGAGAGAAGTGCGGGGGGAACGTCAAGGACCGTCTTGCAGCCCCTCTCACCGCGAGCGTTAAGCCTTACAGCCGCACTTGCGTACGCAACGAGGACGGAAGCGGTAAACTCGGGGTTTGAATCAAGCTTTAAGCTATACTCAATAACGTGCGAGTGCTCTCTCTCGATTCCCGTTCTGCCCGTCCTTATAACGAAGCCGCCGTGCGGTATGCCGCCGTGATCGCGGTCAAGCTCTTCCTTTGTGATAAAATGAACTATCGTATCGTAGTCCGCAAAATAGTTGGGCATCGTCTTTATCTCGTTTTCAATTCTCGAAAGATCAGCGCCCTCATTCGCAACGACAAAGCACTCTCTTATATGCTTCTGTCTTGCACTAAGCTCAGGGCATGCGCCGCTTCTCACCGCTTCAAGCGCCTCGTCAACGGGAATGGTGTACTGCTTTGCGTCAAGCACTCCGTCGATGCGTCTTATTGCGTCCGAATGTCCTTGGCTTACTCCCTTTCCCCAGAAAGTATAGTCCTTTCCGTCGGGAAGCACCGCTCCCGCGTAAAGTCTGTTAAGAGAGAACATACCGGGGTCCCAGCCAACCGAAATTACGGCAACCTTTCCCGACTCAGCCGCCGCCTTGTCGACGTTTGCGAAGTGCTCGGGAATTTTTGCATGGGTGTCAAAGCTGTCGACCACGTTAAAAAGTCTTGCCATGTTGGGAGTCTGCACAGGCAGATCGGTAGCGCTTCCGCCGCACATTATCATAACGTCTATGTCGTTTACGTGCTCCGCGGCAGAGTCCGCGCAATATACGGGCACGCCCTCGGTCTTTATTTTAACGGTTTCGGGCGCACGGCGGGTAAAAACTGCGGCAAGCGTAAGGTCGTCGTTCTGTCTTATAGCCGCCTCAATACCGCGCCCGAGATTTCCGTAACCGAAAATTCCTATCCTGATACTCATATTTATACCTCCGCAGAGTGAAAATTCGGTATAATTATAGCACAGTTTTTTCCCTTTTTCAATAGATTTTTTAACTTTTTTAAAGTGCGGTCACATCGTCAAGTCCCGTCATTACCGCAAATATTCCCTCTGCGTTGTATATAGCCTCGGCAGACTCCTCAAGAGGCACGTCAAGCGAGACTCCCATTATGTGTAATACACGCAGCGACGCAAACGGATAGGACGAAAGCGGACGGTCAAGCGCGTTGTCGCTGTTTGCGCTGACAAGTATCTCGTTTCCGTTAAATCCCGTAATCAATAGCGTGTGATAAAAATCGCCCTCGGCGTTTGCAAGCTGTACCACGTCACCAAGCTCCACCTGCTGGCGGTTTCTCGCCTCTATCGCAAAGGGTCCCTCGGACTCTCTGCCCGCAAAATCTCCGCTACCCGTCAGAAAATCGTAAAGCTGCTCAACTCCCGACCACGCAGGCGCTCTTTCGTCAACGGAGCGGTAGTACCACCCGAACGTGGGAGTAAAATCCATAATACCGCTCCCTGCAAAAAGCGATTGCGACACGAAATTCGTGCAGTTTCCGCCTCCCCCAGTAAAGTCAACGAAAAGTGGATTTCTCGACAACGCCCACTTCTTGGCGTACTCTACCGCGTACTGTCTGTTGTATGGGATCCGTATGATCATATCTGCCTCCTAAAAAGTAATTCTTTTTAAGTATATGCACCCAAATCCCTCTTGAACAATAAAGTATTTTATGATATAATAAATATGACTATATGATAAAAGCCAGGGAAGCCATGAAATTTCTTCACACAGCAGACCTGCATCTTGACAGTGCCTTTTGCAGCTCGTCGGGAACAGATGCGTCTGCCCGCAGACAAAACCAGCGGCAAACACTAAAAAGAATATTTGAGCTCGCAAAAAGCGAGAGCTGCGACATGGTGCTCATATCGGGTGATCTTTTCGACAGCGGATTCGTTTTCCCCGAAACAAAGGAGCTTTGCATAAAGCTCTTCCGGGATTTTGGCGCGCCCGTAATAATCGCTCCGGGAAATCACGATCCGTTCTCGGCAAGCTCCTTCTACAAAACGGCAACGCTCCCCGAAAACGTGCACGTTTTCTCGTCGCAGACGCTCGAGCAGATAGACTACCCACAGCTCATGACCACCGTGGCGGGATATGCCTTTACGTCGGCAAGTCTCCCCGAGTCTCCGCTTGCCTCGGCAGGCCCTGCTCCGCATGAGGAAATATACCTTCTCTGCGCTCACGCTGACCTTGACACGCCCACCTCGCGCTATGCGCCTCTCACGAGTTCTGATGTAAACAGATTCGGCTTTGACTACGCGGCGCTCGGTCACGTACATAACCCCGGGAGTACCCCCGAGCACATACGCTACTGCGGCTTCCCCGAGGGAAGAAGCTTTGACGAGCTCGGTGACGGATACGTGCTCACCGTAGAGATCTCTCCCGACGCGTCGCCCATTGTAACCTCTCATAAAATTTCAAACGAGAGATATCTTTGGGAAGAGCTTTCGCTCGATGGCATCTCGTTCGAGTCGGAGGCGTGCCGCGTGATAGATACCGCCATCGAGGCGGTAAGCGGCGAGCCTACGCACCTGCGCCTTGACCTGGTGGGAACACTTCCCGCCGACGTGCTCCCCGACCTTGCGGCGATAGGACACGCATGTGCCGACAAGGTGCGCTCTCTTGATATTCGTGACAACACGCTGTGCTTGCCCGAAAAGGGGTATCTTGAAAAGGACACCACGCTTCGCGGAGAGTTTTATCGCTCGCTGCTCCCACGTCTTATGAGCGAGGATACAGGTGAGCGCAGACTTGCTCTGCGCGCCTTAAAGATAGGACTTGCCGCCATTGACGGCAAGGATTTCACCAACGGAGGCATCAAATGAAAATACTTGAGCTTAACATAGTAGAATTCGGTTGCCTGCGCGATAAAAAAATAACGCTTGGCGACACGCTTAATATAATAAGCGGAGATAACGAATCGGGAAAGAGCACCGTCATGCTCTTTATCCGCTTTATGCTCTATGGGCTTCCCGCCCGCCGCTCTGCGCGCTCGTCCGACAGAGATCGCGCCCTTAGCTGGGAAAGCAAGCGTGCCGCAGGCACTATGCTCGTCGAATCGGGCGGTAAGCGGTATCTTATCGAGCGACGCGCCGTATCGTCCGGCGCAAAGCTTAACGAATCGTTAAAGCTTACTGACCTTGCTACGGGTGAGCAAATAAATGCCGCACCCGGAGAGTACATTCTCGGCGTTCCGTCCGAGGTATTTGATAACAGCTGCTTTATAGAACAGATGAAGGCGGGGGTTATAAACCGCGCTGAGACCGCAAGCGCCATAGAAAACATGCTTGCCTCCGCGGACGAAAGCATCGACGTGTCTGACATTCTTGACCGCCTTGACAAGGTCCGCAAGGAATACAAGCACAACCGCGGCGACGGCGGAAAAATATACGAGACAGAGCAAAAAATAACGGCACTGCGAATCAAGGAACGCACCTTGACCGAAAAATACACCTCATATGCCGAGCAGTCCGCGGAGCTTACACGAAAGAGTGCTACCCTTGAACAAATAAGCACCTCGCGCGAAAAATCCAAGGAGAAAGCCGAGCAGATAGCAAAGGGGCAGATCCTCCTTCGTTTTGCGGCGCTTGACGAGAAAAAAACGGAGCTTGAAAACAAGCAAGCCGAGCTTGATTCCCTCTCCGCGTCCGTCACAAAGGACGGCTTTACTCCCGACACGTCTTATGCTGCCGCTTTGCGTAGCGGAGCGCGCGACTTAAAGGAATCAATGTACAAGTACGCAACTCTCTCAAGCAACTACCGCAAGGCGAGTGAGGAAAGTGTGCTTGATACACGTCTTTGCGAGCTTGGCGAGCGCATTGAGGTCACAGGCGGAAAGGCAAGCTACCTTTCGGGAGCGCTGAAAAAGAGCGCAAGCGCAAAGGCGTGTAACACCGTCGGCGGGGTTCTGATCAGTCTGTCAGTCCCTTGCGCGCTTGCTATAATTGCTTTGCGTACAATGCCGATAATACCTATCGTGCTTACAGCTCTTACGGCTGTGCTTATAGCCGCAGGAATTGCTCTTTTTGCATCAGCCGCAAAGGCGAATAAGGCTGTAAGGAGTCTGCTTTCAGAGCTTGGCGTCTCCCTCTCCGAGGCGGACGGATATGCGGACAAGTGTCTGTCTGAGCTATCTAAGAAGCGCGAGCACGAGCAGTCGTTGATTGCGGCAAAGGCGCTATGCCAAAGCGCAGACGAGGACGTACTGCGCTACCGAGCAAGACTCTCGCAGCTTCTTCTGAAAACGGCATCTGCTGTGTCCGACGACAACGACGAAATGATCAACGAGGCTATGGCAAAAGCAAGAAACACAGAAGCGTTTTGCCAAAAGTACAACGAGCTTTCGGGCGAGATACTCGCCCTGCGGGCAGTAATAAAGAACGAGAGCAACACTCTTGCCGCTTACGACAGAGACACGCTTCGTCAGTCGGTAGACCTCGACCTCTCTACGATCACTCCCGCTCTTATAGCGTCAGTAAAAAAGGCATCCGACTTTGACGAGCAGAGATATTCAATTCTCGCAGGTCAGGTCAGCCACCTGCGCGAAAACGTTGCGGCTCTGCGCGGCGGACTTTCACAGACGCCTACGGAGATCGCGGACGAGATACGCGCCCTTGAGGAAAAGCTGGAAAGAGACAGCGCCTATTATTCCGCACTCGCGCTTGCAAAGACTCACATTGAAGCGGCAAGCATATCTATGAGCGGAAACGTAACTCCCGAGATAAACCGTCAGGCAGGCGAGCTGTTGAGCACGCTCTCGGGCGGCAAGCACGCATTCATGCAGACTACGAAAAACCTCGACCTCTCAATTGAGCAGGGCGGCTTTACCGCAAACATAGAGCAGTTCAGCGGCGGCACGCAGGACGCGGCGTATATCTGCCTTAGAATTGCCCTCATGCTCCGCCTTTTCGGCGCTGAAATTCCGCCGCTTCTTCTCGACGAGTCGCTATGCCAGATGGACGACACGCGCGCGAAGAATATGCTCACGGCGCTCTCAAAAATAGCTTCAACGACCACGCAGTGCATAATATTTACCTGCCACTCGCGCGAGAAGCGCGCCTGCGACGAGCTTGGAATTGACGTTACTCACATCGAAATGTAAGCTTTCGTAAAAAGCGGAAAGGATCTTTATGGAACCCAAGGACTACACCGTAGTGCGCATTGAGGGAGAATATGCGATCTTGAAGGATATCGTCTCCTCAGAGGAGCTGTTTATCGCAATGGCTCTGCTTCCCCTCGGTATAGACGTCGGAACGCGGCTGCACTACGAAATGCTTGAATACACCGTGGTTTAACACACATTATAGTAAATATCCGTATTGTAAAAATTTAATTATTGACAAAGGGAAGAATAAGTCTTATAATATATATATAATAATAGTATTTATAAGGAGGTAAATTATGCTGGTAACCAAAGACTCCATAATCGGTGACGTACTTGATCACAACCCCGGCACGGCACAGTTCTTCTTCGCAATCGGTATGCATTGCCTTGGCTGTCCTTCCGCGCGCGGAGAGTCTATAGCTGACGCATGCGCAGTTCACGGAACTGACGCTGACAAGCTCATAGCAGAGATCAATGCATTTCTTGCATCGGAAAAGTAAGAAAATAAATGCAGCGGGGATCTCGTTTCGCGACTTCCCCGCTGTTATTTTTCGGAGAACTAATTATGACAGAAACTACACTTCTCTCCCCCCGTCTTACCCACGCCGCCGCCCTTATACGTGAGGGCGCGGTTTTGGCGGACGTCGCAACTGACCACGCCTATCTACCGATCGCGCTTTGCCTTGACGGGCGCATACGCGGAGCGGTGGCGTCCGACATCAATAAGGGGCCTATTGAAAGAGCAGAAGAAAATATAAAAAAATACTCACTTAAAAATAAAATTTCTCTTTGCCACTGCGACGGACTTTCGGAAATTGAGCGCTTCTCCCCCACCGACGTATCTATCCTCGGCATGGGCGGCGAGCTGATAGTAAAAATACTTTCTGCCGCGCCATGGACCAAGAGCGGCGGAATACGTCTGTGCTTACAGCCCATGACTCATGCGGAAATTCTGCGCGCTTATCTTGCGGCAGAGGGATATACCGTTGTTGACGAGGCAATTGCCGTTGAGGACGACAAAATTTATCAACTGATCGCGGCTGAATATACGGGCAAGCGCGACGTTTACACAGACGCAGAGCTTTTGCTCGGAAAAATAAATATCCGCCGCAAAGTCCCCGAGCTTACCCGCCTTGCAAAGCATCACATCTCCGTTCTGTCGCGCCGCATCGACGGCAAAACGAGCGCAGGCGCATCTGCCGAGGACGAGCAAAGACTTATAGACGAAATCAAAAAGGTACTTTGAAAATTTAAGGAGCTACTTATGACAGTAAAAGAGCTTTATAAAATTCTTAACGAGAAAATTCCCTCCTCTCTTTCCTGCGAATGGGACAACGACGGACTTATGTGCTGTCCCGACGGTGAGAGAGCTGTTTGCCGCGCGCTCGTAGCGCTCGACGTAACCGACGCGGTCGTCGATGCGGCAATAGCGGGACAATACGACGTTATCGTTTCTCACCACCCCTTTATATTCAAGGGACTTAAATCAATAAACGACGAAAATTACATCGCCGAAAAAGCGGTAAAGCTGATAAAGCACGGTATCTCCGTTTTCTCATTCCACACGCGCCTTGACGCGCTCGACGGCGGAGTCAACGACTGCCTTTGCGCGCTTCTCTCACTCGGGAACGTAAGCGCCTTCGGCGAATGTGGCATAGGTCGCGTGGGAGATTTGCCCTCCCCCACGACGGCAGAGGAATTGGCGCTCTCGGTAAAAGAGGTGCTCGGCGCCGACGGAGTGCTGCTTTCCGACTGCGGCAAGATATGTCGCCGCGTAGCGGTTCTTGGTGGAGAGGGTGGCGACGACGTGGGCGCAGCAATTGCCGCGGGAGCGGATACGTATATCAGCGGCAGACTCGGCTACCACACCATGACAGACGCGCCCGACATGGGTATAAATCTCATTGAAGCGGGACATTTTTATACGGAAAATCCCGTTTGCACCGCTCTCGTTGAAATGATACGCGAGGCAGATCCCAAAATTGATTGCGACATTTACCACAGCAACAAAATAAAGCTTATATAATCGGAGGAAAACACCATGACTTACGTTGTTTCGGATATACACGGCTGCTTTGACAAGTTTAAAAGGCTTCTTAAGGAAATACAGTTTTGCGACGATGACGTTATGTACGTTCTCGGCGACGTCGTTGATCACGGCGACGAGCCTATCGAGCTTCTTTGCGACCTTAGCATGAGATATAACGTCATTCCGATACTCGGTGACAGAGATTACAAGGCGTACAGACTTCTCACCGAGCTTAATAAGATGCTCAGCGGTGAGGCTCCCGACCCCGATGCGCTCTCCGAAATGGCGGAGTGGATGCAGGACGGCGGTCAGAAAACGATAGAGGGCTTCCGCGCGCTCGACGAGGAAATGAGAGAGGGCGTGCTCGACTACTTGGCAGAAATGTCGCTTTACGAGGAAGCAGACGTCAAGGGCAAAAAATTCATTCTTGTTCACGCGGGCATTGCCGACTTCGATCCCGAAACACCTCTTGAGGACTACATGCCCGAGGACTTTATTTCCGAGCCGATAGATCCCGACAAACAGTATTTTGGCGATGCAACGATAGTTGCGGGGCACGTACCCACGTACACCGTTGAGGGTGCAGAGAACGGCAAGATCTACCGTGGAGAATACGGAATACTCATCGACTGCGGCGCGGCTTTCGGAGAGAGCCTTGGCGCGCTTCGTCTTGACGACGGAAAGAAATTTTATATTTCATGAAAAAAGGCGATATTTTAGAGCTTGACGTAACGGATATAAACAACCTCGGCTGTGGCATCGGACGCGCAGACGGCAAGGTCGTGTTCGTCAAGGGCGCGGTCACGGGCGACCGTGTGCGCACAATCATAATCAAAGACAACAAAAGCTACGCTGTGGGACGGCTTGACGCGGTTATTTCCCCGTCCGCGCACCGCGAGAGCGTGGAGTTTTGCACAGCTCCCCTCTCTTGCGGCGGATGCGTATATAGGCACGTAAGCAACGAGCACGAGCTGACTGTAAAGAAAAACCACGTGCGCGCGGCATTCGACAAGGCAGAACTTTCCGACGTGACGGTGCTTGACGTAGTAGGCACTATGCAAACGAACGGCTACCGCAATAAGGCGCAATACCCCGTAATTAAAACGAAAAGCGGCATGCGCTCGGGCTTTTACGCTTCAAAAACGCATACCGTCATTCCCGTCGATAACTGCTCGATACAAAATCCGATCTTTGCGGATATTACGAGTGTGGTATGCGAGCTTTGCGATAAGCTGGGGATCTCTGCTTATGATGAGCTAAGTGGCAAGGGCTTGCTTCGCCACATCTATCTTCGCGTAGCAGAGGAAACCGACGAGGTCATGCTCTGCATGGTGGTAAACGGCTCATATCTCCCCTGCGAAAAGCAATTTGCGGACGAAATAGTCCGCCGTTTTCCCAACGTAGTAAGCGTAATGCTTAACGAGAATACAGAAAACACCAACGTCGTGCTCGGCAAAAAATACAGAAC
The DNA here is from genome assembly GCA_045659245.1 of Eubacteriales bacterium. Classification (GTDB taxonomy): domain Bacteria; phylum Bacillota; class Clostridia; order Oscillospirales; family CAG-272; genus HGM12713. The sequence goes on from JAZOWN010000060.1 coordinate 23,944, forward strand.
GCTTTACGGCAAAGATTATATAGAGGACGTTCTTTGCGGTCTGCGCTTTCTCATATCACCCGACTCCTTTTATCAGGTCAACAGACGTGGCGCAGAGCTTTTGTATTCCCTTGCAAGAGATGCCGCCGCGCTTACAGGAAATGAGCTTTTAGCCGACCTTTACTGCGGTACGGGCACAATTGGTCTATCCATAGCAGCAGACGTTCGCGAGCTCATCGGAATTGAGATAGTAGAGGGTGCAGTAAAGTGTGCCAAGCAAAACGCGGAGTACAACGGCATTACCAACGCAAATTTTTTCTGCGGTGACGCGTCAAGCCCGCAAACTGTACTTAACGCGACAGGCGGCAAATGCCCCGACGTAGTCGTAATAGATCCCCCGAGAAAAGGCAGCACCAAGGAGCTTGTTGACTGTCTTGCAGAGCTTCGCGTTCCAAGGATCGTGTACGTTTCCTGCGACGCTACGACGCTCGCGCGCGACTGCGCATGGTTTCGCGAGGCAGGCTATGAAATCGGCGCGGTTCAGCCCGTCGATATGTTCCCGAGAACGGGGCACGTTGAAAGTGTCGTGTGTCTGACAAAGTCAGACAACGCGACGTGATATGCGCCTTTCGGCACGTGATATAGAACGCTTCGCGTTCGTTATATGCCTCCTTCGGATGCGTGATATGTCGCTTACGCGACGTCGCGTTTGTCTTTTCTTCCATCACGCCGAGCAGCGCGAGGCTATATCACGCTTGGCACAGCCAAGCATATCTCGAAAGCCCTTGGCTTTCCATATCACGCGCGACACCGATGCGCTATATCACGACGGCTTTGCCGTCTATATCTCTCCGTCTTGGCGGACAAGAAAGGATATCCCATGTCAAAAACTTCACATGAACTTGCGATTGAGTTCGCTGTTGAAACCGCAAATATGTGTTCAAGAATAAAAGGACACACGGAATACACAAAACAACTCATTCGCAGCGCATCGTCCATAAGTGCAAATATTGCTGAAGCAAAATATGCGGAGAGCAATGCGGATTTTGTGCACAAGCTCGAAATCGCTCAAAAAGAAGCAAACGAATCCGAAACTTGGCTAAACGTTTTGTATAAAAGCGGAATTATTGACGAAAGTACATTTAAAGCTATGCGCAACAAGTGCGGAAAAATCAGAAGAATGTTAATTGCTTCCATAACAACGGTAAAAAACAAATCAGCAAACACGCAAAAATAATTTAGAAAAAGTTTTAATTTTTACTCCTCACAAATCAATCAAAGGAGCTCACCATGCGTCTTGCGCTTAACGGTCTTATAAAATTTATCTTCGGCATAGTCCTTATCGGCGGACTTCTGTTTTTGCCCGCGTGGACGTTCTTGTATCCCGGCGCGTACCTCTTTATGGCATTGCTTTTTATTCCCATGCTGACCATGGGTGTCGTGATGCTCTTTGCTTCTCCCGATCTGCTTCAAAAAAGACTTAACAGCAAGGAAAAGGAAAGCACTCAAAAGGGCGTTGTAGCCCTCTCGGGGCTTATGTTTCCCGTGGGCTTTGTCCTCTGTGCGCTCGATTTCCGCTTCGGCTGGTCGACCGTTCCCGCTTGGCTCGTAATACTTGCTTCCATTCTCTTTCTTGCTGGATACGCTATGTACGCAGAGGTAATGCGAGAGAACGCATTCCTTTCCCGAACAGTCGAAATTCAAGAGAACCAAAAGGTAATATCAACGGGACTTTACGGCATCGTTCGCCATCCCATGTATCTTGCAACCCTTTTTATGTTCCTTCCCATTCCTCTGATCCCCGGCCCACTCTGGGGACTTATCCCGTTTGCCGCTTATCCTATTGTAATAGTGGCGCGTATTTCCAACGAGGAAAAGATCTTGACCGAGGGACTTGACGGTTATTCCGAATATAAGTTAAAGGTCAAATACAGACTCATACCCTTTATATGGTAAAAAAGGAGCATTATATTGAAAGAAATCAAGGTTTACGATTCCCTGCCGCGTGACGCCATGGACATTCGCATAGAGGTGTTCGTGCGCGAGCAAGGATTTATTGATGAGGAGGACGAAAACGACCGCCTTGCCACTCATTTCGTCATGTACGACGCGGGCCGTGCGATCGCTACCTGCCGAGTATTCCCGACAGGCGACGAACAGGAATACTTTTTCGGCCGTCTTGCAGTCCTTAAAGAATACCGCGGTCAAGGACTTGGAAGCGAGCTTCTCGGCGCGGCGGAAAAACACGTCGCTCAAAATGGCGGCAAAAGGATCTCTCTGCATTCGCAATACCATGCAAAGCCCTTTTACGAATTCTCGGGATACACCGTGTGCGGCGAGATAGAATACGAGCAAAACCACCCGCACGTTCCCATGACCAAAAACCTTTGATACGAATATTTTAGGCAAGGTGATTAACAATGAATATAAGAAAAGATTCTGAAAAAACCGAATCCACAATAATTAAAAAGCACACCCCTAAAAGCTTTATCATAGCTTTGATTCTAGGTATCTTTATCGGTCTTGCCGTAATAGTTCCCGGCATCAGCGGCTCCACGATAGCAATAATTTTCGGACTTTATACGGGAATGCTGTACGCCATTGGAAACATTCTCGGAGATTTCAAGCGCTGCTTTGCGTTTCTCTTACCGATAGGACTCGGTGTCGTTATCGGCTTCGCGGCAGGCTTCCTCGTAATACAAAGCGTTTTCGAAAAATTCCTCCTTATCCTCATCTGCCTTTTCGTCGGTCTTATGCTCGGTGCTACTCCCGCGATAACAAAGGAAATAAAGGGAGCAAAGGTAAATCCCTTGCGCATCATTCTTCTTATGATCGGCTTTTTGATCCCTGTCGCTATCGGCGTTTTGTCTATCGTTCTCTCCTCGGCAGAGAGCGAGACTGCCGCGACCTACACGGACTTCCCCTGGTGGCTCTTTGTATCTTATTTCCCGCTCGGCTTTATAGTTTCCGTCACGCAGATAGTTCCGGGGCTTAGCGCGACTGCCATTCTCATGGCGTTCGGGCAGTTCAAGCCCATACTCGGCAGTCTGCACTCGGAGTATATTATGGGTAATCCCATAGTTATACTGCTTTTCGCTTGCCTCGGAATTGGCTTTATAGTCGGTCTTGTTTCAATGTCAAGGCTCTTTTCCGCAATACTTTCAAAGCACAAGCACACCGCGTTTTTCGCGGTAACAGGCCTCTCGTTCGGCTCTATCGCGTCAATGTTCGTAAACACGGATATGTACGCACTTTACGTAGGTTGGGCAGAAGCAAATACTCTCCCTGTTTCCGACGTCGTAATAGGTGGAATTCTGTTGATACTCGGCTTTGCCGTTTCGTTCCTCTTGACCAAATATGAGCTCTCCCACGCAAAAGAATAATTGAATTAAGATTATAAAACAAACATGCACCCCAAGGGTTAAACCCCTTGGGGTGCATGTTTTTATTAAGTGTTATTTAATTATTTTCTCTTAAGCGTTACGGTTATCTTCACACCGTCGAGGTCGATAACTCCCGTAAATTCAGGCTCTGCGGGTGCTTCAAGAGTTGCGAGAAGGTCGTGAGTAAGCTGTGCTTCCTTCTCTGCGATAATGCTGTTCATAAGCTCGGAGTCGGTCTCAAAGCCGACAAAGATCTTATCGCTTACGTCAAATCCTGCTTCCTTACGGAATACCTGACACTGACGAACGATGTCACGCAAAATTCCCGCTCTCTGAAGCTCCTCGGAAATAGTGGTATCAATAGCAACGAACTCGTCGTTGTTCTTGTAGATAGCCACGTTGTTCGCGCTCTTTGCGTTTACGGTAAATACGTCGGGCTCAATGTCAGCAATATCAAGAACGCTTATCGCCTTTCCTGCCTTAACGGCATCGGAGAGAGCCTGCTGCTCGTCTGCGCCAAGCTCTGCAAGGTAAGCCTTAACGTCGTATGCTCTGTTCTTGTGCACACGTCCCGCAACCTTAAAGTTTACGTTAAGGAAGTTGGATTCAAGAGAATCGGTGTTCTCAAGCTCCTTGATCTCTACCATGTTAAGCTCGCTTGCGATAATAGAACCAAACGCCTCGATAGCCGCGTGGTTTGCCTCGTTTGCGCTTACGTAGAGCGCGGGCAGAGGCTGACGGATCTTTATCTGCTTTTCGTTACGAAGCTTAAGTCCGAGAGAGATAATATCTCTTGCCTTTTCGACGTTTGCGAGAATTGCCTCGTCGGTTACGTCAAGATCGGCGCGAACGGTGGGCCACTCGGTAAGGAATACCGAAACGGAAGCCTCGTCAGAATATCTCTTTACGAAGTTCTGCCACGTGGTCTCGGTGATAAAGGGAACCATGGGAGCCATTACCTGAGTAATCGCCTTTATCGCGTAGAACAGAACTGCGTACGCGTTCTGCTTATCGGAGTCGTTGTTGGTGCTCCAGAAGCGAGCGCGATTTACGCGGATATAGAAATTGGAAATATCGTTTACAAACGCCTCAAAGCCTGCAACTACGTCGCGGGTAGAGTAGTCGTCCATATACTTGGTTGCTTCCTTGATAAAGCTGTTTGTTCTTATAACGAGCCAACGGTCGATGTCGCAAAGGTCGTTTATGTTGAGCTTCGAGAGGTCAACCTTAACGTTGTCGATATCCGCATAGGTCGCAAAGAACGTTTCAAGGTTCCAGAACGCGAGAAGCTTTCTTCTTGCCTCGTCACCAAGGTTAAATCCAAAGCGAACGTCACCTGAGGTTGAGGAGGACGCGAAGATATATCTCGAAGCATCAGCACCGATAACGTCTGCCGCCTCGTCAAAGCGGATCATAAATCCGGTCTTGGAGAACTTGCTTCCGTCCTCGGAAACAACAACACCGTGAGTGCTTACGCGCTCGTAGGGAGGCTCGTCAACGAGAACGGTACTCATAAAGAGCATAGAATAGAACCAAAGGCGGATCTGCTCCTTCATTTCAAGCACGTGCTCTGCAGGGAAGTACTGCTTCCAGTATTCCTTGTCAGTGAAGTGCTTAAGAGTTGAGAAAGGAACGATACCTGCGTCAAGCCAAACGTCACCTACCTGCGTTACACGCGTAACTTCGCTATTACACTTAGGACAAGCGATCTTAACGTCGTCTATCCAAGGACGGTGGAGGTGAGGGATCGCGTCAACCTTTGATTTGTCAACGGCTCTCTCGTAAAGCTCTTCCTTTGAGCCAACTACGGTAAGCTCACCGCAGCATTCGCACTTATAGAAAGGCAGGGGGAGTCCGTAGAAGCGCTTACGGGAAATATTCCAGTCGGACATATTCTCAAGCCAGTCAAGCATTCTCTTGCCCTGGTAAGGAGGCTCCCAACGAACCTTATTAGCGTTTGCTATAAGACGGGGACGAAGCTCGTCAACGGCAATTGCCCATTCCTTAACAAGACGGAAAAGGATCTCGTGCTTACATCTCCAGCATACGGGATAGCTGTGCTTATATTTGTGAGTATAGAACAGCTTGCCGCGATTTTTAAGCTCCTCAAATACGAGCTGTCTGCTCTCCTGCGCGTCAACGCCGGAAAGGAAGCTAAAGCCGTCGTAGAATATACCGTATTCGTCTATCGGGATAATTCTGGGAAGACCGAGAGACTCGCCGAGCGCAAAGTCCTCTGCACCGCAGCCGGGCGCGATGTGAACGACTCCGCAGCCCTCTGCCTCGTCAACCTCGTCCCAAAGGACTATCTTATGCGTAAACTTCTGCTCCTCCATCTCAGGGAAGCAGGTCTCGTACTCTTTGCCCTCAAGATCGGCACCCTTAAAGGTGTCAAGCAGAGTAACGCCGTCCTTGCCCTCAAACTTCTGCTTAAAGTAGTTAAGAGAGGTAACGTAGTTGTACTTCTCTCCCTCTACGTGAAGTCTTACGTAGTCCATCTCCGCGTTTACTGCGAGAGCAACGTTTGCAGAAAGAGTCCAAGGGGTGGTTGTCCATACGAGAATGTAATCGTCAGTTGCAACTAAAGGAAGCTTGAAGAACACAGCCTCGTGCTCAATTTCCTTATAAGAACCCGTCATTTCGTGCTCGGAGAGAGATGTTCCGCAGCGCGAGCACCAGGGCATGGGCTTGTAGACCTCTTTTATCCAGCCACCCTCATGACACTTTTTGAGGAATGCCCAGATACCCGTAATATTTTCGTCGGTGTAGGTGTAGTAGGAGTTATCCCAGTCCATCCACTGACCAAGGCGCTCGGACTGCTCGGTAATAACGCCCGAAAACTTCTTTACGCGCTCGATACACTTGTCCGTAAACTTATCAAGACCGTAAGCCTCGATATCGTGCTTGGTCTTAAAGCCAAGCTCCTTCTCAACCTCAACCTCAACCCAAAGACCCTGAGAGTCAAAGCCGTTGCGGTAGTGGGTATCGCAGCCCTTCATTGCGTGGTACTTGATATAAGTATCCTTAAGAGTTCTTCCCCAAACGTGGTGAATACCCATAGGGTTGTTCGCGGTTATAGGACCGTCGATAAAGCGGTACTTAGGACCGTCGGCATTCTTTTCCTTAAGCTTTTTGAAGCAGTCGTTTTCCTTCCAGAAGGACAGTATTTTCTTCTCGCTGTCCACAAAGGAATATTTTGTGTCGAACTTTTCCTGCATAATATATTATATTTCCTTTCAATAATATCGGAATAAAGATTTGCATACATGGATAGTATAGCACACACCTGCGCTTTTGTCAAGAATTTGCCTACAATATTTTAATTATATAAAGAAGCACCTGCAAACCAACCCCGAAAGGAATCAATTTGCAGGTGCTTTTTAATTATCTTTTTGTCAACTAATACTAATTAGTCGTCTTCGTTCTTTCTGCGCTTAACTGCAAGCATAGCAGCGCAAGCTCCAACGAGAGCAACGCCCGTCATAGCAAGACTTGCGCCGCAACCCTTCTTTGCCGCAGGCTCAGTCTCGGGAGCATTTGTTTCGGGAGCGCTCGTCTCAGGAGCCTTTGTTTCGGGAGTATATCCGTCGTCAAAGGGATCGTCAGCGCTGTTATTGCCGCTACTGTTGTCAGTATTACCGTTGTCGCCGGTGTTGTCGTCACCCGCGGGAGGAGTCGTTCCGCCGTTGTCGTCGGTGTTGTCGTCACCTGCGGGAGGAGTCGTTCCGCCGTTGTCGTCGGTGTTGTCGTCACCTGCGGGAGGAGTCGTTCCGCCGTTGTCATCGGTGTTGTCGTCACCTGCGGGAGGAGTCGTTCCGCCCTCGTCATCGGTGTTATCGTCGCCGGGATTGGGATCAGGCTCGGGATCGGGAGTAGGATCGGGAGTAGGATCAGGATCAGGCTCGGGATCGGGAGTAGGATCGGGCTCAGGCTCGGGCTCGGGCTCGGGCTCAGGCTCGGGTTCGGGCTCGGGCTCGGGTTCGGGCTCGGGCTCAGGCTCGGGTTCGGGCTCAGGCTCAGGCTCGGGCTCGGGATCGGGAGTAGGCTCTGCGGGAGCCTCAAGATCCATAGCAACGAGTCCCTCGTAAACCTTAACGTCGCTTACAGTTACAGTACCGGTGTTAGTCTCGCCATCGGTTACACGAGCAAGCTGAAGCATGAATTCATAGTCGCCGGTGTTCCAAGCGATTGCCTCGCGCGCTTCCTCGTCAAGCTCAGCAATGAGAGTCCACTCGCCGTCTACAACTGCATAAAGCTTGTATACGGAGCACTCGTACTTTCCATCGCTGTTTGCTACGTCTCCGCTTGCAATTTCAATTGCGTAAGTCTCAACAGCAGTGCCGTCGCCTTCGTAAGTAGTGGTCTCAACGTACTTCTCTACGTTAGCACCGTTCTTGGAGCAATGACCGAGAGAGTAGGTGTTGTTCATGGGATTTACAAAGAATCCGTCCTTCCACTTAAGGAAGATACCTACGGACTGATTGTCGGGAGCGTCTACTGTGAATACTACGGTATAGGACTTGCCTTCCAACTTATATTTAAGCATCTCGCCGCTCCATAAAGAGCCATGCTCTGAAACGGTCTTGTTCGCCTTGAGTTCAATGGATTTTCCGTCTTCGGAAATAGTATTGGTCATTCCGTCGTACGTAGCACCACCGTTATTACCGTTCTGCTTGAACACGTCCGCAGTACCATTGAAGTCTACCTCATAGATAGGCTCAGGCTCGGGTTCAGGAGTAGGATCAGGATCGGGTTCGGGTGCGGGCGCTACGGGAGCCTCAAGGTCCATAGCAACAAGTCCCTCGTAAACGGCACAATCACTGACTACCAAGCTCTTACCTACCTGTGTTTTGTCCATTCCGTTACGGAAGAAACGGAGTACGTATTCGAAGTCAACGCTCGTCCAGTTGAATGCGCCTGCGATGCTCGGCTGACTCTCAAGCGAGCAAATAAGCTCCCATTCGCCGTCAATCGCTACGTAAAGATTGTACGC
>JAZOWN010000061.1:0-20639 GCA_045659245.1 Eubacteriales bacterium
AGTCAATTTCAGATTTCTGCCCGATGGCTCATTGCAAAAGCGCTCGGGCTACAAAAAGCTTGCTACCATACCGACATTTATACGAGCAATATGGTCAGGTGAGCTTAGTGGATTATCCTTTATCTTCGTGCTTGCGGGCGCTGACGTATATTCCATAAGCTACCCGGATAACGAAATCTCAAAGATCGCTACCATTGGTAATTCGGGAAAATCGGCAAGCTTCTTCTTCTATCGCAGATCTCTATTTCTGATCGACGGAAATAACATTTATGCGGTAAGCTCTGATGCGGTACGCCCTGCCGTCGGCTATGCGCCGCTCATCGGCAAGAATTGGCATGATGAGGAGATCGGAGAAATAAACGAGCCCCGAAACGCTCTCACAAACCGAGCGCGTATAAGCTATCTGATCACAAAAAGCACCGCCTCTATGCTGTATGCTGACAGTCCGATCGCCTCGATAGAAGCGCTTTACGTAAACGGCGAGCTTATCAGTTCCGAAAATTACATGATAAGCTCAAATCCGAGCATTGTGATCGTATCAGGTCTCAAACAAAACGACAGCGTTGAGCTATACTTTACATACGCGACAGGGATATCCGATTCTGCCATTAAGGCTAACACACGCGCCACGGTTTTCGGGGGAATAAGCAACAGCCGTCCGTTTCTTTACGGAGCCGGGAACGGCGCCGTAATGTATAGCGGTGCTTACGTATCGGATAGCGAGCTTGAGGACTGCCGCCGCGTATATTCCGACAGCGACTCCATTTATTTTCCTCTCAACCACAAATTCACCGTGGGTGACGGCAGATACCCCATAAAGGGCGTTGCCCGTCATTTTGACCGTCTGCTTATTTTCACGGAGGGCGGTGTCTGGATGGCGGACAGCTCCGCTAGCGGTACAGAGGAGTTTCCCATCATGAATATCAATACCACCGTATCGATAGTAACACAAGGAACGGCGGTAATGGGAAACACGCCCTGCACTGTGGGAGCTGACGGTGTATACGCTTACGCGTCTAACACAGACGAGCTGGACGAGTGCAACGCTTATCCGATCTCCGACGCCATAGATTCGTTGCTTGCTCCCGAGTGGTTATTAAGCAGTAAGCTACACTATTGTCAAGCAAATGACGAGCTTCTCCTATACTCCAGTGAGGGGGACGTAGTCTGGGTATATTCTCCCAAGAGAAGCGCTTGGACTCGATATACGGGTATATGCGCTTACGACTTTTTTGACGTTGATGGCAATGCCGCCTTCCATACCGGAAAGAATATTTTCATATTTTACGACGATCTTGTCACTGACGAGGGATCACGGATAATTCAAGGAAAAATCGTCTCTCATCCCGAGGACTTTTCAACGTCAAAGAAAAAGAGATTATCATTCGTTGCGACAGAGGTATCTGACGGAGAAATAACGGTAGATCTACATTCTGACGACGAAAGCATCCTACGAGGAGAGCTTACCTTCGGTACGGACGGCTCCAATTCGGTGTTGCAAAAAAAGCGAGCACGAGTAAACAGATTTCAGCATGTCAGCGCAAGCATTTTTGCGGACGGGCAAGCACGTCAAAGAATAGTCTCGGCATCTCTGACAGTAAAGTGAGCCGCGTCTCTTCCCGCTTTGCGTGTGACGATCCGTCGCTCGACAATCATTTTTATTATAGAAAGGAAGAAAAATGAATTATCACAAAAACAAAGCGTGGCAGCAGTACGAATCCGGCAAGACCTACAAGCGTCGAATCGGACTCTACGAGATCGCGCGAAAAAATCAAGCCTTTTACTGCGGCGAGCAGTGGAGCTCAAATGACAGCGCAGAACTTCCGCATCCCGTCTTTAATATCATAAGGCGAGTTGTTGATTATCTTGTGTGCTCCGTAGCCACGACTAATCTCTCAATACGCTTCACGGACGAAAATCTTCCCTTTTACACAAGGGAAGAACGCGAGCGCGCCGAGGCTCTTATCACCGCTCTCAACGCAAATACCGCGTACCGCTGGGAAAAGTCCGCTATGGACTCAAAAATATTCTCGCTTCTGACGGATGCTGCCGTCATGGGTGACGGTGCGCTTTACTGCTATTGGGATCCTAACGCTCAGGGCGCGGGAGAATACGCAGGAGATATAGTCACAGACATTGCGGACGCGACGTGCATTTTTCCGTCAGACGTAAACAAGCACGACATACAGTCTCAGGAATACGTCATAATATCCGGAAGAAGCTCCGTGCTGTCTCTTCGCAGAGAGGCTCGTGAAAACGGGATACCCGAGGATGACGTTGCGAAGATAGTTAGAGACGACGACTTTGTAAGATCAGGTGCTCTGAGCACCTTGGAGCTTGAGGGTGAGGACGAGGAAAAGGCAACCTTTATAATTAAATTCTGGCGCGAGAACGGTGAGGTGTGCTTCGAGAAATCAACGCGCGATTGCGTTGTCAAGCGCGCTCACACCTCATGCCGACTCTACCCCATAGTCACATTCAGCTGGACTCGCTCAAAGGACAGCTTCCACGGCTCGTCTCCCGTAAGCTCTATGATACCCAATCAGAAGTTCATAAACAGAGCCTACGCTATGGCGATGAAGCACATGACGGATACTGCGTTCTCAAAGGTCATCTATGACAAATCACGTATTCCCGAATGGTCTAACGAGATAGGAGAGGCTATTGCCGCCATGGGCGGCGGAAATATTTCCGATGCCGTTTCGGTCGTAGGTACGGGAGAAATGCAAAACGGCTTTATGGAGCTTATAAACAGCGCCGTAACGCTTACGAAGGAGCTTATGGGTGCTACCGAGTCCGCTCTCGGAAATATGGAGGCAAGAAACACGAGCGCGATCCTTGCGCTCCAGGAAACCTCCCGTATAGCACTTGACAACGTGCGCTATTCCTTCTACGAGTCTATCGAGCGGCTCGCCGCGATCTGGGTGGATATGATATGCGCCTACTACGGCGATGGCCGTTTGCTTCCCTGCAAGGACGGCGCAAGCGTAAGCTCTCTGCCCGTAGACGTAGAGAGCCTGCGCAAGGCTGCGATAAGCGCCCGCGTTGACGTTACCGAGATAACGAGGTACAGTGCAGTGGCGTCGCAAAACATTCTCGACAAGCTCCTTGATAAGGGCTATATAACTCCCGTTGAGTACATTCGCAGACTCCCTGCGGGGCTCGTCCAAAACAAGGAGGCTCTGATGGAGGAATTGGAGTCAAGAAAGGAGACTGAGCATGGATATGCCGTTTAACCAAGCGATCCCCTACGAGGAAGCATTCGTAGAAGAGGAAGACACCGCCGTTGAGGGCGTGTTCTTCTCCGAGGACGACGTTTGCACCGTAGAGGACAATACTACCGATAGTCAAAAGGACACGGAAGCAGACGAAAGCACGGAATCGGACGAGAAGACGGATGCAGACGAAAGCGCGGACACTGCGCTTGAGCTCTGCGAGCTTCGCGAGAAGGTGCGCGAGCTTAACGAGCGCCTTCTGGCACAAGCTGAGGAATCTCGGAGAATTTCCGAGCAGCTCGGTGAGTTCTTCGACGTATTCCCGAACACAGATCTAAAAACGCTTCCCGACAGCGTTTGGGACAGCGTTCGCGCAGGAAATTCTCTTGCCGCTTCCTATGCGCTCTACCGACAAAGAGTATATCAGAGAGAAATGGCAGCCAAGACTGTCAACGAGCGCAATGCCGGAAGCTCCTCCGGGCGCGTAGGCACGAACTCCTCAAAGGAATACTTTTCCCCAGACGAGGTAAGAAGCATGTCGCGCACAGAAGTAAAGGCAAACTATTCAAAAATCATTGAGTCCATGAAAAAATGGAACAGATAAAAAACAAATTATTTATTTAAGAAAGGAATTATTTATTATGGCAATTACAAATTTTATACCCACAATCTGGAGCGAAAATCTCTACAGCGCTCTTGACAAAAAGTACATCGCAGTTGCTCACTGCACCAGAGAATATGAAGGCGAGATCAAAAACAAGGGCTCGGTCGTAAAGATCTGCGGTGTCGGCAACATTGACGTAACCGATTACACCAAGGACACCGATATGGCTAACCCCCAGAGCCTCTCCGACACGGTAACGGAGCTCGCTATCGATCAGGCAAAGTGCTTTAACTTCCAGATCGACGACATCGACCGCACTCAGTGCACTCCCCGCCTTATGGACGCCGCTATGAAGGTTGCTGCCGACAGCCTCGCAAACGCCGCAGACAAGTATGTTTTCAAGATTGCGGCAGAGTCGGACTCTTATGGTGTATCCAGCGACACCTATCCCGAAAATATCATCGATTGTATTATTGAGGCTCGTGAGATTCTTTACGAAAACAACGTTTCTGACACCAACAACATAGTGCTTGAGGTGAGCCCCTTCGTTGGCAGACTCCTTCTGAAGGCTAAGTTTTTGCTCTCGAGCGACAATACCGAAGCCCTCGAAAACGGTTGCATAGGCAAGATCGCCGGATGCAAGGTGTTCATAACTCCAAACATAGCGATTGAAGAGACTGGCAAAAATCCCATTCACCATTGTATCATGCGTACAACTCGCGCCATTGCGTTCGCAGAACAGCTCTCCGAAATCGACGCATACCGCCCCGAAAAGAGATTTGCCGATGCTGTTAAGGGTCTTCACATCTACGGTGCAAAGGTTGTTCACCCCGAGGAACTGGTTATCGTTAACATCAACACCTGATCTCTGCACGCGAGGTAAAGCATGACCTGTAAGGATATTTACCGAAACGCTCTGGCTATACTCGCTGAGAGCATGACACAGGGGGATAATGAGGATTTTGAGGAAAGAGCGCCTTATCTTTTGGCAAATTTCTGCACCGAACTCTTTGACAGAGATTCATCGATAAGACATTTCCTTGGTGAGGAAGCAGGCACTGAGCTTGAGTCCGCGCATCTTCCGCTTGACTCCGAGTTTCCTCTGCTCGCGCGATTCGCTCCTGCGGCTGCCATATATCTTGCCGCAATGCTTATCGCGGACGATGATCAGGAGTTTCATGAAAGGCTCTATGAGCGCTACTGCGATACCATATCCTCAGTCTGCGAAAATATAAGCTCGATATCCGAAAAAATATTGAACAGGTATTTTTATGACTGATTAGGGTATCAAAAAGCCTGCCGAGAATGTTTGCTTTCTCGGCAGGCAACTTTTATTGTTCTATTATTTACGGAGTATAAGTCGGCACGGATAAATTTTCTCAAGCTCCGCTAAATAGTCCGAATAGTTTTTGGGGACAACGGGTGTGACAAAGCATTTTCGGCTTCCGCAAAGGCAAAGATCTATCACCCTGCGTGACGGAACGCTTGAGTCTGGAAGCAAATATATTCTCGCCTCAAGGTCACGCTTCACAAGATAATTTATAAGCCCTTCGGCGCACTCACTGCCATTTTTTATATCAAAAACAAAAATCGGACAGTTGTCTTTTTTAGCGTAAATAATCTCACATACCAATTGACATAATAACAAATTATTTTCGTTATTATTACATTTTTCGCCAGCACCTATCTTTTTTAATACCTTTTCGGCAGTATATCTGTCAGGGCGATTAAACTCTCCCTCAAAAAAGAGGACTTCGATTGGATTTTTAAGACTTATTTCATCATCCTCATTTTTTTTTGCATCCTCTGAAAGCATGCTCGAAAAAGAAAGAATATTGGCGGTATTATTAAAAAAATCCACAGTAATATTTTCACGTCTGTATGAGGGAACATAATTGTCTTTTTCCTCACGACTAAATTCTTCTAAATCCTCAATTATTAAACAATTCAAGGAAGCATATTTTTTCCAAATAAGACTTGCCGAGCTCCTCTTGATTTGCCCGGGTGTCAGGTTCTCTCCGATGGCGAAGCCAATTTTTTCGCAGTGTTTTTTTGCCATTTCCGTGCCATCAAAAAAAGCAAGAACTGCGATCCACTCCCTGAATTTTTCAAAGTCAGATGCATTCCCACTTATATATTTATCCTCGCAGCCTATAAGCCGCATAGACTCCGCTACGTCCTCACCGCGTATATATTCCCAGATATTTTCCGTCATTTTCTCACCGCCTTTTTTATATTATAGCAAACATTTGCAGAAAATGCAATAAAAAACCGCGTTTTAATATAAAACGCGGTTTTCTTGCTTTACTTTCCCAAGGACTTCTGTCTGCGAATATCAACACCCGTAAAGAGGAGCGGCATGTATTCACCGAAAACTCTGCTGTGTATACGGTCGGTATACGTAGCAATAATATCGCTCGGCGTGAGGTTGGTATTAATGATAGTGCACTTTCTGTTGTTAATTCTCGTGTTTATTACCTCATAGAGGTACGCCTGCGTGAACTTGTTTACGACCTCCGTGCCAAGATCGTCAATTATAAGAAGATCGCATTCGTAATATCTCTCCGTATCGTTTGAATACGGAGACACTCCGCTGCTTCCAAAGCGCTTTTGTTCAAAATCTCCGAGCATAGAGATAGAGCTTACGTAGAGCACGTCAAAGCCACGCTCGATGACCTTCTCTGCGACTGCCGTCGAAAGATGCGTCTTTCCGAGTCCCGTCGTACCGAGAAGCAAAAAGTTAGAATATGTATCCGAAGAAAATCCCTCTGCGAACTGCTTTAAGATGCGAACGTTTTTCTCGACTCTCGCCTTTGAGCCGTCCTCGTCATCATAATACCCAAGATCAAAGTTACAAAATCTCTGCTTACCGATAAGTCCACCAAGTCCCGACGACTCAAATCCCGCACGAACGAGCGCTTTTTTCATACAGTCGCACATGACCGTATCAATAAAGCCCGTATCTCCGCACTTTTGGCAGTCGTAATGCACGTCGGTATAGTCTTTGGGGTATCCGTTAGTCACGAGCAGCTCCTCACGCTTGGCTATGAGAGCATCGTTGCTCGCGTGGAGTGCGGCGATAGCCGCTTCGGTGTCTCCGCCCGCTTTAATGATTCCCATTATCTTAAGCCCTGTTTTTGAGAGCTCGCGATCAATGCCGAATATTTCGGGGATCCCGGCATGTATTTTGGTGCGGTTCTCATCCGCACGCTGTCTTGCCACTTGGTATTTATCGGAAAATTCATTTCTAATTTTTATGTAATCAGCTCTGTTATATCCCATGAATTTTTCCCTTTCTATTAAAATTTCTTGTCAAGCAACTGCGTGAGCCACTCCTCGGCATAACTGTTCTTAACTCCAACCTTAACGCCCGAGTGCGCCTTTTCCTTGGCGCTTTGCTTTTCCTCGGCAATATAGGTATCTATCTCCTCAACATTACGTAGTCCCTTTTCATGCCAATTTTTAAGTATCTTATCCGTATACTTGGGCGCAGGGTCGTGAATTGCGTCAACGGTTATATTATACGCCTTTTCTACGACCTCAAAATCAAAGCCGTAGTCCTCTGTCCATGAGGCAAAAAGCTTCTTCTCCGTCGGAGACAGCGCTCTACCACCAAAGCCGTAAAGGCTTCTTATTTTCTCGATGCTCGTGTTTCTGCGCTCAAGAAAATCGATCTGCGCGTGCACCTGTGCGGCGCTCGATATATCCTCGTCATGGAAGCTTACCGCTATCTTTTCGGCATAGCTTATGCTCTTTTTGCCAATGCGAACACAATAGGAAAGGATCGCCAAAACCGCCTCTTCCTCAAAGCCAAGCTGGTCAACGATGCCGATAAGCTTACCGACCTCGTTTTTGTTGAACATCTTGCCCATTGCCTTTTGCGCCTCGTCAATGAAGGCAGTGCCTACGCGCTCCTCGATAACGGCTGCAAGCTCGTCGTTGGAGTATTCCTCAACACCTGAGTGGGTAATGACTCCGCCCTTGTGCGCTGTATTTTCTTTATTTTCTTTATTTTCTTTTTCGGTAGCCTTCGCAGCGCGCGTATTCGTTATCACGCCGGCGCCTCGCCAATATTTGACCGATGCCATAAGCTCGGCACGCTCTACGGGCAAAAGCTCCTCAGCGCGTGAAATATCGACCTCTCCGTCAGCAGCGGCAAGCAAAAAAAGCCCGCCGAGTATCATGAGGTCGTTTTCGTCCGCGCCCTTTATCGATGCGTCGTAGCGTGAATCGTAGCCACCGTAGTTTATGTAAATTTTATTTATTCTTGACATTTATGCCTTACCGTCGTTTCGATACGTTTTTTGAGCTACCTCGTAGCAAAGGGTCATAAGGGAGTCGCCTATATGGACGTTTTCGACGACAACGTCCTTTGAGTGTATCTGTATCTCCTTACCCGTAAAATTCCATATGCCCGTTATATCCGTGTTTTCAAGTCTTTCTGCGGCATCGATGGCATATTCCTTCGGGAGTGTCAGAATTACGATATCAACGGAAAACTTTTTGAGCATTTCTTCAAGAGAGTCCATGCCGTAAACCTTAACGTCGCCTATCTTCTTTCCGATAATGTCAGTATCTACGTCGAACATAGCAACCACGTCAACGCCTCTCTTTTCAAACATCGTGCTCTTTACAAGAGCTGTGCCAAGGTTTCCCGCGCCTATTACAGCCGCTCTGAAGCCACAGCCAACACCGAGTATTTCACATATCTTGGTGTAGAGATAGTTTACGTTATAGCCGTATCCCTGCTGACCAAATCCGCCAAAGCAATTAAGATCCTGCCTTATCTGCGATGCCGTAACGTTCATCATACGGGAAAGCTCGGCAGAGCTTACTCTGGTCTTACCCATACGTATGATCTCTCGCAGGTATCTGAAATATCTCGGCAATCTCTTGATAACCGCAGGAGACACCTCGGGACGAAAGCTGTTTTTGCTTATTATCTTTTCAATATTCTGGTCGCTGAGTATATCGTCGACCGACACCTGTTTACGTTGTTTACTCATAAAAGATCCTTTTTAATCAGTATTCTTCATCAAGTGCTGATGCATTAAGCGAGGTATTTGCAAAATTTCCTCGCAGATATTCAAAATATCCCGCCGCTGCAACCATTGCGGCGTTATCGGAGCAGAGCGCGAGACTTGGTCTATAAAACTCAACGCCCTTTTCCTTACAAAGCTTATCGAGCGCGCCTCTTATATGGGAGTTTGCCGCAACTCCGCCTGCGAGGCACAGGCGATTCGTGCCTGTTTTTTCAATAGCAAGCGCTGTCTTTTTTACCAATGCATCGACAATGACCTTAGTATACGACGCGGTAATATCCGCGGCATTCGGCTCGCTTCCCTTTTGCCTTTCTGAATTTATATAGTTGAGTGCGGCAGTTTTAAGACCGCTAAAGGAAAACTCCAGATTATCTCCAGGCATCGCGGGCGACGGAAGCTTTATGGCGTCACTTTTTCCCTCGTAGGCAAGCTTGTCCATAGCCGCCCCCGCAGGGTACGGCATTCCTATAACTCTGCCGATCTTATCAAAAGCCTCACCTGCCGCATCGTCGCGCGTACCGCCGATCTCACGAAAATCGGTGTAATCGTTAACACTGTATATTGACGTGTGTCCACCCGATACGACAAGTGCCGTAAAGGGCGGCTCAAGGGTTGGGTATTCAAGATATGCTGCTGCAACGTGAGCCTTTACGTGATTTACGGGAACGAGCGGTATACCATACGCAAAGGCAAGGGATTTTGCAAAGTTAACTCCAACGAGCAATGCACCTATAAGCCCAGGGTGCGAGGTGACGGCAATACAGCCGACGTCATTTATCGTAATGCCCGCAGTCGAGAGTGCCTCGTATGTGATAGAGCTTATCGCTTCAATATGCGCGCGACTCGCGATCTCGGGAACGACACCGCCATAAAGACGGTGAGTTTCGATCTGCGAGGCAACTATATTGGAGAGAATTTTTCTCTCTCCTCGCTCCATGCTGACTACCGCCGCAGAGGTTTCGTCACACGAGCTTTCTATTCCGAGAATATACATTTCAAATATCCTTTAGATACATTTTTTCATAATCAAGGCGTCCTCGAGAGGAAAGCGGTAAAAGTCCTTTCGCTCTCCCACGTGCTCAAAGCCGCGCGTCTCGTACAAGGCGCGTGCCGCCTCGTTTGAACGTCTTACCTCAAGGTATATCTCCTTGATCCTGTTTTGCGTGGCAAAGTTAAGAAGTTCGTCAAGAACAGCCGCTCCGTAGCCGCATCTTCGATAGTCGGGATGTGTTGCCACGTTGGTTATCTGTCCCTCGTCAGCGACAGTCATCATTCCAACGTATGCGGCGACCTCGCCGCTCTCCGTAAGCGCGACAAAGCCAAGTGCCGTGTCGCCAAGAAGCAAGCGAAGCGCGCTCTCCGACCAAGGCTCGCTAAAGCATGCCCTCTCTATCTCGGCAACTGCCGATATGTGTTCTTCTTTAAGTCTTAAAACAGTCACCCTACACCGCCTTATTCCGAATACCAAGATACGTAAAGCCCCACGTGTTGCCAGCGAGCACGCTACACCGACGGCTTTTCATTAAAGGTCTTAATAACCGAATTTTCCCGACAGAGAATCGTCGTCCTCTATCCAATCGGCAACGTTGATTATGCGGTATTCATCCTTGGTATCGCGAACGATAACGGTGGAAATTCCCGCGTTTATTATCTGAGGCTTGCCCATCATGCAGCCGCTCGTGCCGGGATAAAGCTCTCCGTTCTCAGGGTTTACGCAAACCATGTAAAGCGTAGAGCCGAGCATTCTCTCTCTTGCCGCAGCAATTATAGCGTTTGCCTCTGCATGAACCGAGCGGCACATCTCGTATCTCTCGCCGCGCGGAATGTTAAGCTTGTCTCTGATACACGACTGAAGGTCGGTGCAGTTCTTTCTTCCTCTGGGCGCGCCGTTATATCCCGTCGAAACGATAACGTCGTCCTTTACGATTATAGCGCCGAAAAGTCTGCGCATGCAGGTGCCACGCTCAGCAACAGTCTGTGCAATATCCAAGTAGTAATTATGCTTTGAAACTCTGTTCATGTCATTCTCCTTTTAGATATAAATTACAGTCATACATAATACATTATACTACTTTTAAAGAAATAAATCAAGAGCTTTGTCTAATTTTTAATATATTGGTCGTATTTCTTACCCAACATGTGCATATCAAACCCACATCTTAAAAAAAGGAAAGAAGAATGGAGTCTACCATTCTATCTTAACTATTAGTGGAGAAACGGTAGCCAGAAAAAATTCGTCAGAGAACTTGTTTTCTCTGACGATTTGTGTTATAATATCGCTAACGAAAAAGCCTCTCCCTATGGGAGAGGTGGCGGCTTAGCCGACGGAGAGGGCAAAATGGAGCATCAACCTTTAAAGAAAAACAATAAGTTGTTAAATATAGCAAGAATTTTGCGCCGTAACATGACTCATCAAGAAAAACATTTATGGTATGATTTTTTGAGATATTATCCAGTAAAAATATACAAACAACGTATAATAGATAACTTTATTGCGGACTTTTATTGTCATAGCGCTCGCCTTGTAATAGAGCTTGACGGTTCAAATCACTACACAAATCTAGGCAAAGCACACGACAAAGTAAGAACTGAAATTCTCGAAAGATACGGAATTAGTGTTTTGCGCTTTTCCAACAAAGACATCGATGATAATTTTGATGGTGTTTGCCGAATGATTGATAGTATCATCAAAGAGAGAATTGAAAACATGCCGTAAAAAGCCCTCTCACCCGCTATCGCGGGAGCTCTCCCAAAAGGGAGAGCCTTTGATTGTGCGCAACTTTAGAGATATAGGCTTTATACGAAGCCTTTTGTAATACAATTGCGAAACTATTTATAAAATAGACAAATAAAACATTTAGAAAAGGATTTTCCTATATGCAGAATTTTGGATTGTCAATGTTGTGGTTTTGGACATGCTATACAACTGTAACATGCGTAGGCATACTTCACACAATATTCAATATTTATGTATTGAATATGACTCCAATGGATGAAAATAGTATGGGCGAGGGTTACAATAAGACAAAACCATGGCATCCGCTCTATAATATCATTCTGTTTTCGTTGTTCGGTTGGATCTATATAAACGGTCTTGCAGTGCCGAGTTTGACTGAAGCTCTGATAACGGGAGCAATATGGGCGGGGATTTGTATTGTATTTGATGTGCTTGCTTGGGTCATTATCAAGCACCCATGGAGTTTGACTTTTAAGGAGTTTTATATTGATTATCAACCTTGGATCACTCTTATATACATTGCAATATTTGCCGGACCTACAATAGGGTATGTGATCACTCTCATTTAGATAAATTTCGAATTACCAAACAAAATCCAAAATCCCCAACAGAACTTTTGTAAAATCTGTTGGGGTTTATTATTTCTTACTAAAGAACATCACATTTTTGTTTTCTCTTTTAATTTCTTAAAGATATGCCCTGCTTTATTTTTTACAGAAGTCGATTATATCATTACGAACGGTCTCGTAGGTAAAATCGTTGAGTATTTCGTGCCTTGCTTTCGCGTAAAGCTTACAGCTGACGTTTTCACGCCGTTTTTTAAGTTTTCTCTCGACTTCCTTTACTCCCTTTCCGTAATTTCCGACGGGATCGTCCTCTCCCGAAACCAAAAGAATGGGCAAGGAGCTGTTAATATTATTATACCAACTACTTGAATTGCTATATTTTATAAGTCTTATGAGGTCGCCCATCGCGCTGACGGAAAACTTGAACGTGCAGTAAGGATCGGCATAATATTTTCGTCTTACAGCCTCGTCGTTCGTAAGCCAGAGTTTAGGATCGTCCGCACTATTACCGCCAAAGCGCTTGTTATAGCTGCCGAATGCAATATTATCGATAAGCTTCGAAAAATGCCTCTCTCCCTTAAAGCGCTTTATGAGTGCTATAAGTGCAAGTCCCATTCCTGCGGCAGGATTAGCTCCGCCCGTTCCCATTACTATAAGGCGATCCGCCTGAACATAGCCCCCCACAGAAAGTCGAGCCACGAACGAGCCCATGCTGTGTCCCATAAGGCAAAGCGGCATGTCGGCACTGCCAAACTGCGCTCTAACGGCATCAGAATACGCCTTTACGTCCTTTACCAACAGCTCCCAGCCGTCTTTTTTGGCTATATAACCGAGCTCGGAATCGTCAATTGCGGTCTTTCCGTGTCCGAGATGGTCGTATCCAAAGCTTATCCAGCCCTCGTCTGCCATGTCAGACAGAAATCTATCGTACCTTTCCATATGCTCGGTCATTCCGTGGACTACGTGAAAAAGTCCCCTCGGCTCGCCGTCAGGCAAATATACGACGCCCGCCAAGGTGTGCACACCGTCAGAGGACGGAACATTAAAAGCTCTTTTTTCTTTCATAAGACTTAGTCCTCGCTTTCGCTGAATTTTCTACAAGCCGATACCGCTCTGTGCCAACCGTCAAGTCGCATATTGCGTTCAGCCTCCTCCATACACGGTTCAAAGTTCTTCCTGGTAGCAACAAGGCCCTTAAGCTCCTCTCTATCGGCAAAAAATCCAACGGCAAGACCTGCAAGGAATGCTGCTCCCGCGGCTGTTGCCTCGGGATTGGCTGAAATTTGCACCGTAATTGCGGAAAAGTCACTTTGCATCTGCATAAGAAGGTCGTTTGCCGATGCTCCGCCGTCAACCTTAAGAAGCGATATCTTGCTCTCCTCGCCGTTTGAGTAGAGGTCTGCAACGTCAGCGTTCATTGCAGAAATAACGTCCTCCGTCTGATATGCGATAGCCTCAAGCGCGGCGCGGATTATATGATTTTTTCCCGTACCCGCGGTGAGTCCTAATACCGTTCCTCGCGCGTTCATATCCCACGTAGGCGCCCCCAAACCGCTGAATGCGGGAACGAGATACACGCCCGCGCTGTCCTTGACCTTTCGCGCAAAATACTCGCTGTCCGAGGCTTCGTGTATGAGCTTTAATTCGTCACGCAGCCATCTCACGACAGCGCCGCCCACAAAAACGCTTCCCTCAAGAGCGTATTCAATGGGGCGTCCCTTTTCTCCTGCGGCAACGGTAGTGAGCAAGCCTTGCTTGCTCTCAACAGCCCTCTGCCCCGTATGTGCAAGCAAGAAGCAGCCCGTTCCGTAAGTATTCTTTGCCTCGCCCGCCTCAAAGCACGTCTGTCCGAACAGTGCGGACTGCTGGTCTCCCGCAATTCCCGCAACGGTAAGCTCGGAGCCCATACATTCAAAGTAGCCGTATATTTCACTGCTGCTTCTTATATCGGGAAGCATTTGCTTCGGAATATTCAAAAGCTCAAGTATTGTATCGTCCCACTCACACGTATGGATATTACAAAGCATGGTTCGCGATGCGTTTGTTCTGTCCGTGACGAAAACTCTTCCTTCGGTCAGCTTCCAGATGAGCCACGTATCGACCGTGCCCGCCATCAGCTCACCCTTCTCTGCCTTTTCTCTTGCGCCCTCCACGTTATCAAGTATCCACTTTATCTTGGTTCCGCTGAAATAAGGGTCTATTCTGAGCCCCGTGGTCTTGCGGATATACTCACCGTGGCCCGCTGCCTCAAGCTCACGGCAAATGTCTGCCGTACGTCTGCATTGCCATACTATTGCGTTGTATATGGGTTTTCCCGTGCTTTTATCCCAAATTATAACTGTTTCCCTTTGGTTAGTGATACCTACCGATGCAATTTCTTCGGAAGAAATCCCGCTTTTCGCAATACATTCGGTAAGCGCGGCATACTGATTTGCATATATCTCCATAGGATCCTGCTCAACCCAGCCGGGCTGTGGATATATCTGCGATATCTCGTGCTGCGCCATAGAAATTATATTTGATTTATTATCAAAAAGTATAGCTCGCGCGCTGGTCGTTCCCTCGTCCAAGGCAAGTACGTATTTTTTCATTTGGTCTATTCTCCTTTTTTATTTAGATATTTCCTGACCGTATTTAATTATAACATTTTTTCGAGCATTTGTAAATAGCATATTAAAAACAGAAAAGCGTCCGCAAGATTTAGCGGACGCTTTCTATGCTATTCATTATACAAAGGACGGTAGGTGACCGGAGCGGGATCGGCGGCGTAAATTTCAGCCGCGTCGCAATCCTTAAGCTTATCCGAGGTGATTATAGCATTCACTGCCTTAAGCTTAGCCTCGGTATTCGTGGAGTCGCCCATTTGAACGTAATATTTACCGTCAATTACTATCCTTACGTCAAAGCGATTACTCACGTCTACGGCAGTAATTCTCGCCTTAAAGGTAGTACCTTGCACTGCCGAAATAAATTCGAGAGCGCATTCAACGTCGGTTTTATCCTCATTTTCGGGATCTCCGAAGACGGGCAGCTCACCAAGAATTACCGACCTAACCTCGGGAAGCACAAGCTCGGGCACTCCCATTTCGGCAAAGTGCTCCTTTGTCTGCACCTCGTCTATGACCTCAAGCTTTGAGTCAAGCACGTAGTAGCTATCGGCAATATCTATATACCACATCGGTATTTTTTCTGTAACCTTGAAAACAACGGTGTTCGGGAATTTAGTCTTAACCTCGACCTTTTCGAATTTCGGGCAGACCATCATAAGATGCTCCTCCACCTCGTCGGTCTTTATGGAGTACAGCTTGTCTCCCATCTCAATTCCCGAAAGCCTTACTATTTCCGCCCTGTCGAAATCGGTCACACCCGAAAGCTCGACCTTTGTTACGGGCAAAAAGGAGAAGGCAAATATTGTAAGTCCTGCCGTTGCGAGCGCACCCATAAGCGCCGTTACCGCTATGATGATCATTTTTCTTTTGTCGAGTGGCATCGACGCCCTTTTCGTTGCGCTCACAGCTTATCTTCCTTTCTTTTTGATCTTTGAACGGTTCTTTACGAGCTTACTTATTTCCTCGTAAATACGTTCGTCTACGTCATCATATGCAAACTTCGCGATGGCATCACCCATCTTTTCGCGAAGTGCTGTGTCCGAATATATTTTTTCCATTTCCATGACAATTCGCTGGCTGTCAAGGTCGCTTTCCTCGATAAGTACAGCAGCACCTGCCTTGGCATAAGCCTGTGCGTTCTTGTATTGGTGGTTATTCGCAACGTTCGGTGACGGAATGAGAATTGCGGGCTTATGCATTTTCGCAAGCTCCGTCAGAGTCATAGCGCCCGCACGGCATATAACGACGTCCGCCGCCGTCATATAGTCGCCCATATCGTATATATACTCCTTGACCTCAAGTCGCGAGTTGCGCTCAAGTCCGTGCGCTACGAACAGCTCCATAGCGTTCTTATAGTAATTCTTACCGCCCGAATGCACGCAAATGACATCGTCCTTATCCTTGGCAAAGTCCTTCATGACGTCGATAGCTGCCTCGTTCAAGGCAGGCGCGCCAAGGCTTCCGCCAAAGGAAAGTATGAGGAATTTATCCGCGTCAATACCAAGACGCGCTCTTGCATCTGCCTTAGAGCATTCCCCGAAATTGCTTCGAATAGGGTTGCCCACGTTAACTACCTTTTTCTTCTCTTTAAGAGAATTTGAAGTGCTCTTGAAATTAGTAAGTATAAGGTCGACCTGCCCCTCAAGCTTGCGCACAGCAAGACCGGGAACGGAGTTTGACTCGTGAATTACCGTGGGTATCCCCATTTCTGCCGCCGCCTTAAGAGGCGCCCAGCACACGTAGCCGCCCGTACCGATAACCACGTCGGGCTTGAATTTCTCTATTATCTTTTTTGCCCTTGAGGGTGCACGCATAATAAGATATGCGGTTTTTATGTTTGATAGTGAAAGCTTGCGTCTTATTCCCTGTATCTCTATCGGGTGAAACTCGTAAAATTCCTTTTCGACGAGCTTTTTCTCAATTCCGTTTTCGGTGCCCACGTACGCAAATACCGACGACGGCTCACGCTCTTTTATTATATCGGCGATTGCCAAAGCGGGCGTTACGTGTCCGCTTGTTCCGCCGCCTGTAAGCAAAACCTTCATTGCTATGTCCTCTCTATTTCTTTGACGTAGAAAAACGCGATATGGAAAGAATTATGCCTATCTCAAATATTTGCAGCATGAGCGACGTACCGCCCGAGCTGAAAAACGGAAGCGAGATACCCGTGTTCGGCATGGTGTTGGTTACAACGGCTATATTCATAGCCACCTGCAACGCGATCTTAAAGGTCAACCCCCACACAGTAAGGGCGCAGAATTTGTCTGGCGCGCGCTGTCCTATCTTGATGCCGCGCCAAATAAGAAGTCCAAAGAGAAGCAGGAGCGCAAACGCGCCTATAAAGCCAAGCTCCTCGCAAATAATCGTAAATATAAAGTCGTTCTGCGGCTGAGAAACGTAGCCGAATTTCTGACGGCTGCTTCCGAGTCCGAGTCCGAAAAAGCCTCCCGAGCCGATCGCGTAAAGTCCCTGAAGCGTCTGCCAAGCAGAGCCGAGAGGGTCTGCCTTGTCGATATTTATCCAAATATCAACTCTCTCCTGCGCATAGTCGGACACAAGAATAAGAAATACGCCCGCTACCGCGATAAGGCCTAGGAACATCGCAAGCCACTTGACTCGCGTTCCACCGAGGAACATAACGCACACGCCGAGCATGCCGATTATCATAAGTCCCGATATGTGTCTTTCAAGTGCGACAAGAACGCAAACGGTTCCGATTATGCACATCGGCATAAGCACGCCCTTGCGAAAGCTTCCGCCGAAAAGGTGCTTTGAGGTTATTTCCTTTTCGTACTTTGACATGTATAGCGCCAGCAGCATGACCACCGCCGTCTTTGCGATCTCCGAGGGCTGAACGGTAACAAATCCAAGGTCGATCCAACGCTGCGCGCCTCCGCGCACAGCCCCCATAACGAGAACGAGCAAAAGAAGCACTATCGCTCCGCCGTATGCTAAAACCGAGAATATTCGCCAAAACCACGGGCGAGCGAGCATAACGAACGGCAGAGTCACTACTATTGCAGCAACGGCAAAAAGCACGTATCTGAGTAAAAAGTACGTCGAATCGTCGTACTTTTGCTCCGCGTACACCGCACTTGCACTGTACGACATTATTGCGCCGAAGCAAATAAGTATCATAGCCCAGAGCAAGAACCAAACGTCAACGTTGCCCTTTACGAGCGGCTGTGCCTTTGGGGGCTCCTCGGGGGTTATCGGCTCGACGAAAATAGGATCTTCATTTGCAAGCTTTTCCTTGCGCCTCTCAAGCGCCCCCTTTATTTTCCCCCTTACCGCACATGGAGCAAGAGAAAAAGATTTGCGGGGGCTTTCGGGCAAGTCAGATTTTTGTTCATTCTGAATATCTGATTCTTTCATACCACACCTCCGCAAAAATTTTATTTAAAGATCAGAGTCCAAACCAAGCAATCGCACAGAGCGCGAGGCTGACGATACTGAAAACAAGAACTATCTTGTTCTCACTCCAGCCCTTTGCCTCAAAGTGATGGTGCGCGGGAGCCATAAGAAATACTCTCTTTTTTCTTCCCGATGCTTTGAAGACCGTCACCTGAATTACTACGCTGAGCATCTCGAAAATAAACACTCCGCAGGCTATGACCATAACGAGCATATCATTTATCATAAATGCCGCACCCGCCATAGCACCGCCGAGGAAAAGCGAGCCCGTATCTCCCATAAACACCTCTGCCGTGTGGCAGTTTTTGCGCAAGAACGCAAGAAGGCTACCTATCAATGCGGCAGAAATAAGCGTAATCGAGGAGCTGAGGAAATTCAGTCCTATGAACGCAAGGAAGGAGCACACTACAAGTGTTACTGACGTTGCAAGACCATCAATGCCGTCGGTAAGGTTGACGCTGTTGACAAGTCCCACAATAAACACAAGCGCTCCGAAGTAATAGAAAGCGCCAAAGTCAACCATAATATCCGTAAACGGAATATGGAGAACGGTGTCGATGTTTCCTGTAATTCTCATTATCGCGAGGTAAAGCGCCGCCGCAACGCACTGAAGCGCAAACTTCTGCCACGCCTTAAGTCCCTCGTTTTTCTTGTGAACGAGCTTTTTGTAGTCGTCAAAAAGTCCGATAAGACCGTTCAGAAGCGCAAGACAGAGCGTCAGCGCCATGGGTATTAGCTTATTCTGCTGCGCGCGCGCAAAGTATATTACGCTCACTACAAGCAAAACGGCAAGAATTCCCGTAATAAAGCAGATGCCGCCCATTGTGGGTGTTCCCGCCTTGGAAAAATGGCTCTTGGGGCCTTCTTCTCTTATGGACTGTCCTATGTGCTTCGCCGATAGGGCAGGAATTATAAAATGGCAAAGTATCGCCGTTATTAAAAACGACGATACTCCAACAGCCAAAAACTCTATAACAAGCTGCTTCATTATTTACTCCACTAAAAACAATTATCTACAAAGTCTGTCTGCGTTTTCCTTAAGATACTTTATGACGTTCTCCGCAGCCGCACCTCTGCTTGCCTTTACAAGCAGCGTATCTCCCGCGCGAAGCGCGTGTAAAAGCATCTCTCCGCTAATTTCAGGAGAGCGAACGTCCGTATTTCGGTAGATATTCTCACCGCTCACGCCGCCGAGCATAGCTCCGCGCGCGATAATATCCGCGCTCTCACCAAAGGTGAAGAGCGAGTGTCCGCCGCATGCGGCAAATGCGAGTCCGACCTCCTCGTGAAATCTCTCGGAGGCTGCACCAAGCTCATACATGTTTCCAAGCAGAGCCATCATTCTGCCACCCTCGGAAGTAACGTCACGAAGCACCTTTATTGCCGCCTTCATGGACTCGGGGCTTGCGTTGTAGCAGTCCTCAATAACGGTTATCTTACCGAGCTCATAGATATTCTGACGCATTCCTACGGGCACGAAGCTTGCAAGTCCGCGAAGAATAACGTTATCGTCAAGATTCATACGAACACCTACCGCATACGCAAAGAGTGCTGCGTAAACGTTATGCGTTCCAACAGTGGGAATAACTACGTTCTCTACCGTCTTGCCGCGCATCTGTATATCAAATATAGTCTTTGTAACTGTCTGTCTGATATTTATCGCACGGAAATCGCAGTCGTTGTCAATTCCTACATAAATTGCCTTAAAATCAGGATTTTTGTAGTTACGGAGCATATCATCGTCGCCGTTAAGCAAGAGTGTTCCGCCCTTTTTAAGTCCCTTTACTATCTCAAGCTTCGCGCGTCTGATATTCTCGCGAGAGCCGAGATGTCCCATATGCGACGAAGTGATGTTCGTGATGATCGCGATATCGGGCTCTGCTATCTTGGAAAGATACTCTATCTCGCCAAGCGCGCTCATTCCCATTTCAAGAACGGATACCTCGGTATCGTTTTTCTGAGAGAGCATGGAGAGGGGCATACCTATATTACTGTTATAGTTACCGAGAGTCTTGTGCACGTTAAAGCTCTCGCCGAGAACGCTTGCCACAAACTCCTTGGTGGTCGTCTTACCAACGCTACCCGTAATAGCTACCTTGCGGTGGTTTATTCTTCGGTCGTAAGCCTTTGCAAGCTCTCCAACGGCTCTGATAGAATCCTCAACCACTACCGCAACGTACTTCTGATCCTCGCCGATCTTGGGAATACGCTCGCAGAGCACGCAACCGCTTCCCGAGGAAACTGCCGCACCTATGTAGTCATGACCGTCAACTTTTTCACCGCCGAGCGCTACGAAAAGCGTTCCGTCAGCCGTTTCTCTTGAATCGGTGCAGACGTAATTAAAAGGCAAATCGCGCTCAAATTCTCCACCAACATAGGTAAGAACTCCGCCGCAAATCTCTGCAAGCTCTGACATTGTAAGGCTATTACATCCAACGTTGACCTTCATAAC
>JAZOWN010000062.1:0-16003 GCA_045659245.1 Eubacteriales bacterium
AGTATTCCAAATGGCAAGCTTATCACTCAGACACATTTACAAGAAGTATCCGGGCGGCGTAACTGCAGTTTCGGATTTTAACCTTGAGGTTAAAGACAAAGAATTTATCGTATTCGTAGGACCCTCCGGATGCGGAAAGACAACGACTCTCCGTATGATCGCAGGTCTTGAGGAGATTACCGAGGGTGAGCTCTTTATCGGAGATCAGCTCGTAAACGACGTTGCTCCTAAGGATAGAAAGATCGCGATGGTGTTCCAGAACTACGCTCTTTATCCTCACATGTCCGTATTTGAGAACATGTCCTTTGGACTCAAGCTCAACAAGACTCCTAAGGAGGAGATCAAGCGCCGCGTTGAAGAGGCTGCTCGTATCCTTGATATTACCCACCTTCTCGA
Source organism: Eubacteriales bacterium (assembly GCA_045659245.1). GTDB lineage: Bacteria > Bacillota > Clostridia > Oscillospirales > CAG-272 > HGM12713. The sequence goes on from JAZOWN010000062.1 coordinate 397, forward strand.
CAGAAAGCCCAAGGCTTTGTCCGGTGGTCAGAAGCAGCGTGTTGCTCTCGGACGTGCTATAGTTCGTAATCCTAAGGTCTTCCTTCTTGACGAGCCGCTTTCCAACCTTGACGCAAAGCTTCGTGCAGCCATGAGAACCGAGCTTACCAAGCTCCATGCTCGTGTAGGAACTACGTTCGTATACGTAACGCACGACCAGGTCGAGGCTATGACCATGGCAACGAGAATCGTTGTTATGAAGGACGGTCTTATCCAGCAGGTTGATACTCCTCAGAACCTTTACGATGCTCCTTGCAACATTTTCGTTGCAGGCTTTATCGGAACTCCTCAGATGAACTTCATTAACGGCAAGCTCGTTAAGAAGGACAGTGACGTATACTTTGAGTTTGAGGGTGTATCCCTTAAGCTTCCCGCAGATAAGGCAAACGCTCCCGAGCTTGCTGACTACATCGGCAACGAGGTAGTAGTAGGACTTCGTCCTGAGTGTATCTCCGACGAGGCAAAGGTAGTTGAGGCTAACCCCGAGACCTCCTTTGCAGTTGACGTAGACGTAACCGAGCTTATGGGTGCAGAGATCTATCTCTACCTCAACATCGGTGAGACTAACCTTATCGCACGTGTATCCTCTAGATCTCAGTCCAGAGCAGGACAGAATATCAACGTAAACTTTGATATGACCAGACTCCACATCTTCGATAAGGATACCGAGCGTTGCATCATTCACTAAAATAATTAAAGGGTGGTTTTAAGCCACCCTTTATATTTTAACTTATTGACAAATCTGCTTGTATGTGATAAAATGATAAAGTAGTTATTACTTTGCAAAGAGGAAAAAATGAGATCGTTTAAAATATTTTTGGCTATAAGCCTTGTTGTTTGTTTGGCTATCTCATCTGTTGCTTGTTTTGGTGATAAGAACGAAAATACAGATGGCGAAGCTGAGATTACAATAGGAGATAATACAGAAACTGACGCTGAAACAACCGCCGAGTCTGAATCCGGCTCGGGTAACGAATCCGGCTCGGGCAACGAATCCGGTTCGGGTAATGAATCCGGTTCGGACAACGAATCCGGCTCGGGTAACGAATCAGGCTCAGGTAATGAATCCGGCTCGGGTAATGAATCCGGCTCAGGTAATGAATCCGGCTCGGGTAATGAATCCGGCTCGGGTAATGAATCCGGTTCGGGTAATGAATCCGGTTCGGGTAATGAATCCGGTTCGGGCTCAAGCGGCAACAATATGAATATAGGAGGGGTACTCCCCGGAGACGACTACGGACCTATGAATTAATGGCAATAAAAAACGCTGAACACAACGTGTTTAGCGTTTTTTTATGACTTATTTGAAATCATATGTATGTATTTCACTAATTTTAAAAAGATTCTTATGTAAATTACATAACTGCCTTGACAAAAATAAAAAAATGTGATATAATAAACTTGCGACACAATTTAATAATTACTATACCATAAGTGTATACTTTTTACTAAGGTAAAAATGTACGCTCCTTTTTCGTACGCTTATGGTGTAATGTAAAAAGTTAAATTGTGTCGCAGCAATCGGAGCTACACATTTTTCGTGCATAGCTTCGGCTGTGCACTTTTTATTTTTAAGGAGGAGTTTGAAATGAAACTCAAAAAGGCGGTATTACTTTTAGTAGCTATGGTGTTGATAGCGGCAACAACCATGTCAATGTCATCCTGCGGATTGCTTTTCCGCTCACTGCTCGGTGACGGTGATGAAGAAGAGGCTGGCAAAGACAGCGAAGTTTTAGATTTTATCGGTAGCAATGAAAATAATGAAAGTGAAAAGGTTGATTTTATCGGTGGCAATGAAAACAATTATAGCAGTGGCGAAAGCAACGGCGACGATAAAACCGGGGAAGAGGATGAGGTGTATGAAGTCATACCCAGCACAGAGGGCTTGGCATTTGAGCTTAATGAGGACGGAGAAAGCTATACCCTTGTGGGAATTGGAGATTGCGAATCAACAGAGGTCGTAATATCGCACTATAACGGTAATCCTGTAACAGATATAGCATCGGGAACTTTTCAAAATATTACTAAACTAACAAAAGCAATAATAGGCGACAGCGTAAAAATTATAGGAAATTCAGCCTTTAACGAATGTAGTGGCTTGAAAGATGTAGCAATAGGTAATGGAGTAAATAGTATTGGATACTTTGCGTTTTCAGGTTGCACAAGTTTGATGAACTTGACCATCGGTAACAATGTTTCTCAAATAAGCGGAAATGCATTTAGTGGTTGTGTAAACTTGATGGAGGTAGTGATTCCCGACAGTGTGGCGAGCATAGAAGGTAATGCGTTTTCAGCCTGTACTAAACTGTCAAATATACATATGCCTGAGAGTGTAATTTCTATCGGTGCAAACGCATTCTATAATACTGGCTACTACGATAATGAAACAAATTGGGAGAATGGTGTTCTTTATTTAGGAAAATGCTTAATAGACTCAAAATCTGATATTAGCGGAAACTGTATAATTAAGGACGGAATAATAAATATCGCGGCAGATGCTTTTCATGGTCGGGAAGATATAGAAAGTATAACTGTTCCTGTTAGTGTAATGAGTATAGGAAAGAACGCTTTTTTAAGGTATTCTACAAAGGCGACGGTAAATTATGCAGGAAGCAGTACTCAATTATATAAAGTGAGCGGTGTGGGTGACTCAAGGATTTATTACTGTTTCGTAATAAATTACAACTACGAAAAATAAAACCAAATAAAATCACTCGGAGGCGCAGTAGCTGTCCGAGTGATTTTTACATTATAGAAAAAACTGTATATTTTTAGTTTTGTACGGGTGAGCTACCCGCCAAAAATATGTTTGCTTTCTTTTGTGCTACTTTTCTTTCGCGAAAGAAAAGTAGCGAAAACCAGTTATACACTAACTTTCATTTCCCAACCGCTTGCCTTGCCGCAGTGAGAGTGTTTTGCATAAGCATGGTAATCGTCATAGGACCAACTCCGCCGGGCACGGGGGTTATATACGATGCCTTGGGCTCGACACTTGCGAAATCAACGTCGCCCGTGAGCTTGCCGTCGGCGCGTCTGTTCATTCCGACGTCGATAACTACCGCGCCGTCCTTTACCATGTCGCCCGTGAAGAAATCAGCCTTTCCGATCGCCGCTACCAAAATGTCAGCGCGACGGCATACCTCGCTGAGGTTTTTCGTTCTGCTGTGGCAGATGGTGACCGTGCCGTTCTTCTGTAAAAGAAGCATAGCCTGAGGCTTTCCTACGATGTTTGAACGTCCTACTACGACACACTCCTTGCCCGTAACGTCAATACCGCTACGCTCGAGGAGCGCCATAACTCCGGCGGGAGTGCAGGGCAGGAAGGAGTAGTCACCTATCATAATCTTGCCTACGTTGTATGGGTGGAAAGCGTCAACGTCCTTTTTAGGATCTATTCGCAGAATTACTTGATTTTCGTCAAGATGCTTGGGGAGGGGAAGCTGGCAGAGAATTCCATGGATCTTGTCGTCTGCATTGAGTCTGTCGACCAGAGCGTTAAGCTCCTCTTGGGTGGTAGATGCTGGAAGCTCGTATGCCTCCGAATAAAAGCCGACCTCCTCGCAGGCTCTGCGCTTGTTTCTGACGTATACCTGCGATGCGGCATCGTCACCAACGATTATTACGGCAAGTCCGGGGCGGAAGCCGTTTTTAGCGGCAAACTCCTCGGTCTCTGCCTTTATTTCATTTCTTATTTGAGCTGATATAGCCTTTCCGTCAATTATCTTCGCCATTATTTGACTCCTTTTTATCATTTGTATTTATATTAAAGATCTTTTCTAACTTTTCCGAAACGTCCGTGTGCTCCGCTTCGACTTCTTCGTCGCTGTCCTCGGATATATCCTCGTCCTCGTCAGCGGTATCTTCTTCAACTTCAACCTCAATCTCAGCCTCAACCTCAGCCTTCTCATCGGTGTCAGCCGCGGTGGACGCAGTTGTTACAAACTTCGGATAAGCCGCCTCGTAAGCTCCTGCGGTGATCCTTGCGCGGCGAGCCCTCACGAGAAATACAATAAGTGCCGTCGTTGCCCCAACGAAGCAAATAAATCCGACAACCTGAGATATGCGGAATACACCGATATAAAGGCTGTCCGTTCTGAGTCCCTCAATAAGCATTCTTCCGAATCCGTACCAAGCGAGATACATAAGAACGATCTGTCCGTCGAACTTTTTCTTTTTGTAAACAAGATTTATCAATACGAAGCCGATAACGTTCCAAAGAGATTCGTAGAAAAACGTGGGATGAACGTATACCATTCTCGACGTACCGAAAATGTAGTTTGTGTTGCGAGAAATAAGGCCCATGCGCAAAAGGAAATCCTCGCCGACCTCTTCTCCAAACGCCTCGCCGTTAAAGAAGTTGCCCCATCTTCCGATAGCTTGCGCTATCATAACTCCGGGCGCGGCGGCGTCTGCAACCTTGGGGAAGCTGATCTTCTTGATCTTACACATAACGAATACTGTCAGAGCGCCTGCGATAATACCGCCGTAGATGGCAAGTCCGCCATTCCAAATAGCTATCGCATCGTAAAAGCTGTTGATCTCGTCTAATGACATAAGCACGTAGTAAAGACGTGCACCGAAAATGCCGAAAATTATAGCAAACATCGCCATGTCGAGCAGGTCGTCAAACAAAATTTTTTCTTGCTTTGCTCTGCAAGCGCAGTAAGCAAATGCGGTAATCATACCGAGTGTAATAATAATTGCGTACCACCTTATCTGTATCTTATCAAACAGAGTAAATGCTACGGGATTTACCGTAAATTCTCCGATCCCAAGACCGGGAAATGACATTGTAACCATAAACTAACCTTTCTTTTATATTGGATTTACAACGGAAAGAGTAACCGTTGATCTATCAAAGGATTTTTCAAACGCTGCCTTAACGTCGTCGAGCGTTACGGAGTCAAGTGCGTCTGCATACTCAAATATTGAAGCGTCCTCGCATACAAAGGAAAACAGAGTATTTGCAATACTTTCGACCGAGTCGAAAAGCCTGACGGCTTCTGCGTACATAACGCGCTTCGCTCTCTTGAAGTCCTCGTCGGAAAAGCACTCGGCGCGCGCCTTTTCAATGTAACTTAGGATTTTTTCGAGCACAAGCTTGGGTTCACTTGCCTCTCCTGCAATAGAGTTGTATGCAAAGGCTGCGGAGATGGTATAGCCGTCTGACCAGGACGGTGAAATGAGCTTGTCCTCAACTAAGCTGCTGTAAAGCTCTCCCGCACGCGAAAAGAGCATTTCATTGAGGATCGCCATAACGGCGTCCTTTCTTTGACGCTCAAGGGGATCTGATGGAATGTCAGTGTCCTTAAAGCCGATATTGAAAATAGGCTTTGAAACCTGCATTGACTGCTCTACAAGGCTTTTGTATGCCTTTGGTGACTCGCCTCGGTTTTCATTTATCCTATTTACCGCATCACCGACAAAGCTTGACGGCAGACTTTGGCTGACGGTAGAAAGAATGGCCTTTGCGTCTACGTCGCCGCAAACGATAAGTGCCATGTTTGAGGGCTTATAAAAGGCATTGTAGCAGTCGTAAAGCGTGTCTGCGCTTATCCTTGATATAGACTCCTGCGAGCCGCAGATATTTCTCTGAATGCTGTGGCTTTCGTACATTCCCTCAAGCATTCCGTAAAAGCATCTGTCACCGGGATTGTCGTCGTACATTCTTATTTCCTCACCGATAATTCCAAGCTCCGCCGCTACGGAATCGGGTGTAAAATAAGGGTGCGTGACGAACTTGATAAGCTCTTCCAAGGCGGGAATAATATTGTCCGTGCAGCTGAACAGATAAGCGGTTTTGTTAAATGACGTATAGGCATTGGGGTCACATCCAAGCTCGGAAAAACGCTCGAATGAGTCGCTGCCGTCCTCGTTGAAGAATAGCTTGTGCTCAAGAAAATGAGCAATTCCGTCTGGTACGGTTATCTTTTGTCCGTCCTTTAAAAATGAATTGTTTATCGAGCCGTATTTAACACCGAACAGAGCGTAGGTCGTAGAGAATTTCTTGGGGAAAACGTAGACCTCAAGCCCCGATAGGTGCGTATATTTCTCGTATGCTTCATCAAGCATAGAGCTCTTATAGGTCGTTTTGATAAAACCGTCAGTCCTCATCCTCGTCCTCCTCTCTGCCACCGACAAGCGTTCCGTTAACAAAGAAGGAGGTATCGTGGACGGTAGCGTTTGCCATGTTATAGATGCGTTCGGGTGTTACCGAAAGTATGCGCTCCTTGCATTCCTCAACCGTCTCGCTGACTCCGACGATTTCACGTACCGAGTAGAATGCGCCGAGTGAGAAGGGCGAGTCGTATATCTGGACGTAGCTGTATTCAAGGGATTTTTTAGCGGCATAAAGCTCTGCGTCGCTCACGTTGCCGTATCTTATCTCGTCAAGCTGTGAGAGAACAGCCTCGGTTACGCGCTCGCGATTTTTGGATTCAATTCCCGACGAAACGTAAAGTCCGCCCGAAAGAAGACTGTACGACGAGGAGCAGTAGTAGCAAAGGCTCATTTTTTCGCGCACGTTCATAAATAGCTTTGAAGCGGGAGATGCGCCGAGCACCTCGCTTAGCATGATCGCGGCGGGATAGTCGCCGACACCAAGGCATGCCCCTGTCCTAAAGCCCAATGCAAGCTTGCCTTGATTTACGGGCATGTCCTCACTCACAAAGGAAAACTCCGTTTGCTTCCCGGGGGTGAGCGCAGGAAAGTCAAACGTATAGGCGCCGTCAAACTCACAAAATGCGCGTCTTAGCTTGTCAGCTATTGAGTCAGCGCTTTCAGCTCCTATATAAAATACGCTCATGGGGGAGCTTGAAATGAGCTTTGAGTAATGAGCCATAAGAGTGGCGGGAGTTACGGAATCGATCTCGCCAAGAAGATATTTAAGGGTCGGGAAGCTCTTGTTCTCACGCGACATTATTTCCTTGAGTCGCGTCGCAGCATATATACGGGTATTGTTTATCTCCGCTTCAAGAGAATCCTTTACAAAGCCGCGCTCACTACTAACAACGTCCATAGGGAAGCCGTCCGAGTGGCGAATAGGGTGAAGAAGTATATCCGAGATAACGTCGATAACTCCGCCCGATACGTCCGTGCCGTCGGGAATAAAGCGTGCCTCGAGCATTTCGGCAGAAACAGTGAATACAAGCGTCTCGCCTTGTATCGTGCTCTGCACGTCCACGTTTGCGGCGTAAAGAGCGTCAAGCTGACGGTTTATTGCCGCCATTGAGGGAAACTTTTCACTACCCCTGCGGCAGATGCCCGCAAGCACGAGATTGTAAAGATAATTTTCCTTTGTAAGAGGGAGATACAGCGAGAAGGTAAGCATGCCCGATTTGAATTTTTCTGTGTATATCGAGGAGAGCGTTATGCTATTGCTAACGTTCGTTTTGCGTAAGGTCATTATCGCTACCTTTCATTTAAAATAAATAAATATAATATAACAGCATAATTATACACCAAATTTATGACATTTCCTACACGATTTTATTAAGATTTATATTTATGAAGAAAATACTTGAAAAAACTCAAAAAGTTTCAAAAAAGTGTTGACAAAGGGAATATTATATGATACAATATACGATGCCGCATAATTTGGGGGCTTTTTAAGTGTGCAAGCGTGAGAGCGTGAGCACCGCCCGCATTAGCGAGTCTATAAAGAAAGAGAGGTGCTTTTCGTGTACGCAATTATCGAAACAGGCGGAAAGCAGTACAAGGTTAACGAGGGCGACGTTATTTACGTTGAGAAGCTTGAGGTTAACGAGGGTGACACGGTTACTTTTGACAGTGTCAAGGCAATTTCCATGGGAGAGGATTTCAAGGTTGGCGCTCCTACGGTAGAAGGTGCTACTGTTACGGCAAACGTTATTGCCAACGGAAAAGGCAAGAAGATTCACGTAATCAAGTACAAGGCTAAGAAGAACGAAAAGAAGAAGATCGGTCACAGACAGCCTTATACCAAGGTTCAGATCGTTTCTATCAACGGCTAATTGGCTAATTTAACCGAAGATGACGAAAATCGTTTTTTTCAGAAGCGGCGGAAGCTTCTACGGATTTGAGGAAAACGGACATTCGGGATATGCGGATGCGGGAGAGGACGTTCTCTGCGCGGCAATCTCGGCAATGACGATGCTCATTATCAATACCGTCGAGGTGGCTTATGCGTCGGATATCGAGTATGATATAGACGAGGGTGCTACCAACATAAGAGTTCGCTCTAAGGCGGCATTGGCTGAATTTGAGGAGGACGAGCGTAAGCGTTACGCGGTATCCGGACTCTTCATGTCGTACTACTACCAGCTCAACGAGCTCGTAGAGGAGTATTACGATCATTTGTCTGTGGACGTCAAGGACGTTGACTACGTCTGACTTCAAAGACGAACAAGCATTTGTACAAATTACTACATCAATTACGGAGGAATGAAAAATGGTAAGAATCAGTTTACAGTTCTTTGCTCATAAAAAGGGTGTTGGTTCTACGAAGAACGGCCGTGATAGCGAATCCAAGCGCCTTGGCGTGAAGAAGGCTGACGGTCAGCCCGTTCTCGCTGGAAACATCATCGTAAGACAGAGAGGCACTGCTATCCATCCCGGTAACAACGTTGGAATCGGTAAGGACGACACTCTCTTCGCTCTCATTAACGGAAAGGTTAAGTTTGAGCAGAAGTCGAAGGACAAGAAGCAGGTTAGCGTATACGCTGACTAATATAAAAAAGAGTCGCTCTTGTGAGCGGCTCTTTTTTGCATTAATTTAAATAAAAATGAAACGCGGCGGTGCGTAGAGTCCGCCGCGTTTTTACCTCAGGAAACACCAAAATTAAATTCATGGCAAATCTACAATTTTGCCGTATTTATAGCATAAAAATTTTTTTATAAAGTTTTTTGACTCCACCTTTTTTCAAAAAAGGTGGAACGCGTCCTTAATTCTAAAAATAAGCGCAAATCTCGTCATAGAACTTGCCAAAAGCAACAAAATATAATATAATAAGATATTGGAGTCGTTCTGCCTTTTTTGGCAAATACGAGGCTTCGGAAGAAAACATGTCAAACAAACCAAAAGAAGTGTCCCTCGCACAAATCGAGGTTCAAAACGGATATATGGCGTACGTAAGCGAGCACACCGCAAAGCTTGCCCAAGAGCTTGGCAAAAAGCCGCTTGCCTTCGTGCTTACGCTTGGCTGTCAGCAAAACGAATCGGACAGTGAAAAGCTTCGCGGAATGGCGGCGGCAATGGGCTACGGAATAACTGATGAGCCCGGTGACGCGCACCTTTTGATAGTAAACACCTGCGCTATTCGCGAGCATGCTGAGAAAAGAGCGCTCTCGCTCGTAGGGCAGTATAAGCACATAAAGACGGCGCGCCCCGAGGCGATAATCGCCGTTTGCGGATGCATGACGGCACAGCCGCACAGAGTTGAAACGCTTAAGAGGAGCTATCCTTACGTGGACATTCTTTTCGGTACGTCACAGCTTCACCGCTTTCCCGAATTTTTAGCCGCAAAGCTTAAGAGGGGCAAACGGGTATTGCGTTCGGACGAGCCCGAGCACACGGTTGCGGAGGACATTCCCGTTATTCGCGAGAGTAGCTATCGCGCGTGGGTGTCAGTTATGTATGGCTGTAATAATTTTTGCACATACTGTATCGTACCTTACGTAAGGGGTCGCGAGCGTAGCCGCCGCAAGGAAAACATAATAAACGAGGTTAAGGCACTCGTAGCAGAGGGTTACCGCGATATTACGCTCCTCGGACAGAACGTAAACTCCTACGGAAAGGATCTGGGTGCGGACTACGACTTTGCTGATCTTTTAGCAGAGCTTGATAAAATTGAGGGCGATTACCTTTTACACTTTATGACGAGCCACCCTAAGGACGCGACGAAAAAGCTCGTTGACGTCATGGCGAGCGGTAAGCACATAGCGCACCATTTCCATTTGCCGATGCAGTCGGGAAGCGACGCGGTGCTAAAGGCTATGAACCGCCGATATACCTTTGAAAAATATATTGGCATTGTCGATTATATAAGAGAAAAAATGCCCGACGCGACGATTACGTCGGATATCATAGTAGGCTTCCCCGAGGAGAGTGAAAAGGACTTTGAGGATACTTTGTCTGCGCTTCGCCGCGCTCGGTTCGACATGATATACTCGTTTATTTATTCACCCAGAAAGGGAACTCCCGCCGCCGAAATGGAGCAGATTTTAAAAGATGTTCAGAACGAGCGCTTTGATAGGCTTTTAGCTGTTCAAAACGAGATCGCGCTTGCGGCAAATAAGCCCCTTGAGGGCAAGATGCTTCGAGTTCTTTGCGACGGACGAAGCAAGAATAAGGAAGCCGCTATTACGGGAAGAACCGAGGGTGGAAAGATAGTATTTTTTGACGGCGACGATTCGCTTGAGGGTAAATTTGTAAACGTAAAAATCGAAAGGGCTGAAACCTTCGCGCTTTACGGAAAAATTGAAAAATAAAAACACGAAAGAGGAAAATTATAATGGAAAACGGAAAGATATTTGAGCTTGCAGAGGCACTCGGTAAGGCACTCAAGGAGGACGAGCGCCTCGTAAAGCTTGAGGCGGCAAAAAAGGCTTACACGGAGGACTTTGATCTCCAGAAGCTTATGGTAGAATACGAGGTTCAGCAAAAGGCGCTTCAGGGCGAGCTTGTAAAGCCCGAGCGCGACACTATGTTTATCGACATCATACAGAAGCGTATAGACGAGCTTTATAAGGCTATTATGGAGCATCCCGTGTTCGCAACCCTCAACGAAACTCAGGCTGAGGTGAACGAGCTTATGAATGCCGTAAATAATACGATAACCTTTAATATAACGGGTGAGATGCCCACGTCCTGTACGGGAAGCTGCTCTACTTGCGGCGGTGGCTGCTCTCATTGACACAAAACGCCAAAATAAGCAATTTGGAGGAAAAACGCTATGACTCCCATGATGGAGCAATACTTTGAAATAAAAAATCAATATAAGGACTATCTGCTTTTTTACCGTCTGGGAGATTTTTACGAGATGTTTTTTGACGACGCGGTCCTTGCGTCGCGCGAGCTTGAGCTGACGCTCACGGGCAGAGATTGCGGTGAGGCAGAGAGAGCGCCTATGTGCGGCGTTCCGTTTCACAGCTCCGAGGGCTACATAGGCAGACTTATAGAAAAGGGCTATAAGGTGGCTATCTGCGAGCAGACGGAAGATCCCGCGCTTGCAAAGGGACTCGTAAAGCGAGAGGTAATAAGAGTTATTACACCCGGTACGCTTATTGAAACCAATCTTCTCTCGGAGAAGAAAAATAACTATCTGTGCTCGGTTTACATGAATGAATTTGAGTGCGGTGTTGCCTTTGCCGACGTTTCGACGGCGAAGATATTCGTTACATCGTTCTGCGGGGATAACATTGAGTCAAGACTCAAAAATGAGCTTGGAACGTACTCGCCGAGTGAGGTCATAACCAATCTCGGCGCTAAAAAGCTTGGCGAGATAGCAGACTTTATCAAGGGGCGCATAGGCGCAATGCTTACGGACAACCGTCCTACGCAGTTTGAATATGCAACCTCAAAGGAAGCAGTCGTTACGCAGTTTTCGGATCTTTTACGCGACGGAGAGGCTGAAAACAAGCCCCTCGTTTGCGCGCTTGGAGGTCTGCTTTCATATATTGCGGAAACGCAAAAGAGCGATATATCATACATTAAGGATCTGAGCGTTTATTCGGACGGGCAGTTCCTTGAAATGGATATAAACACAAGACGCAACCTTGAGCTTACCGAAACTCTGCGCACAAAGGAAAAGAAGGGAAGCCTTCTTTGGGTGCTTGATAAAACAAGAACTGCGGCAGGCGCAAGACTTCTTCGCCAGTGGGTGGAGCATCCGCTTCTCGGAGTCGGCGGCATAAGAGCAAGACAGAACGCAGTTGAAGAATTTCTTGGTGACTACATGCTCCGCGAGGAGATCGGCGCGTTGCTTGACGGCGTGCTTGACCTTGAAAGACTTGTTACGAAGATAGTTTACGGTACGGCGAACGCCAAGGATCTTCGTGCCGTTTCCTCAACGCTCGCGGTGCTTCCCGAGCTTAAAACATTGCTCAAGAACTGTCGCTGCGATGAGCTTTCAAAGCTTTGCGGCGAGCTTGAAACTCTTGAGGATATATATGGAAAAATAGACAGCGCGATCTGCGAAAATCCGCCTTTCTCCGTTCGTGAGGGCGGCATGATCGCCGACGGCTTTAACGCGGACGTTGACAATTTCCGCGCCATCATGCGCGACGGCAAGGGCTATATTGAGTCTATTGCCGAGTCCGAGCGCGAAAAAACGGGAATCAAGACGCTCAAGATTGCGTATAACAAGGTGTTCGGCTACTATATCGAGGTAACGAGGTCGTTCCTTGATCAAGTTCCCGAGAGCTACATACGCAAGCAGACACTTGCAAATTGTGAGAGATACATAACTCAAGAGCTTAAGGAAATGGAGTCAACCATTCTCGGTGCTACGGACAAGGTCTGCTCGCTTGAATACGAGATTTTCTGTGAGGTAAGAAATTACGTTGCGGAGAACAGCAGACGTATTCAAAAGGCGGCGGCGCTCATGGCAAAGCTTGACGTTTATTATAGCCTTGCAACCGTGGTGGCTAAAAATTCTTACGTTCGCCCCGAGGTGGACACGAGCGATGTCGTAGAGATAAAGGACGGACGTCACCCCGTGGTTGAGCAGTTCGTTAAGGACACGTATTTTGTGCCAAACGACGCAAATCTTGATACCGCGGCTAACAGACTTATGCTCATAACGGGCCCCAACATGGCGGGTAAGTCGACGTATATGCGTCAGGTGGCAATTATAGTGCTCATGGCGCAGATAGGCTCGTTCGTGCCTGCAAGAGAGGCGAGAATAGGTGTTGTTGACAAGCTCTTTACGCGTGTTGGCGCATCGGACGACCTGGCTTCGGGACAGTCTACCTTTATGCTTGAGATGAACGAGGTTGCGTACATTTTGAGAAACGCCACCAAAAAGAGTCTTATTATCTATGACGAGGTGGGCAGAGGAACGTCAACCTTTGACGGCATGAGTATTGCTCGCGCGATTATTGAATATACGTGCAGTAGAAAGATCGGAGCAAAGACGCTGTTCGCAACGCACTATCACGAGCTGACCGTCATGGAGGACGAGATAGAGGGTGTTGTAAATTACAATATTGCCGCTAAAAAGAGGGGAGATTCCATAACCTTCCTTCGCAAGATAGTCCGAGGCTCGACTGATGACAGCTACGGTATTGAGGTAGCAAAGCTTGCGGGAATACCCGGTGAGGTCGTTAAGAGGGCAAAGGAAGTGCTCGCGCCCGTAGAAAAGACGGCGAAGGCTATCAGCACCTCGGAAAAGACAGAGGAAGCACGCGATGACTCCATCATAACTATGGACGACTTCGTAAACGAGCAGGTTATCGAGGAGCTTAAGGCGATAGACATAAATACGCTCTCACCCTATGAGGCGATGAGCTTCTTGTTTGATTTGAAAAAGAGATTGAAATAAAAAACACTTATAAGGCATGTAAAGGAGGAGCTATGGGAAAGATAAACGTATTGTCGTTTGCGGTTGCAAACCTTATCGCCGCAGGCGAGGTCGTTGACAGACCGTCATCGGTAATAAAGGAGCTGCTTGAGAACGCAATTGACTCGGGCGCTGATAAAATAGCCGTTGAGATACAAAACGGCGGTGTGACCTATATGAGAGTGTCGGATAACGGCTGCGGAATGATTCCCGAGGATCTTCCGGTTGCCATACGTAGACACGCAACGAGTAAAATAAAGAACGCAGAGGACCTTGACGGAATACTCACGCTCGGGTTCCGCGGAGAGGCGCTTGCGGCGATTGCTTCCGTGTCGGATATGCGAATAATCTCAAAGCCTCACGACGCGCCCGTCGGCGCTATGCTTACCGCGAGAGCGGGAGAAATAGTCGGAGTCAGCGAGAGAGCTTGTACCGACGGAACGACTGTTATCGTCGAAAATCTTTTTGCCAACGTTCCCGCGAGGCGTAAGTTCTTAAAAAAGGACGTAACGGAATCCATGGCGGTAAGCGCGATGGTCGAAAAAATAGCGCTTTCAAAGCCGAGTATTGGCTTTAAGCTTATAGTCGACGGCAAGGTGAAGCTTGAAACTGTCGGAGACGGCAATCTCAAAAATGCTATCTATTCCGTTTTCGGCAGAGATTTTGCCGCAAAAATAATCGAAACTAATATAGAGATTGACGGAATAAAGGTGAGCGGATACATCGGCAGACCCGATAACGTCCGAGCAAACAGAAATTATCAGAATTTCTTTATCAACGGTCGTTACGTAAAAACAAAAACCGCGCTCGCGGCTATCGAGCAGGCGTATACGTCTTACATAGCGTCAGAGAAATTCCCGTGCTGCGTGCTTTTCATTGAGATAAATCCCGCGACGGTTGACGTAAACGTCCACCCCGCAAAGCTTGAGGTTAAATTCTCGAACGAAAAGCCCGTGTTCGAGGCTATATATTACGCGGTTAAAAACGCGCTTGAGGCGGATACGCAAAGACCGTCCGTTTCCTTTAAGGGAATTACACCCCAAGCGCATCAAAGAGTTTCCGACAGAGAAACACCGATTGATGACGGAAAGAGAGAATCTCTTGCAAAGCGTCAGCTTCAAAGCGAGCTGTACGTTGCCAAAGAGCCTAAAAAAGAGGAAAAGCAGTATGTACCTAAGGGCGGCTTTGAGCACGTAACTGCTGAGGAATACCTAGCTAAATATCTGCAAAAGGACGTAAGCTCCCGTTTCGAGCAAAAAAAACCGCCGACGGAGATAAAAAAGACGGAAATATCGGTTGCTCCGCCTGCCGTAAGTGAGGCGCAGGTGCAAAGCAAGCCGACAGTAACCATAGAGCAGGCAAAGCCCGTTGTGGAAAAGGTCGCGCCCGTAGCGCCTGCACTAGTCAAGGAAGCACCTAAGACTGCACCCAAAAAGCTTTCGTGGCGTATAATCGGCGAGGCATTTAATTCTTACGTGATCGTTGAGTGCGAGGACAAGCTGCTCATCGTCGATAAGCATGCCGCGCACGAGCGCATAATCTTCGAGGAGCTTAAGGCGTCTATGCATCGTCAGGGTAGCGGCGCATCACAGCTTCTTATGCTGCCTATCGTGGTCATGATGACGAGTGAGGAAATTGAAACGCTCGCAGAGTACAAGGCGGAAATAGAGTCCGTGGGATTTGAATTTACCACGGGCAGATATACCGCAAGCGTTACGGCAATTCCCGAGGGAATAAACGCGGACGCGGTCGGAGATATGCTCGCGGTAATGGCAGAGCGCATAAAGAGCAATACGGGTACGGCGCTGATAACAAGAGACATAATTTTCGAAAAAGCTCTTTATCAGGCAGCTTGTAAGGCGGCAGTCAAGGCGGGCAGAGAATATCCGCCCGAATACGTTGAGTGGATAATCGGCAAGATTATGGAGCTTCCCGATATTACAGTTTGCCCTCACGGCAGACCTGTCGCAATCGAGCTTAGTCACAAAAAGCTTGATTATCAGTTTGAAAGAATATAAGGGTCTGTCATA
>JAZOWN010000063.1:0-7320 GCA_045659245.1 Eubacteriales bacterium
GAGCTGTCACCGAAGGTGACTGAGGGATTGTTTTTAAGTAAATCTAATCTTTTACAATCCCTCCGTCGCGGCAAGCCGCGCCACCTCCCTTTACACAAGGGAGGCTAATTATTAAAGAGCTTGTATAGCTTTTTAAAACGGATCGCCGAAGCTCGATAAAAAAGAGCCTTCCCCCAAGGGAAGGCTTATGGTAAGAGAAGGCTTATGGTTGGAATTTGCTCAATCGTTCATTTTACTTAATAGAAATAACCACCGGTTCACAACTCACAATCCGGTGGTTATTTCTTGTTACGTTTAATTTTATCTCTTTCCCGTTTTTATCTCGCCGTGCTTTGCCTCGTAGGATTCTATGAGATCGCGAATAAGCACGAGTATCTGACTATTTGCGCTTCTGCCCTCGTAGTCCGCTATTACGTGTAATTTGTCTAAAGTTTCTTCTTCAATTCTTATTGATAAACTCTTTGTAGCCATATTAAAACCTCATTTTATATTTATTTCATATTTACTTTACACTTATTTTGTGTTAAAATGTTATATATAGATACAAAATAAGTTCAAAATGTATCTAAAAAGGAGGGTAATATGAAGATTGCAGTAATAGGTTCGAGAAAGATTACCGATGCGCCGCTTGTAAAATATATAGGCGGTGAGGTAGAGGAGATAGTGTCGGGTGGTGCCGTTGGGGTGGACACCTGCGCCGCAGAATTCGCGAGGGCAAGGGGAATTCGGCTTACCGTCATGCTTCCCGAATACGAAAAGTACGGTCGCGCAGCTCCTATCGTGCGCAACAAACAAATCGTTGATTACGCCGACAAGGTGCTTGCATTCTGGGACGGGCAGTCAAAAGGAACTCTGTCCGTCATAAAATACGCAGAGAAGAAACAAAAGCCCTGTGAAGTAATTGTTTGTAAATAAGCTCGTGTAAAATTTCAAATTTACCGCGAAAGAGGTCAAACTATAATAAACTCTCCCGAACGGGCATATTATATACCGTAAAAAAGTATTTGCAGGAGAGAACGGTATGGCAGAAAACAAGAACGGGCAGGGAACGGTAATTCTTGACTCAAGAAAACGCCTTGCGGTCAAGGGTGTTAAGGAGGTCGTGAGCTTTGACGACGCGGGGGCGGTCTTACTTACGGAATGCGGCGAGCTTTTTGTGGAGGGCTCGGGAATAAGACTCTCGGAGCTTACGGGAATAGGCGAGGGAAGCGGAGAGGTTTCGGTGACAGGCAGGATCGACGCGCTCTTTTACCGCGCGGACGCGGCAGAGAAAAAGAAGGGCATACGCTCGCGCCTGTTTGGCAGGTAGGCTCAGGTAGGCTATGGAAATTTATCCTGCCATTCAAGGCGCGCACCTTTTGTGGTCGATCTCTCTCGGTGCGGCACTCTCGGCGCTTTGGGCGCTTTTCGCCGCTCTTTGCTCGTTTTTTAAGCGGCGCGCCGCCGTTTTTGTTTTTCGCTTTTTTTGTGACCTATTCTTGGTCTTAACGGCGGCGGTGTGCTACATTTTGTTAGGCTACTATTTTAACAAGGGAGAGGTGCGCTTCTTTCCGCTGCTTGGAATGTGCGTGGGATTTTTTGCTTTTCGCGCGCTTCTCGGCAAGCTTTTATACAAGCTCGTGAGGCTGATTTTTGCGTCAATTTTTCGTATATTTGGGTTTATCTTGTCGCCACTCTCTAAATTGTTAAGAAAAACGGCTAAATGTTTACAAAATCTCGCGTATAATCTCGCAAAAGTTCTTGCAAAATTTCCGCTTTGGGTGTATAATATATATGTAAAGATATATGTTCTCAAAAATGCCAAGAGAGGCTTTTTGGATCAAACACGGAGGAGGGGATAAATATGGCGCGGCTCGGCAAATATTTTTCGGATAAAAAATCGTTGCCCGTCAGAGTTGTCGGTGTTTTCCTTGCACTCTTGTTCGTCTTCTCCGTTGCGTTCTTTGTATGGAGCGTTATGAAATACAACGACATCATGGAGGAGAAGCGCGAAAAGGATGAGTATATCGCAACCCTTAACGATTCCATTGACAAGCTCGAATACCTCGTCGATGCTCCCCTTGACGATGCCTACAAGATCCGCATGGCGCGCGAAAAGCTCGGTATGTGCTTCCCTGAGGAAATAATCTTCCATACGGAATTAGATTAGAGATGCGTGGGACGCGGGGGACGCGGGTCGCTTTTTTGAAAAAAAGCTTAGCAAAAAACTTCATACAATGTTTTTTGCTCTTGCGAGCATAGCAAAAGACGGAGATATAGTGCGTAATTTAGAGTTTGGCGATTTCTAAGGTAGAAAGTCGTCGGACCCTACGTACCGACGACTTTCTTTTTTTGATTTAAAACGGGAGGGGGTTGTTCCTCCCGAAAAATCGGTACGCGCGAATAAAATTTTGTAGTCTAAGGCTTGGTTTACAAACAGGCTCCCTTGTGTAAAGGGAACTGTCACCGAAGGTGACTGAGGGATTGTTTTGAGTTAAATCTATCTTATACAATCCCTCCGTCGCGGCAAACCGCGCCACCTCCCTTTACACAAGGGAGGCTCATAATAAGTGCAAACCAATGTACAGTTTTCTTTTGCTACCTTTTCTTTTTTAAAAGAAAAGTAGGAAAGTCTTAAAAGAAAGGAAGTCACCCAATGAAAGAGGTTAAAGAGATCTCCAACGCGGCGGAATATTATTTCCACGAGGGAACGAATTTCCGCGCTTACGAATATCTCGGCTCGCATCCGACGGAGTGCGGCGGTCGTGTCTTTCGCGTATGGGCGCCCAACGCCCTCTCAGTAAGGCTTGTCGGCGACTTCACCTCGTGGACGGACGGCATACCCATGGAGCGCGCGAGCGAGGGCGGTGTGTGGGAATGCACGACAGAGGCGGGCGTTGTGAGTGAGGGTGACGCCTACAAATACGAAATAACGGGGGCGAGCGGAGTCAAGCTCAAGTCCGACCCCTACGGCACTTACGCCGAGATCCCACCCAAGACGGCGACTCGCATTTACGACGTGGACGGCTACCGTTGGCGCGACGTGGGGTGGCTCAAGCACCGCCGCGAGAAAGCGGGCAGAATGTACGGCGAGCCGATGAATATTTACGAGATACACCTTGGCTCGTGGAAGCGCCACGACGACGGCGAGCCTTATAGCTACTCGGAGCTTGCCGCGGAGCTTGCGCCCTACGTCAAGCAGATGGGATACACGCACGTTGAGCTTATGCCCGTAGCCGAGCATCCGTTTGACGGCTCGTGGGGCTATCAGGTCTGCTCCTACTTTGCGCCCACCTCCCGCTACGGAACGCCGAAGGACTTTATGGCGTTCGTCGACTCCATGCACGAGGCGGGAATTGGCGTTATACTCGACTGGGTGCCTGCGCATTTCCCCAAGGACGCGCACGGACTTTACGAATTTGACGGACAGCCCCTATACGAATATCAGGGCTGGGACAGAATAGAGCACGACGGCTGGGGCACGCGCCGATTTGACGTCGGACGAAACGAGGTCGAGAGCTTCCTCATTTCCAACGCGACCTATTGGATAGAGAAGTATCACGTTGACGCGCTCCGCGTTGACGCGGTTGCATCTATGATTTATCTTGACTACGACAGGTTGCCTCACGAGTGGGTGCCGAACGTATACGGCGACAACCGCTGTCTTGAAGCGATCGCCTTTTTCAGAAAGCTCAATGCTCACGTCAAGGGAGCTTTCCCCGACGTTCTCATGATTGCCGAGGAATCGACGGCATGGGGTAACGTAACGACGTTTGAGAACGGCGGACTTGGCTTTGACATGAAGTGGAACATGGGCTGGATGAACGACACGCTCTCATACGCCGAGCGCGATCCCGTTCACCGCAAGTACCACCACGACGAGGTCACGTTCTCTATGACCTACGCCTTTGGAGAGAGGTACGTGCTTCCCATTTCGCACGACGAGGTGGTGCACGGTAAGAAGTCGTTTCTTGACAAGATGAGCGGTGACTACTGGCAGAAATTTGCGTCCACCCGCGCGTTTATGGGATACATGATGACTCACCCGGGCAAGAAGCTGATGTTTATGGGCGGTGAGATAGGTCAGTTCCGAGAATGGGATTTTGCGGGGCAGATCGAGTGGTTTTTGCTTGACTACGACCTGCACGCGCGGCTTCAGCGCTACGTAGCGGAGCTTAATCACCTTTATTTGCGCTCCCCCGCGCTCTGGCAGATAGACGGCTCGTGGGAGGGCTTTCAGTGGATAGACGCGGATAACCGTGAGGCGAGCGTGCTGTCCTACCGCCGTATCGCGCTTGACGGCAAGGAGCTTATCGTGCTTATCAACTTCACTCCCGTGGTGTACGAGGATTTTCGAGTGGGTGTTCCCGAGGACGGAATTTATAAGGAGATATTCAATTCGGACGATGAGCGCTTTGGCGGAAGCGGTGTGGTGAACACCGTTTCGCGACCTGCCGAGGAGAAGCCGTACAACGGGCTTGACTACTCGATAAACCTAAGACTCCCGCCGCTTGGTGTTACGATTTTGGAGAAGGACACAGAACGCCTACCCAAAAAGTCTCCGCAGAAAAGGACACGCAGAAAAGATACGCTCAAATAAAATTTTAGTCTAAAGCTATTTTTAACACCTCATCCGTCGGCTATCGCCGACACCTTCTCCCGCTGGAGAAGGCTAACGCTAAAAGAACCTCGCTCGTAACTTAAAATTTTGTAGTCTAAAGCTATTTTACAGTAAGCCTTCCCTTGTGAGGGAAGGGGGACCGCTTGCGGTGGATGAGTAGTCCTATAAAAAAGTCAAAAAATTCCCCAAAATAAAGAAAAAAATAAAACACAAGGAGAAGCTTATGTTCAGAAACAAAGAATGCGTTGCCATGCTGCTTGCAGGCGGTCAGGGAAGCCGTCTGTACGCGCTCACAGAGAAAAATGCCAAGCCCGCAGTCCCCTTTGGAGGTAAGTACAGAATTATCGATTTCCCCCTTTCCAATTGCGTAAATTCGGGAATTGATACTGTCGGTGTGCTTACTCAATATCAGCCCCTTATGCTCAACGAATACATCGGAAACGGTCTGCCGTGGGACCTCGACAGAGCGTGGGGGGGAGTTAAAATTCTGCCGCCGTATCAGGCGAAGGACGGCGCCGATTGGTACAAGGGTACTGCGAACGCCATCTATCAGAACCTGCAGTTTATCGCAAGATACAACCCCGAGTACGTTATCGTGCTTTCGGGTGACCACATATACAAGATGGACTACGACAAGATGCTCGACTACCACAAGAAGACGGGCGCTGACTGCACGATCGCCGTTATAGACGTTCCGATTGAGGAAGCAAGCCGATTTGGTATCATGAGCACCGACGGCGACGGTAGGATCTTCAAGTTCTCCGAAAAGCCGAAGAATCCCGATTCCACCAAGGCGTCCATGGGAATTTACATATTCTCAACGGACGTTATGTTCAAGTACCTGACCGAGGACGCGCAGGACCCCGAAAGCTCCAACGACTTCGGTAAGAATATCATTCCCGCAATGCTTGCGGCAGGCGAGAAGCTGATGGCTTATCCCTTTGTAGGCTACTGGAAGGACGTGGGAACTATCGCCTCCCTTTGGGAGTCGAATATGGATCTTCTCGGCGAGAAGCCCGTGCTCGACCTCAACGACGAGGAGTGGAGAATATACGCGCGCCACGAGGCGCACGCGCCGCAGTACGTAAGCGCGTCGGCAAAGGTTTCGAACAGCACCATTACCGAGGGCTGTGAAATTTACGGAACGGTTAAGAACTCCGTGCTTGGCGCGGGAGTCGTTGTAGAGGAGGGAGCGGTCGTTGCCGACTCCGTAATTCTCGAAAATGTGACCGTCAAGGCGGGAGCCGAGATAAGATACGCTATCATTGACAGCGGTACGGTTATTGGAGAGAACGCAAAGATAGGCGAGGACGGCGCAGGCACGGCTGCCATTGCGGTCGTAGGCGCTGACATCAACGTACCCGACGGTAAGATAATAAAGGCGGGCGCTATGATAAGCCGCGCGTCTGACTTGAACGAGGAGGTAAACTGATATGGCAGTAGCAGGACTTATATTTTCTAACATACACGATTCGGCTATCCCCGAGCTTACCAACGTAAGAACGATGGCGTCTGTGCCCTTTGGCTGCCGCTACCGTCTTATAGATTTCTCGCTTTCCAATATGGTAAACAGCGGTATTACCAAAATAGGTATTGTCGCGCACGACAACTATCAGTCGCTTCTCGACCACATCGGTACGGGTAAGGACTGGGATCTTGCAAGACGCTCGGGCGGTATAAAGATACTTCCGCCCTACATCACGTCCTACAAGGGCGTTGCAAGCACGGGACTTTACAGCACCCGACTTGAAGCTCTTATGGGTGTTACGGGCTTTATCGACAGATGCAACGAGGACATTTTAGTTCTTTCCGACTGTGACGGTATTTGTAACATTGACCTCTCCGAGGTAATTGATGAGCACATCGCGCACAACGCAGACCTGACCGTCGTTACCCGCAAGCTCTCTGCCGAGGAGAGAAAAGCGCCCGGTATGACCGCTATCACCGCGAATGAGGCGGGCGAGATCACCGAGGCTTCGGCGTATATTGAGGGCGTGTCGGAGGACGTTGTCAGCACCAATATTATCGTTGCTAACAGAACCTTTTTGCTCGGCGCTATCCGCGACGCATCGGCTCACGGTTACAGCCATTTCTTCAAGGACATCGTTGCCCGCCGTATAGGCAGAGCGAGATTTTACAGCTATACGTATGAGAAGACGTACATTCACATAACCTCGCTTGAAAGCTATTTCTCAAGCTCTATGAAGCTTCTTGACCCCGCGGTACGCAACGGACTCTTTAACGTACCTAATATGCCGATATACACAAAGCTCCGTAACTCTGCTCCCACCCGCTACGCGGAGGGCGCTGAGGTGACTAACTCCTACGTTGCGGACGGCTGTCTTATCGAGGGTAAGGTTGAGAACTGCATCCTCTTCAGAGGCGTGCATATCGGAAAGGGAACTGTCGTTAAGAACTGCGTTCTTATGCAGGATACCTTTACGGGGAACAACGTAACGCTTAACTGTGTTATCACCGACAAGAATGCCGTTATCTGTGACGGCAGAGTCCTCTCGGGACACAGCACCATGCCGTTCTTTATTCCTAAGGGAGCGATGGTGTAACGCCAAGGCGTTACACAGTTATGATTGCCCTTGCGGGCAAACTATGAGTTATGAGATGCTACGCATCGTTATGATGCGCTGACGCGCAGCTTGAAGATAGAGGGCAATCATATCATAACTTTTGCGAAGCAAAATCATAACGCGCGAAGCGCTTAT
>JAZOWN010000064.1:0-7328 GCA_045659245.1 Eubacteriales bacterium
TAATCTGAATTATTTGTACTTTCTCTTGCGAGCAGCTTCAGACTTCTTCTTGCGCTTTACGCTGGGCTTCTCATAGTGTTCTCTCTTGCGAAGCTCGGTAAGGACGCCGGAACGAGCCATTGCACGCTTAAAGCGACGAAGGGCACTGTCAAGAGACTCGCCTTCTTTAACTTTAATTTCTGCCATTTT
Organism: Eubacteriales bacterium; assembly: GCA_045659245.1. Taxonomy (GTDB): domain Bacteria; phylum Bacillota; class Clostridia; order Oscillospirales; family CAG-272; genus HGM12713. Next base: position 190 of record JAZOWN010000064.1, read on the forward strand.
TCTGTTTCCCTCCCTCCGCATATTGCCAGAGATTTTTTTGGTGGCATAAAAACCAAACAATATTATACACCAACAGAGTTCCTTTGTCAAGTGCTTTTTTAATAAATATTACTTTTTTACCATTATTATGTCAGTTACACACAGATTATATTCAGATCCCACGCGGGAACGTAAGGGTATCGGCGAAGATAGAGCTTATAATCGGGGCGCATGAGTGCTATCTGCAAGGGCAGGGCAAAGATGTCCTCACTGCGGTGGTATGCGGACACCAAAAGTCGGGGCTTACACGAACGGATAGTTTTCGTACTGCCAATGAGCGCTTCGCGCTCACAGCCCTCAACGTCGTATTTTACGTAGTCGACTTTCCGTCCGTCCATCGCCTCGTCGAGCGAGAACGCGGCGACATCGACCGACTTGCCCTTGGCAAAGAGCCCCGAGTTGCGGTTGCCCTCGTCGCCAAAGGTAAGCGTCGCGCGCTCACTCCACGCGGCGGCGTTTATCTTTTCGACCTTGGGGGAATTAAGCCCCTCGCAGAACTCAGAGAGCTTGCGAAAGCTCCGTCTGTCGGGCTCAAACGCGACGACCTCGGAGAGGTCGGGCGCATACGCCATAAGCTCGCGCACGGTATCTCCGTTGTACGCGCCAAGATCGGCATAAGTGCGTATTTCGTCCGCACGCAAAAGGGAGCGGTACACCTCGTCCTTATCCGACTCCGCCATGAAGAGATAGGAAATGTCGCCCGTGAGCTTGTAGAGCAGGGTGTTTTCAAAAATGCGCCGTGATTCCTCGTCGGCAAGAAGCTCGTAAGCCGCGCGTATTTCGTCGGCATGAGCCGCCGCGAATTCGTAGGTAAAAAGCTCGTCGCCGCAAACGGGAACGTCGGGCGCGTACATCTCGCACTCCGATGCGATCTGCTTGAAGTTTTCAAGCACGTTGGACAGTGAGGACGCGAACGAGAGTAGGACTATTATATTATCCGCACCGTACTTTTCCTTGACCTCGGAGTATGACAGCACGCGCTTGCCGTGAAAGGAGTGACCGCGGACGAAGCCGTCGCTTGCGAAAAAGTCGCTGACGGTGACTCCGTAGCGCTCGCACACGGCGAGTATCTTATCCGCTCCGTTTCCCATGCCGTACATTACCACGGTTTTTTCGGTCGAGCGTAGGCGCTCCCAGAGCGTATCAGCGGACGAAAGGTCTGTGAAATTCATTGTATCCCCTTGACTTTTATGTGTAAATATGGTATAATTTTTTTAAGTTTAGTTACATTTTATCATGCTTTGGAGGAAAAATCAAGATGGATTGCTTATTCTGTAAAATTATTGCGGGAGAGATACCCTCAAATAAGGTATACGAGGACGATTGGTGCTATGCTTTCTTTGACATCGCGCCCCAAGCGCCGACTCACGTGCTTGTCGTCCCCAAGCTTCATATTCCCTCGACTGACGGCATTGACGAGACGAACAGCGCGTGCGTCGCGAAGATATTCGAGGTCATTCCGAAGATCGCGGACGGACTTGGACTCGGCGAGGGCTACCGCGTTATCACCAACTGCGGTGAGAACGGCTGTCAGAGCGTAAAGCATCTTCATTTCCACATTCTCGGCGGCAAGAAGCTTTCCGAGAACATGGCGTAAGGGGGACGTATGAACAGAGGCGCACCGCCGCGCGGCATGGGGGATGAATACAATAGAGTTCCTCCCCCAAAGGGCATAAAGGACCTGCCGAGATTTTTCCGCGAGCTTCTCACGGGATTTTTCTCGCGTCTTTTCTATACGTTCCGAATGGTTTGGGAAACGGGGCACTGGATACTTTTCGCTATGATCGCCATAGCGATACTCACGGGTATCATGCCGCTTATCGGCTCACTTATTTCAAGTGAGATATTAAACGCCCTTCAGGACGTTATTTCCGGAGCGGGAACTGCCGCATTTGTCGGCTCGATGGTAATGTCGCTCCTCATCTTCTTCTTCGTCTACAAGATAATAAACAGCGTCATCGGTCGCCTTAACACCGCCGTTACGAGAATTGCGGGAGAAAAGGTAGTAAGATACGTAAAGATCCAGATAATGGAGAAAGCAAAAGAGGTGGACATTTCCGCCTTTGACCAGCCCGAGTTTTATGAAAAGCTCGAGAACGCGAACCGCGAGGCGGGGCACAGACCGATAGGCGTGCTGTCCTCTACCTTTGACGTAATAAGCAAGCTTATAACGCTTATTTCCTATATTGCGGTGCTTGTTACCGCGCCCGACATGTGGTGGGCGGCGCTTGTCATGATAGTCGTTTCCATTCCAACGGCGGTAGTCAGCTTCTCTTACCGTCGCAAGAACTATATGTATATGCGCTTCCGCTCCAAGGACCGCCGTCAGATGAACTACTACTCTGACATCATGGTCAACAAGGACATGGTAAAGGAGATCCGTATATTCGATCTCGGCGACCGCTTTACGGAAAGCTTTGACAACGTATTCAGCGGCTACTATGCAGGCATACGCAGGCTTATAGTAAAGGAAAACTGCTGGCAGATAGGTATTACCGTATTTTCCTCGATAGTCAATTGCGTGTTCTTTGCTATGATCGCGTATCAGGTGTTCGAGGGCAGAATCATGATAGGTGACTACTCCCTTTACACGGGCGCTCTTACGAGTATCGCCTCAAACGTAGCGTCGCTCATAACCGTGTCTGCGAGCGTTTACGAGGGCACGCTTTTTGTGGACAACCTCATTTCCTTTATGAAGGTCAAGCCCACCGTCGTGCCGAATAAGCAGGTGCCCGAGCACGTCTCGCGCGGCTGTGCTCACACAATTGAGTTCAGAAACGTAAGCTTCCGCTATCCCCAGACTGATAAGGACGTTATCAAAAATATAAATCTTACCATAAGACCTGGTGAGACCGCCGTGCTCGTCGGACTCAACGGCGCGGGTAAGACTACGTTTATAAAGCTTTTGACAAGACTTTACGATCCCACCGAGGGAGAGATACTTCTTGACGGCAAGGATCTGCGCGAGTACGACCAGAAGGAGCTTTACGCGATGTTCGGAATAATCTTCCAGGACTTCGGAAAGTATGCGCTTGACGTTAAGGAGAACGTAATGCTTGGCGACGTGAACCGTGAGCCGTCCATCGACGACGTTGTAAGCGCGCTCAAGGCGGCAAACGCTTACGATTATATTTCAAGACTTCCGCGCGGCTACGATACACCCCTTATGAAGTATTTTGAGAGAGACGGCATCGAGCTGTCTATCGGACAGTGGCAGAAGCTCGCTATCGCGCGCGCGTTTTACAGCACCTCGGATATTCTTATCCTCGACGAGCCCACCGCCTCGCTCGACCCCATGGCAGAGCAGGAGATATTTAATCAGTTCGATGAGCTTCGCCGCGATAAGACTACCATTTTCGTTTCTCACCGCCTCTCCAGCGCAACCGTAGCTACCAAGATCATAGTTCTTGAATACGGCGAGCTCGTTGAGGAGGGTACTCACCGCGAGCTTATGGAAAAACGCGGTAAGTATTACGAGCTGTTCTCCACCCAAGCCCGCCGCTATATCGAATCCCAAGACGAGTTTTGAGGACGCGGGGACGGGAGGGGACGCGTTTTTTCCACCTTTTTTGAGAAAAAGGTGGAGCCAAAAAACTTTAAAAATTAAAGTTTTTGCTCACATAGCAAAAGACGGGAATATTAATTGAATAATATATTTTGGCGTTTTCTAATGAAGAAAGTCGTCGGACTCTTCGCACCGACGGCTTTCATTTTTATTTAAAATATAGAACAAACCAAGGTACAGTTTTCTTTTGCTTACCTTTTCTTTTTTAAAAGAAAAGTAAGCGGACCCTACGTACCGACGACTTTCATTTTTTAAAGGTTTATTTAAAAGATAGAATAAACCAATGTACAGTTTTCTTGTTGAGGCTCTGTCAGCGTGAGCCTTCCCCAGCGGGGGAAGGTGGCATTGACGAGCCGATGGTGCGAGTCAATGACGGATGAGGTGTTAAAGAATGAATTGAATATACGACACCTCATCCACCGCTATCGCGGTCCCCTCGATGTTTGCGTAGCAAACTCGACGGTCGCTTGCGACCAGCTCCCACCACTGGGGAAGGCTAACGCTGACGGAAGTCTTTGCGCGATTTTAAAACGGACAGTCGAGGACGCCTGTCCTAAAATAATAGGTACGCGCAAATAAAATTTTGTAATCCGAGGCTCGATTTAAAAAGAGCCTTCCCTTGTGAGGTAGCGGAGCGGCGCGAGCGCAATGAATGACAACACGGGGTGTTGTCAGAACGCGAGCGTGACCGAGCCGCAGCGAGACAGGTGGCATTGACGAGCCGATGGTGCGAGTCAATGACGGATGAGGTGTTAAAGAATGAATTGAATATACGACACCTCATCCACCGCTTGCGGTGGATGAGTAGTCTTTTTTATGCATTTTAACCCCCGATGTTTTCTTTCAGTTTACTTTTTTGTGGTACGATAATCCAAAAGAAAGCCGAAAACGAGCCCGAGGGCGCGCTTTTGCGCTCTATTCAAGGCTTTTTTTAGAAAATTTGTTGACAAAATTTGATAAATTTTATATAATAGTAAGGTATAGGTAAAAATTTTTTGTTTTCCGCGGAGTCAAAAAGCGGAAAGAAAGGTGAATTGATTATGGTTAAGGTTGTAAAGTTTGGCGGCAGCTCTCTTGCGGACGCCGAGCATTTCAGACAGGTTGCAAGCATTATAAAGGCAGACCCCGCGCGTAAGTACGTAGTACCCTCCGCACCGGGTAAGAGAAGCAAGGACGACACCAAGGTGACGGATATGCTCTACCGTTGCTATGAAATGATACGCAATCATGAAAATATAGACGAATATTATATTCAGATCTGTGAAAGATATAACGGCATAATAAAGGAGCTTGGCATTGATTTCGACATCAGCGGCGAGCTTGAATACGTAAAGCGTTCCATGCAGCACAATTCGGGACGTGACTATGCTGCATCTCGCGGAGAATACCTCAACGGACTTATTCTCGCAAAGTATCTCCGATACGATTTTATCGACGCGGAGAACGTGATCTTCTTCAAGGACAACGGAACGTTCGACGAGGAAAAGACCAACGAGGTCATGAGCCGTGAGCTTCTTCAGCACAAGTGCGCGGTCATTCCCGGCTTCTACGGCGTAATGCCTAACGGAACGATAAAGACCTTCTCTCGCGGCGGCTCGGACATTACGGGCTCTATCGTTGCTCGCGCGGCGCAGGCTGACCTTTACGAGAACTGGACTGACGTTTCGGGATTTATGATGGCTGACCCCAGAATTATTGATAACCCCGCCGCTATCGCGACTATCACCTACCGTGAGCTTCGCGAGCTTTCCTACATGGGTGCGACGGTGCTTCATGAGGACGCAATTTTCCCTGTAAGATATGCAGGTATTCCGATAAACATAAAGAACACCAACCGCCCGTCCGACGTGGGAACTATGATCGTTGCCGAGTCGGCTGAGTACGATACAGAGAGAGTAATTACGGGTATTGCGGGCAAGAAGGGCTTCTCGGTAATCACTATCGAAAAGGATATGATGAACTCCGAGATCGGCTTTGGCAGAAAGGTGCTTGAGGTGCTTGAGGACAACGAGATCTCCTTTGAGCATCTGCCCTCTGGAATTGACAACATGAGCATCGTCGTTTCAAGTAACTGCCTTGATGGCAGACGTGAGAAGGTGCTCTCGCAGATGAACAGGACCGTTCGCCCCGACAGCATTGCTATCGAGGACGGACTTGCGCTTATCGCTATCGTTGGTCGCGCAATGGTCAAGGCAAAGGGAACTGCGGCTCGCGTATTCGACGCAATATCGAATGCAGGCGTAAATATCCGTATGATCGACCAGGGATCGAGCGAGATATCCATTATCGTCGGTATCGAGGAGCATGACTTTGACAAGGCACTGGGAGCTATCTATTCTGAATTTGTAAAATAAACTTTACGTTTAAGGAGTTTTTATGAGTAAAAAGGTAATCGTCGCAAGTGACAGTACGTGTGATCTTAGCCCCGAGCTTATAGAAAAATACGGCATTAAAATTTTTCCCCTTTCCGTAAGGCTCGGCGAGAATGACTACAAGGACGGCGTTGATGTAACGCCCGACGATATTTACGAGCATTACAGAAAAACGGGCGAGCTTCCCAAGACCGCCGCTGTCAACGTGGCTGATTTTTCGGACTTTTTTGCAGAAGCTACCGAGGCGGGCTGCGAGGTGGTGGTTTTCACCATAAGCGCGCTCATGTCCTCGACCTACCAAAACGCGCGCCTTGCGGCAGAGGATTTTGACGGCGTGTACGCGGTCGATACGAAGAATCTTTCGACGGGTGGCGGACTTTTGGTTCTCAAGGCTGCCGACATGGCGGCAAACGGAGCGAGCGCGTGCGAGATAGCCAAGGCATGCGAGGCGCTTACCGAAAAGGTCGATGCTTCGTTCGTTATAGACGACCTCGAATTTCTCTACAATGGTGGACGCTGCTCCGCGCTTGCGATGTTTGGCGCTAACCTCTTGAAGTTAAAGCCCTGCATTACCGTAAACGATGCTAAAATGGGCGTTGGTAAGAAGTATCGCGGCAACTTTACCGACGTGCTTCCGAAGTACGTCTCGGACAGACTCGGCGACGGCTCTGCTCTCTCCCTCGAGCGCGCGTTCGTTACTCACGCAGGGTGTGATATGAATATCGTCAATGCTTGTGTCGAACAGGTCAGGGCAGCAGGCTTTAAAGAGGTGTTCATTACCCGCGCAGGCTGCACTATCTCCTCACATTGCGGTCAGAACACCCTCGGCGTTCTGTTCTTGCGTAAGTGAGGGGGATACGGGGACGCGGGGACGCGGGGATGCGGTTTTTCAAGCTTTTTTGAAAAAAAGCTTGGCAAAAAACTTTAAAAAATTAAAGTTTTTGCTCACATAGCAAAAGACGGAAATTTAGATTTAAAAATAAATTTTGGCGTTTTCTAATGTAGAAAGCCGTCGGACTCTTCTGATATGCACCCCAAAAGTTAGACACTTTTGGAGGTGCATATTTTTTATGGGTAAAAAAGGAGAAAAACAAAAAATACATAGCGCAGAATTCAAAATATGTGTTATAATGGATATGCGAGAACATCGAATGGGACTATGC
>JAZOWN010000065.1:0-19736 GCA_045659245.1 Eubacteriales bacterium
GATCCAACGCAAACCAAGGGTCTGACGTCTCTCTGCTCTTACCTCCATAGGCACCTGATAGGTAGAACCGCCTACACGGCGAGCCTTAACCTCAAGGACAGGCATTACGTTCTCAAGAGCCGCTGCAAATACGTCGAGAGCACTCTCTCCCGTCTTTGCCTCGATCATTGCGAACGCATCATAAACGATCTTCTGGGCAACGCCCTTCTTGCCGTCGTACATAATGTTGTTGATAAGCTTTGTTACGAGCTTAGAATTGTACATAGGAGCCGGCAAAACATCTCTTTTGGATATACGACCTCTTCTCGGCACTGTACTTCCCTCCTTCATTAATATTATGAAATCATTGGTACTCAAAAGCATTCTTCTGTAAGCGCACAGTGGGTCCGTAAATAAACATCAAATTTACTCGAACACTTCGTGGCTTGTCTTTGCTTTATACCCTAACCCTCGAATTACTTCTTCTTGGGTCTCTTTGCGCCGTACTTAGAACGGCTCTGGTTACGGTTAGCAACGCCTTGCGCGTCAAGCGTACCGCGAATGATGTGGTAACGCACACCGGGCAGGTCACGTACACGTCCGCCTCTGATGAGAACGACCGAGTGCTCCTGAAGGTTGTGTCCGATACCGGGAATATAGGTGGTTGCATCGAGTCCGTTGGTAAGTCTTACTCTTGCGATCTTACGGAGCGCGGAGTTAGGCTTCTTAGGGCTGGTAGTAGATACCTTGGTGCAAACGCCTCTCTTCTGGGGTGACGCCTGATCGGTAGGAACATTGTTCAAAGAGTTAAAGCCCTTCTGAAGAACGGGAGCCTTAGACTTATAAACCTTGTCCTGACGACCCTGCTTAACAAGCTGGTTAAATGTTGGCATTCTTCCTTTTTATCCTCCTTCTTGCAAATTTGAATGTTTATTACGGCACTTGCGTATCCGTGATAAATCTAACTGTTCGCAAACAGTTTCAGTATATTATATCACTTTCCCGTCCGTTTGTCAAGAGTCTTTTTTTTACCGCGTATTTTCTACGTTTTATACAATTTAGAGCTCCCGACATTTTATTATTTGTCAAAATTTTAACTAGTATTTGTCAAATTTAACAAATAATTGGTAATATTTAAAAATAATGAATAATGAAAAATGAAGCCGCTTCGCTGATGAATAATGAAAAATTAATGATGATTTTCGCCCGTTGCGAAAATCCACCTAAATTATTCACTATTCATTATTCACTATTCATTTCTTGCTCATCTCGTTTTACTTTCGGGCATCGGAGACACAAAAAGCCGCCACGCGGAAGCGTAGCGGCTTTTCTATATATTATATTGTAATCTTTTTGATTACTTTGCTGCCTTGAGTCTTGCCTCAAGAGCTGCAAGCTCGTCGTACATAGCAGCGGGAACTCTTGCGCCAACCTGTGCGTAGAACTCCTTGATGTTCTCAACGTCAGAAAGCCAAGAATCAACGTCAACCTCGAGAAGAGCCTTAACGGTGTCAAGATCAACACCCTCAAGTCCCTCGATGTCGATGTCCTCAGCGTTAGGAACGTATCCGATAGGAGTGATGTTAGCATCAACCTTGCCTTCGCAACGAGCGAGGATCCAGAGAAGAACTCTCATGTTGTCGCCGAATCCGGGCCAGATGAAGTTGCCGTTATCGTCGGTACGGAACCAGTTAACGTGGAATATCTTGGGAGCGTTGGGGATCATAGTGCCCATCTTGAGCCAGTGTGCCCAGTAGTCACCCATATCGTAGCCTACGAAGGGACGCATTGCCATAGGATCGCGGCGAACAACACCAACAGCACCTGCAGCAGCTGCAGTGGTCTCGGAAGCCATGATAGAACCTACGAATGCACCGTTCTGCCAGCTGGTGGACTGGTAAACCAGAGGAGCAGTCTTTGCGCGGCGTCCGCCAAATACGATAGCAGAGATCGGAACGCCTGCGGGATTGTTGAACTCAGAGGAGAGGCAAGGACAGTTGGTAGCCTTTGCGGTAAAGCGGCTGTTAGGATGCGCACCGCAGGTGGACTTGTCTGCCTTGTTGTACTTGGTGCAATCCCAAACGTTGCCCTTCCACTCGATAGCGTTTGTAGGAGGATTCTTGTCGAGGCCTTCCCACCAAACGGTGTTGTTGTCGAGGTTGTGAACGACGTTGGTGAAGATGGTGTCCTTCATAGTCGTGTAGAGAGCGTTGGGGTTGGAGTTGAGGTTGGTTCCGGGAGCAACACCGAAGAATCCGTTCTCGGGGTTAACTGCCCAAAGTCTTCCGTCCTCACCGACGCGGAGCCATGCGATATCGTCACCTACGCACCATACCTTGTAGCCCTTGTTCTTGAGGAATTCAGGCGGAATGAGCATTGCGAGGTTGGTCTTACCGCAAGCAGAGGGGAATGCAGCGCAGGTATACTTGGTATCGCCGTCGGGATACTCAACGCCGAGGATGAGCATGTGCTCAGCCATCCAGCCCTCCTTACGTCCGAGGTAGGACGCAATACGGAGTGCGAAGCACTTCTTACCGAGAAGAACGTTTCCGCCGTAGCCGGAGTTAACCGACCAGATGGTGTTGTCCTCGGGGAAATGGCAGATATAGCGGTTTTCCTCGTCGATGTCAGCTCTTGCGTGAAGTCCCTTGATAAAGTCTCCGCTCTCGCCGAGTGCTTCAAGCACGTCGGTGCCAACGCGAGTCATAATAAGCATGTTAAGAACGACGTAGATGGAGTCGGTAAGCTCAATTCCGTATTTAGCGAAGGGAGAGCCTACGATACTCATGGAGTAAGGGATAACGTACATGGTTCTGCCCTTCATGGAGCCGGTGTAAAGCTTAGTAAGCTTTGCATAGCACTCCTTAGGATCCATCCAGTTGTTGATATTTCCTGCGTCCTCTTTCTTGGAGGTACAGATAAAGGTTCTTCCCTCAACGCGTGCAACGTCGTTTACTGCAGTTCTGTGAAGATAGCAGTTGGGAAGGAGCTCTTCGTTGAGCTTGATCATCTCACCGGTAGAGCATGCCTCTGCGCGGAGTGCCTCTGCCTGTTCCTCAGAGCCGTCGATCCACACGATGCTGTCAGGCTGTGTCATTTCAGCCATTTCCTTGATCCAGTCAAGAACGTACTTGTTGTTGGTCATTTGTTTTTTCTCCTCAATATATTATTTTTATTATTGACATTTCAGCAGTACAAAATTATTCCCTCGTACTCCATGTTATATTCTAACACAAATCGTATTTTTTTCAATATTAATTTCATAAAAGTTACATATTTTTAACAATTTTACTTTGATGTAAATTATAACCAAAATTTTGAATTTTACCCGCTAAATATATATAATGAAGAAAAGCGGACGAAATTCGTACGCTTTTCTCGCATTTTGTTTATTTAACTACGATATTAACTATCTTATTGGGTACGGAAATCTCCTTGATCACCGTCTTGCCCTCGATAGCCGCCGCAACTGCCTCGTCTGCCTTTGCTATGGCTATGACCTCTGATGCAGGCATATCGACCGCAACGGTTATCTTACCTCTGAGCTTGCCGTTGACCTGAACAACTATCTCAACGGTGTCGTCAGCCGTAAGCTTTTCGTCGTAGGTAGGCCAAGGCTCAAACGCGATGGTCGCGTCGTGTCCGAGCAAGGACCAGATCTCCTCACCGATATGAGGACAGATGCAGGAAAGCGTCTTGATAAGTCCCTCGGCATAAGCCTTCGGGCACTTGCCCTCCTTGTAAACCGCATTGACGAATATCATCATCTGCGAGATCGCCGTATTGAACGCGAGCTTCTCAAAGTCCTCGGTGATCTTCTTAATGCTCTTGTGGTATACTTTTTCGAGCGCCTTGACCTCGCCGTCAACTATGTTCTCGGGCTCGGTGAAGAATGCCCAAACGCGGTTAAGGAAGCGTCTTGCGCCGTCAACGCCCTGATCGCTCCAAGGCTTGGAAACCTCAAGCGGGCCCATGAACATTTCGTAAAGACGGAGAGTATCCGCGCCGTAATCACGAACGACGTCGCTGGGGTTGACAACAAACTCGGGGAATCTCTTACCCATCTTTATACCGTTAGAGCCGAGTATCATTCCTTGGTGAACAAGCTTTTTGAAAGGCTCTTTGGTGGGAGCAAGTCCCTTATTGTAGAGGTATCTGTTCCAGATTCTCGAATACATAAGGTGACCGACCGCATGCTCAGGACCGCCGATGTAAAGGTCAACGGGCATCCAGTGCTTAAGAAGCTCGGCATTTGCAAACTCGTCCTCGTTGTGAGGATCTATATAGCGCAAGAAGTACCAGCTCGAGCCCGCAGAGCCGGGCATGGTGGACATCTCTCTTATTCCCTTTACGCCACCCTTGTCGTAGACCTTCCACTCGGTCGCGTTCTCAAGAGGCGCCTTGCCGCCCTCGCCCTTATAGTTTTCAAGCTCGGGAAGAACGAGAGGAAGCTCCTCGTCGTCAAGCACGTGAATGTGTCCGTCCTCGCAGTGAACAACGGGAACGGGCTCGCCCCAATAACGCTGTCTTGCGAATATCCACTCTCTGAAGTGGTAGTTTACAGTTCTCTTTGCGACTCCCATGCCCTCAAGCTTCGAGGTTATCGCTTCCTTTGCTTCCTCAACGGTAAGTCCCGTAAACTCCTCGGAGTTTACGAGTCTATAACCCTTGCCGAGGTACTCGCCCTTTTCGAAAGCCTTCTCGCTCACGTCAACGTGGCCGAGCCTGTCGTCGCCGTCGATTACCTGGATCATATCTATGTTATGCGCTATCGCATACTCAAAGTCGCGCTGGTCGTGCGAGGGGACTGCCATTACCGCGCCCGTTCCGTAGCTTGCGAGAACGAAGTCGCCGATAAACATTCTTACCTCTTTGCCGTTTACGGGGTTGATACACGTAACGCCCTTAAGCTCACAGCCAGACTTTGTCTTGTTGAGCTCGGTTCTGTCCATGTCGTTCTTCTTGACGGTTTCGTCAATGTAAGCCTGAACCTCAGCCTTATTCTCAATGCGAGGCATAAGCGACTTAACTATCTCTCCGTCGGGAGCAAGCACCATAAAGGTAATTCCGTATATGGTTTCAATACAGGTCGTGAAGATGGAGAATTCACCGCCGCCAACGATGTTGAATTTCACCTCAACGCCCGTCGACTTGCCTATCCAGTTCTTCTGCATAAGCTTTGTGGATTCGGGCCAGTCTATCTCATCAAGTCCCTCGAGAAGCTCCTCTGCGAATGCAGGCTGGTTGATAACCCACTGCTTCATATTCTTTCTGACTACGGGGTAGCCGCCGCGCTCGGACTTTCCATCGATGACCTCGTCGTTGGAAAGCACCGTTCCGAGCTCCTCGCACCAGTTTACGGGCATATCAATGTACTGAGCATAGCCGTCGAGATAAAGCTGCTTGAATATCCACTGCGTCCACTTGTAAAATTCGGGGTCGCTCGTAGCTATCATCTTGCTCCAGTCGTAGTCAAAGCCAAGCTCCGTGAGCTGCTTCGAGAACGTCTTTATGTTTGCCTGCGTAAAGCCGTTCGGATGGTTACCCGTGCTTACCGCATACTGCTCCGCAGGGAGTCCGAAGGAGTCGTAGCCCATCGGGTGAAGGACGTTGTAGCCCTGCATTCTCTTCATTCTCGAAACTATGTCCGTTGCGGTGTAGCCCTCGGGGTGACCTGCGTGCAAGCCTACTCCCGACGGATACGGGAACATATCGAGAACGTAGTATTTGGGCTTTGAGAAATCCCATACGTCGGTCTTAAAGGTCTGGTTCTTTTCCCAGTACTCCTGCCACTTCTTTTCAATTTCGGTGTGATTGTACTTCATTTTTATATCCTCTTATACAAATTAGTCCTCGTAAAGCTTGTCGAGATTATAAAATTCTCTTGCCTCTCGGCTGAATATATGAACGATCACGTTGCTGTAATCGAGCACGAGCCAAGAGTTGTTATCTCTGCCCTCAACTCCGTAGGGCTTAACGCCGCGAAGCTCGAGCTTATATTCAACCTCGCCTGCAAGCGCCTTAATCTGCGTGCTGGAGTTACCCGTGCAAAGCACGAAATACTCGGATATTACCGTCTTGTCCTCAACGCGGACAACCTTGATGTCGTGTCCTTTTTTGGAGTCGAGCACCTCGGCGATAGCCTCGGCAAGTGCCTTTGCGTCGCCCGCGTCAAGGGGAGCGAGCTCTTGGGTGTTCTGAATGTTGTCCATTTTTACTTCCTTTATTAAAATTTTTACTTATTTCCTTATTTTATATTTTTGTCAATACACCATAACATTGTAATGCAAATTCACCGTTTTGTCAAGTGATATTTGCTTTTTCGGGAAATATTAGCCGTTTTTCTCACTCATTTCCAAAAATCAAGTCATAAACGGAAACGGGAGAATATTCAACTCTTGTGCGGTATATATCAATAAAGCTTTGGTAATCCTCATTTAAAAAGCTTCCGTCGGCATCAAACTCTCTTTTTCTGCCGAAGTAGCTTGCCGTAACCTCAGCGCACGACTCGTGCGAGAGCACGTAATAGCTCGCTCCGCTTTTCTTGGCAATCGCCTCTTCACCTGGGAGCGTCAGCATGAGCATGTTTCGCATGGAAAAGTCCATGGCACGCGCGCCTATGGAGATAATGTCAGATACCGACATATCCGTTTCCACTCCGTCTGCCGCGAGCGCGAGCTTTGCGGCAAGCGCGGGTGAGTATTCGTCCGAAAGCTTTTTGAAGAACGCCGCTAAAAACAGCTTTTGCGCATCTATTCTTCCAAGGTCGCCGTCCGCATACCCCGAGCGATAGCGCACGAACTTTTGCGCCGTCTCGCCGTCAAGGTGGTTCTTCCCTGCCTTTATGTCGATATAAAGTCCTTGGTAGGGGTCGTTATAATACATGTTCTTCGGGACGTCCACGTCAATGCCGCCAACGGCGTCAACGAGCGCGCCGAGAGTATCAAGTCCGACACACACGTAGTGGTCAATATCTATCCCCAATGCGCCCGACAAAAACTCCGCCGTCTTATCCGCGCCGCCAAGTGAGGCATACGCGCCGTTGAGCTTTTTATAGCTTGACTCGGTAAAGCGCGCGTAGGTATCTCGCGGTATTTGCGCCACACTCACGCTCTCTGCGCCAAAATCCACGCGCAAAAGCATCATTACGTCAGAAAGCCCCGCGCTGTCGTCCATTCCTAGCAGCAGTATATTGTAAGCCTCCGCCCGAGTCGCATTTTGCGGTACGTCTTTGTCCGCGCTCCGTACTCTCCCTTCGGCTATCGCAAGCGCGCTTATCCAAAAGATAACCGACGCGAGTATGAGAGAAACAGTAGTAATGACCCACTTAAAATTTTTATTTTCCAATTTGCAAGCCTCCTACATACCGTCCGTTATTCGGTTTGGTATGTAGATACGCTTACGCTTTCACATTTTTTTTGACATAAGCTCTCTTACGAGCGCGTTTCTTGCCTCGATCGAATCGCGGCTTATAGGCAAGCCCTCGTCAAGAAGCCCTCTTATAGTCATATCAAACGACATAATGAGCGTTCTTGTAAGATGCTCGTCCTTTTCTTCCTCGGTCAAAGTGCGAACGTCCTTTGAATTAAAGTACTCGCGAAGCCTCACGCAATCCGAAAAGGTGCGCGACATGTCGATATAGTCCGCAAGATATATGATCTTCTCAGCCGTCGTCATTCCCTCTCTGCCCGTCGTATGCCAGCGGACTGCCGACGTCACCGTTTCGGTAGCGAACTCGGGATACATCTTCGGGATCAGCGCCGCCGCGGTGCGCGCGTGAAGCGTTTTGGGCGCGAAGACCGCGTCCGATTCAAGCTTGATATCCTCACTTATGCATATCGAGATCTGCAACGGCGTGGGATACTCCTTGGTTATGTCGTGAAGAAGCGCCGCCGCGCGAAGCTCAGATATGCGCTCGGGCGCGTAAAGCTCTCCGAGATATGCCGCCATTTTCTCCACCTCCGCGGTATGAAAAAACCGCTTCGCCGACATCTTCCCCGAAATATCCTCACGGAGAGAATCAAGCATTTTTTCACTTATCATGTCTCTCTCCTTATAAGTAAAGTCCATTCTCGCGTATAAATTCTGCAACCTTTGGGGGTACAAGACTTGATATATCCTCGCCCGAGCGCACAGAGGCGCGTATATCCGTCGAGGAAAGCTCAACGGGGTCTGTGATTATCTTGCGGAACATGACTCCGTACTTTTGGTAGTATTCGGTGATCTTCGAAACTATTCTGTTGCCTATGAGCGGATCGTTCTCACGGCGCACGTAAACGGGATAGCACATCTTGAAAATATCCTCAAAGCGATACCACGTGTCAAACGTCAGCACCATATCCGTGCCGCAGAGCAAAAACAGGCGCGTGTTCTCACGCTGGAGCTCCTTTAAGGTGTCGTAGGTATAGCTTTTACCCCCGCGAAGTATCTCGCAGTCGGAGATAACGACTCCGTCAACGCCCTCAAACGCAAGCTCGCACATGCGGAGTCTGTATATCGGGTCGTCGGACTCGTCTATCTGCTTGTGAGGCGGCAGATGCGCGGGAATTATAAACAGATAATCCAGCTTCATCTGCTCCATAAAAGCCTTTGCGGCTCTTACGTGCCCGTTGTGAATTGGCGCGAACGTGCCGCCGTAAATGCCCACTCTCGTATGGTCAAATCCGTTCATAGCTCTATTCTCTTATTATTTACCGATTCGCGGTAAAGTATTATTTTTCTGCCCACCACTCCGACTACGTCCGAGTCGGTCGCGTCCGCCAGCTCGTTTGCAACTTCCTTGGGAGTTCCCATGCAGTTTTCAAGCACTGTAAGCTTTATAAGCTCTCTTGCTTCGAGCGCGTCGGATATCGTTTTTACCAGATTTTCGCCTATTCCGCCCTTGCCGATCTGCATGATCGCACTTTCCTTGTTGGCAAGTCCGCGAAGATATGCTCTTTCCTTTGACGTTAACATTTTTTACCTCATTTTTTATAGTTTCCTACTTTTCTTTTAAAAAAGAAAAGATAGGCAAAAGAAAACTGTACAATGGTTATTATTAGCCTCCCTTGTGTAAAGGGAGGTGTCTCGCGAAGCGAGACGGAGGGATTGTAAAAGTTAGATTTACGTGGGAACAATCCCTCACCGCCTACGGCGGAGCTCCCTTTGCACAAGGGAGCCTTATTATAAATCGAGCTTTAATCCACAAATTTTATTTGTGCGCGACCCCGACACCCGTTTTAATTTTTAATGGCAGAGTCTAATTTCTCGGCAAGAAGCTCTATCGCCTTGCCTCTGTGCGATATGGAATTTTTTTCCTCGGGAGTCATTTCGGCAAAGGTCTTGCCAAAAGGCTCGTAATAGAAAAGAGGATCGTAGCCAAAGCCACCCATGCCCTTGTATTCGTCGATGATCTTACCCTCTGTCGCGCCGCGACAGAAAAGTCCCTCGTCCTTTCCGGGAAACGCGCAGGCGATAACGCACACAAACTCCGCGTGCCTATCCTCTACTCCATCAAGATTTTTGAGGAGCAGACGGTTGTTTGCACCGTCGTCACCGTGCTCTCCCGCATATCTTGCGGAATAAATCCCCGGTGCGCCGCCAAGCGCGCGCACGCAAAGTCCCGAGTCGTCGCCAAGACCGATATATCCCGTGCTTGCCGCCGCCCGCGCCTTAATAAATGCGTTTTCCTCAAAGGTATCGCCGTCCTCGACTATATCCCCCGAAAAGCCCGCCTCTGCAAGCGATATCACCTCAATATCGGGTATATGCTTTGCAAGCAGTGCCTGAAGCTCTGCTATTTTATGCTTATTTTGTGATGCAAGTACTACTTTCATATTGTCACTCAAACAGCGCGCTTACAAACTCAGCACTGTCAAACTCCTGCATGTCGTCTATCTTCTCGCCCACTCCGACGAATTTAACGGGTATATCAAGCTCCTTTTTTATGGAGATAACGATACCGCCCTTTGCCGTTCCGTCAAGCTTGTTAAGAACAAGTCCCGTGATGTTAGCGGCATTTCTGAACTCCTTTGCCTGCAATATCGCGTTCTGTCCCGTGGTCGCGTCAAGCACCAAAAGGTTTTCGCGCACAGCACCAGGAAGCTCTCTGTCGATAACTCGGTTTATCTTTTCAAGCTCGTTCATAAGGTTTTTCTTGTTGTGAAGTCTGCCCGCCGTATCGACGATAAGCACGTCCGCGCCGCGGCGCTTTGCGTAGCTTATCGCATCAAAAACGACAGCCGCAGGGTCGCTTCCCTCGTTCTGACGAATGATCTCAGCTCCCGAGCGCTCACACCAAACGCTAAGCTGATCGATTGCCGCCGCGCGAAAAGTATCAGCCGCCGCAACGACTACTCTCTTTCCGCTCGAAATAAGTCGGGTTGATATCTTTCCGATAGAGGTGGTCTTACCCGCGCCGTCTACACCGATAACCAAAATTACCGTAGGTGTACCCGAAAGGTCGAGCTTGCCGCCCTCGCCGATCATGTCCTCGAGTATTGCCTTGAGCGCATCCATGACCTGCTCCTTTTCCTTGAGTCTGCCCGACTTTATCTCGTCGCGAAGACGCTCTATTATTTCCTCGGTCGCATTCACGCCGACGTCGGACATTATAAGCAGCTCCTCAAGCTCCTCAAGCAAGTCCTCGTCAACGCGAACGAACGCCTTGAGAACGTTATCTATCTGCCCGAAAAGGGCGTTTTTCGTTTTGGAAAGTCCGCTTTTGAGCTTATCCAAGAATGCCATCCCAGTCATCTCCTTTTTTCTTTGAAATATCGTCTATGTTAAGCTCAAGAACCTTGGAGATTCCTCTTTCGGGCATGGTTACGCCGTAGAGTCGGTTTGCCGCCTCCATAGTTCCACGTCTGTGCGTTATCATAACGAACTGCGTTCCGCTTGCATAGCGCTTTATGTATTCGGCAAATCTTGCGACGTTGACCTCGTCGAGCGCCGCCTCGATCTCGTCGAAGATACAGAACGGCGTGGGATTTACCTTGAGGATCGCAAACACGAGCGCTATCGCGATAAATGCCTGCCCACCGCCCGAAAGCTGTACCATATTCTTGATTATCTTTCCTGGAGGCGCCGCCTTTATCTCAATACCGCTTTCAAGCACGTTGTCGGGGTCACTCAAGGATATTTCCGCGCTTCCGCCGCCGAAAAGCTCGGAGAACGTGCGGTTGAAGTTCTCGTTTATCTGGTTAAAGGAGTCGATAAATGCAGTCTTCATCTCACCCTCAAGCTTGCTTATGATGTCAAGCAGGTCGTCGCGCGCCGCGGTAAGGTCCTTGATCTGCCCCTCCATGTAGTCGTATCTCGCCTTTACGTCCTTGTACTTATTGACCGCATCAAGGTCCACGTTTCCAAGCACGCGAAGCTTGTTACGACACTCCGTCTGCTTAGTCGCCGCATCTGCTCTTGTAGACGCGGCAAGCGGCTCGTAGCCAAGCTGTACGGCATCCGCGCGAGTAAGCTCATGCTCCTCCCACAGCTTGCCCGCAAGCTTATCCTGCTCCGCGCGAAGATTTCCAAGACGGTTTTCAAAGCGCGTAAACTCCTTAAATGCGTTTTCCTTTTGCTGCATCTTCTCGCGCATCTTGGCGTTGACCTCGGAGAGCTTGCGCTCAAACTCAGAGCTGCCCTCCTCGACCTTTGCTCTCTTTGCGTTAAGCTCGGCAAGCTTCTTGACACCCTCCTCGTAGGTAGCTCTGTTCTCTGCCCGCTGTGCCTCGTACTCGGAGATCTTTTCTTCAAGCTCCGCAACGTGTGCGCGAGCAAGAGCTATGCTGTCGGCATAGCCCGTCATACGAGCCTCTGCCTCGGAGATCATCTGCTCCTCGGTCTGGATATCCTTTCTTATTGCCGTAAGACCGATGTATATCTCGGTCATTCTCTTTTCGCATTCTTCCTTTTTGTCGGTAAAGGCGCTTCTCTTTACGTCCATTTCGGCTCTCGCCGCGCTTATCTCGGACATCTGTGCTTCAAGCTCGCGCTTGCGAACAGCCAGTCTTTCTCTGTCTTCCTCAAATTGTTCTCTTGCGCGTATCTGCTCGGCATAGTCCTCTTTGAGCTTTTCGGTAAGAGTTACGTTTGCGTCTCGCTTTGCCGACAATTCCGAGAGTCTTGCCGCCTCGGAATCTCTCATAACTCTGATAAGTCCTATCTTCTGTTCAGCGGAGTCCTTGTCGTCTTCAAGCTCACCTATCTTTTCGGAGAGCGCGGAAATGGATTTTGTAAGCTTTGCAATGCTCTTGTCAAAGAGAGCAATTTCTTCTTCAAGTCGCTTTATCTCGCCCGCTCTGCCGAGGATATTAGCCTTATTCTTCGACGAACCACCCGTAAACGAGCCGCCGACGTTTATCTGCTGACCGTCAAGCGTTACCGCCTTGACTCTGTATTTAAGCTTCTTCGCCATTGCGTTTGCGTTGTCGATGGTATCAAACACGAGCGTTCTGCCAAGAAGCCCCGAAAGTATCTCGGAGAATTTAGAGTCGCTGACTATAAGCTCGTCCGCAACCGCGATGTATCCTTGGAAGCCTGCCGCCTCGCGCATCTCCTCGGTCGCCGTCTGTCCTCTCATAGAGGAAAGCGGGAAGAAGGTCGCGCGGCCTGCCTCTGCGCGCTTGAGCGCGAACATTGCCGCCTTTGCAACGCTCTCGTCCTCAACTACGATGTGCTGAAGATTAGGTCCGAGCGCCGTTTCTATCGCCGTAACGTATCTGTCCTCAACATCGATAAGCTGGGAGAGCGGGCCGTATATCTTTCCGCAATGCACGCCGTACTTGTCGGTGATAGCGCCCTCTGCGTACTTTTTCATTACGTATCTTACGCTTCCCGAATAGCCCTCAAGCTGCTCCTCCATCGCCTTAAAGGTGTCTATTCTCTGCTGCGCGGAGTCCTTGCGAAGTCTTACTGCCGCGAGCTCGTCGTTCGAATCGTGGCGCTCTGAATAAAGCTCTGCGAGCTTCGAGGTGATGCGGCTCGACTCCTCGGTCGCCTCTGCCGAAACTCCGTCGTATTCCTCGACAGTTTTACGAATACGCTCTATCTCTGCCTCAAGCTTTTCCGACTCCGCCTCGTAAGCGGCTATCTCGTTCTGCATTGCGGTGTTTTTATCGGTATCGGTGTTTCTTGAATTGTCAATGAATGATATTCTCGCGTTCGCGTCGGCAATATCCGATTCGATCACGTGAATGTCGGAGAGCGCTCTGTCAATGTCAAAGCCAAGCCTCTCTGCCTCAGCGGCGGCACTCTTTTGCTCTGCCTCGGCAAGAAGATGCTCGTCTATGCGAGTGTCAAGTAGCTCGCGAAGCTCCTCTATCTTCTTGCGCCTTGCCGCCGTTGCCTCCTCCTCGGACCTTATGGAGTTCTCGGTGGACTCACAGCTTCCGAGCGCCGTAGCGATAAGCTCCTTTGTATGAAGTATATTTGTCTCGCCCACGCGATATTCGCTGTCAAGGCGGTGATTTTCCTCAGTACATTCTCTTATCTCGGCAAGAAGTCTCTCCGACTCGGTCTTATTGGACTGCGATATCTCAAAGAGTCTGTCGTTCTGCGCCTCGAGATCCTTTATGGAGTCCTCGACCGTGCCGAGGTCAAACTCCGCGTGCTTAAAGTTCTCCTCGCATTTGCCGATATCCTCGCGCAGCTTCTCCGTGTCGTAAAGCCAAAGCTGAACGTCAAGGCGCTTCTTGGTTTCAAGAAGCTCGATAGCGCGCTTTGCCTTCTCAGCTTCCCTCTCAAGCGGACCTACCTGCGACGCGACCTCGGTAAAGACGTCGTTAATACGCGTCATATTATCCTCGGTGGACGCAAGCTTACGCTCTGTCTCGCTCTTTTTATGTCGATATTTTGCAATACCCGACGCGTCCTCGAAGATGCTTCTGCGCTCGTCGCTCTTGCGCGAAATTATCTCGGCTATCTTACCCTGACCGATAATGGAATATCCGTCACGTCCGACACCCGTATTCATAAACAGCTCGTAAATGTCCTTTAAGCGGCATGCGCGGCGGTTTATAAAATATTCACTTTCTCCCGAGCGGTAATAGCGTCTGGTTACGGTGACCTCGTCGTAGGGGCAGTCAAGCTTACCTATCATTCCCGTGTTATCAAAGGTAACGGAAACCTCGGCGTATCCCATAGGACGGCGGCTGTCAGCGCCTCCGAAAATGATATCCTCCATCTTCGTTCCGCGAATACTCTTTGAGGACACCTCTCCGAGAACCCAACGCATAGCGTCCGAAATATTTGATTTTCCGCTTCCGTTAGGTCCGACTATGACCGTCGCTCCGCCCTCAAAGGTAAGCTTTGTCTTGTCGGGAAAGGATTTAAAGCCTTGAAGCTCAAGTGATTTTAAATACACGTCTTTTCTTCCTCCGCGTTTGCTTTTTCTTTATGCTGTAATCTTACGTTATAGCCCGTAATATCGGGGCTTTCAAGAATTTTTATTTTTCTGAATCCGTATTTTTCGGAAATTCTCTCTTTGTTTTTCTTTTTCTGACCGACTGCCTTTGAAACAGCTCCCGTCGGTACAAGCACGGTAAGCTCACCGCCACTGACTCCAAGCTGTTCGATCTCGGCGCATATTCGCTCAAAGTAAAGCTCACCCATGGCAAGCTCGCCTATCGCGCTGTGATTCGCCCCTGCCATAACGCAGGACTCGTCGGAAAGATTTTCGGATGCCTGAAGTCCCACGCGTATGCACGGCACGCCCGCGCGGTCGAACACGTCAAGCACCGCCTTTGTCCGCATTACCGCGTCTTCATTTGAAAGCGGTACGTACTCTGTGCGCTCGGTCATGTTGGCAAGCTCGGTGTCGTAAAACACTACCGTCGGATACACCCTCGCGCCGTCAGCGCCTGCGGCAATTATTTCCCTCGCCGTAAGTATCTCACTCTCGGTGTCGGAATTTGGAAGTCCTATCATCATCTGTCCGATAAGCGTAAAGCCCGACTCTTTCAGCTTGCGGCACGCAAGTCTTGCGCACTCCGCGTCGTGTCCTCTGCCCGAGGCTTTAAGCACATCGTCCGAAAAGCTTTGAAGTCCAAGCTCAACCGTCCTTACGGAAAAGCGGGAGAGGTCGGCAATAATTTCGTCGTTTATATAATCGGGGCGGGTGGAAAGACGTATGCTCTCGACTCTGCCCGCGTCAACGTACCTTTGCGCAACGCCTAAAAGATAAAGCATGAGCGAGCGGTCGATGCCCGTAAACGAGCCGCCAAAAAACGCTATCTCACACTCCGCGTCCTCGCCAACTGTCGCGAGAGCGTCACTTATAAGCTTGTCCACCGATTCGGGACAAAAGCGCTTTGTTCCCGATATTGATCTCTGATTGCAGAACACGCAAGCATTCGGACAGCCCTCGTGAGGGATAAAGACGGGAATATTCACGTGCCTCTTACTCATAACTCTCTCCAAATCAAAATATTAAATATTATTATAACATATAATTTTAAATAATTCCTTAATAATATAATAAAATTTACAATATTTACACGAAAAAATGCATTTTTCGTTATTTTTTTGCGCGAAAAGAGGCTTTGAAGCGCCCTCTGAAATACAAAACAAAAATTTTGAAATTTGGTATTGACAAGTGCGAACTATTATGTTATAATATATGCCGTCGATTAGGACGGCTTAAATGAAATATGGTGGGATTGGCGCAGTTGGTTAGCGCGTCAGGTTGTGGCCCTGAAGGCCGTGGGTTCGAATCCCATATCTCACCCCAACAAAAACGCACTTGCACATGCAAGTGCGTTTTTTGCATGATGCTTGCCTTGCGGCAAATGATGACGGCTTCGCCTAATTATGTTCGCTTCGCGAATGATGTGTGCCTATCGGCACATAATGGCAAGCATCGCATCATTGCGACCGCAGGGAGCAACATCATTTTGAGCACAGCGAAAAACATCATGTCGCATTTTGCGACACGTCATTGTTTTTTTAGATAAGTAAAGAATAATATTCGCTCACTTGCAAAAAATAAATGACAGATATAAAAATCACCGAAAGGACTAATATATGTCATCTATTTGGCAGGACGAAATTTCACTCCCCCGCTTCCCCACACTTAAAGGCGACACAAGCACTGAGGTGCTTATCATAGGCGGCGGAATGGCGGGTATTATGGTAGCGCTTGAGCTTTCACGGCGCGGAGTGCCTTATATTCTGGTCGAAAAGGACCGCATCTGCGGCGGAACAACGCACAACACGACCGCAAAGATAACCGCTCAACACTCTCTTATATATCACAAAATAGCGGGACGGTACGGTCTTGCCGCCGCAAAGGCATATCTTGAAGCAAATCTTCGCGCAATCGAGCGCTACACAGAGCTGTGCCGCGATATTGATTGCGACTTTGAAGAAAAGGACAATTACGTTTACACGCTTGACGGTCTTGAAGTACTGAATGCGGAAATGTCTGTCCTCAAGCGTATCGGCTACCCCGCGGAGCTTCGCTGCGGGCTTCCGCTGCCGTTTGAAACGGTTGGCGCCGTCCGCTTTCCGAGTCAGGCGCAGTTCAACCCACTCAAATTCGTATCGGCTGTCGCAAAGGACCTTAATATCTATGAGGAAACGTTCGTGGAAAACGTATCGGGTGGTGTTGCCGTAACACCTCACGGAAAGATACGCGCGAAGAAAACGGTAGTCGCCACCCACTTCCCATTTATGGACCGTTTCGGCGGATATTTCCTTAAAATGTATCAGCACCGCTCGTACGTTATCGCGCTTCGCGGCGCGTATATTCCAGACGGAATGTACGTTGACGAGAGCGGTACGGGTCTTTCCTTTCGCAGCTACGGAGATACCTTGCTTCTCGGTGGCGGCGGCCACAGAACGGGCAAGGACGGCGGCGGATATGAGTATTTACGTGGGGTGGCAAAAAAATTTTACAATGGTGCGGTCGAAACGCACCACTGGGCAACTCAAGACTGCATGACGCTCGACGAAATTCCGTATATAGGCAGGTATTGCACTCTGACGCCCGACCTCTACGTTGCCACGGGCTTTAACAAATGGGGCATGACGACCTCGGCAGTTGCCGCAGAGGTGCTCGCCGACGCGCTCACGGGCAAAATAAACAAGTACGAGCAGCTTTTCACTCCGCAGAGAAATATTTTTACAAAGCAGCTTTGGGCGAACATCGGCGAGTCCGCACTTAACCTCGTAAGGCCCACAGCTCCGCGTTGCACGCACCTCGGCTGTGCGCTTACGTGGAACTCTGCCGAGCATACGTGGGACTGCCCGTGCCACGGCTCGCGATTCACCGACGACGGAAAGGTTATCGATAACCCCGCCACGAAAAATTTGAAGCTTTAAAACCAAAAAGCCCGCGTGCAAGAAGCTAAAGCTTCTGCGTGCAGGCTTTTTTAGTTATTCGGTCAGAGCTTTGAGAAGCTAATTATCTCGTGTCTGCGTTTTGCATACACTCGTTTATTGCCTTTACAAGCTCATTAACGGTCTTTTGGGGCACGCGACCGCTGTGCCATGAGATAGAGGTATTGGTACGCCCGTCATATTGGAGAGAAACGACAGAAAATGCCGCAAACGGAAAGGAAATAAACGATACACTGCAATCCTTTACCGCAAACGCATCGCACGAAAGCTTACTGCTGTCAATAGCTCCGATAGACGACACGAGCGCGCAATAGACGAATTTTTTGCGTGACATGACCCACGGAATCGCTTTGCGAATAATGAATTGGCGGGGCCTTGTCGGGATTTTTCCATATATATTGAAGTGCTTCGCCAAGGCTCTTATCTGAGCTCTGTGCTTTACAAAATGCCATATCTCGTCCTGCGTTTCTGCCCACGTTGGGTACTTTGCCGCCTCTAAAAGCAGCGGCACGAACAGATTCCCGTAAAGGTTTTTATTCTCCTCGCCCATATAGCGGCGAACGTCCACGGGGATTATCATCTTCGCGCTTCTCTTTTTAAAGAGCTGGCTTATGGTCCTTGCGTAGTGTGCCGATATACCGCGCACCGTTTTCTCATGAGAAACGGTAATGGTTTTATCCTTACCCCTCTTTTTACCTCTCCACTGCGACGGCGCGCAATTGGAGAATACGGTAAAAGCATTGTGAACCTTACGGCTCTCTGTTTTTTTCTTTTTCTTCAACAGCTCGTAAACGTTGAGCTTGAACTCGGGCTCGAGATATTCGCGGTCGTTGAGAACGTCAAAAAAGTCGTACACAAACTGAACGGCGCTTCTTCCGTCCATTACACCGTGGAAGAAATCAAAGCAAAGATACCACGCGTCAGAGGTCGTAGCGTGAAGAACCTTGAGGTCTACCGTTTTTGTATGAAAGTCAAGTCGTGCGGGAGTGTACGCGCCGAGGTCGCGTCCCTCAACTTCTATCACAGGACACTCGCAGTCGTGAGAAACCGCATACCACGCGTGTTTGTAAAAGCGCATATTTGCACCCGTGTGCGTGCCCAAAAGCTTTCTCATAGACTCGCTCAGACGGTCAACGTCAGGCTTTTGTGTCAGCTCCAAATAGAAATGTATCGTCATATTAGAGCCACCTGCATCGAGGTCGGTAAAAAACGCCTCAAGCCCCGACGGCTTACGAATAAATCCGTTATCCACTCGCTACACACCTCCCTTTAAAATCTTCTTCGACTAATATTATAGCATAATTTTGTGAATTTTTCAAGTGAAATATTCTGTACGCGAATATTTTACTTACCGTCCCTACTCAAAATAACAGCTTTAAAAATCGACTCATTTCAAGCCCATTTTTTCTCTTTTCATCTGTTCTTCTAACTCTTTTTTCTCTCTGTTTATCCTCGCTTGAATCGCTTTTCCATTCTTAACCTTAAACACAACTGCGCCAATAACATAGGCAAGAATATACGGCACAATTCCAATCAATTTCCAATATGATGCAAAAAAGAATATCAAAGGCCATTCAAAAGGAATGCAAAGTAAAAACGAGTGCTTTAAGTATGCATATTGATATGCTTGTTCTTGTTCTGTTAATCTAACCCCATTACCAACAGAATAAGCGGTATCTCCACACGAGTCTTTTTTCGAGTCTATTTTAAAAAAAGTTGTTTGAAACAACATCAACGCAACAAGAAAAATAGGAATTAAAGATAAAACATGGAAGTTTATATGTGAATAAAAAGCAATCAAAAGCACCGTGTTTATAGCAATATGAGCACAGTAATAAATAGTCAATTTTTTCATTGCTTGTTCTCCTTTGCGGTATTTATGGAGGCAATCAGAATTCGTTTTATCTCCAAACAATCATTTAGCAAGGATTTTCCCATATCTTCGGATACGTATTCAGACATAATAAGCAACTTCAGCCAATATTCAGTTTCTGCTGTTTCTTTTAATGCGATATGCATTTTCGAAACAAAATCTGCCTTGCTCTGACCGTAATTGGCTTCGTTTATATTTGCTCCAATACTCGTACCACTACGAACAATCTGCTTTGAGATGATCGTTTCCTTTTTCGTTTTAATCAAATACTGATGAAGTTTTATTATCCGTGAAGCAAAAACAATAGATTTATCAATCAACAAATTTTCTTTCATAATACCACCCCTTTCATAGAGTTATTATATCACACAACCATAATTTTTTCAACATAAAACAAAAAAGCTTTTCGACCAACGGAAGAAAAGCTACCTCAATTATTCATTATTCATCAGCGGAGCGGCTTCATTATTCATTATTCATTCAAAATCCGCTCGTGATAAATGAATGATGAATGATGAATAATGAAAAATGAATAATACAAACAAAATCCGCCTTCTT
Organism: Eubacteriales bacterium; assembly: GCA_045659245.1. Taxonomy (GTDB): domain Bacteria; phylum Bacillota; class Clostridia; order Oscillospirales; family CAG-272; genus HGM12713. The sequence continues at coordinate 19,727 of JAZOWN010000065.1, forward strand.
ACGAAAGCGG
>JAZOWN010000066.1:0-66661 GCA_045659245.1 Eubacteriales bacterium
TTCAGTGCCTGCAATTGGATTCTTAATGATGCCTAAAACATGTGCTTATGTGTGGACAGTCTTAATAGGGTTTATATCTATGCGAAAGAGTCTTAGATAAAATAAATATTATCTCTGTGTCATACCACAAAATAATAAAAAATGTAAAAAGGACGGCTCAACATATAAGTTGAACCGCCCTTTTTGATTAAAGCAAATCGTGCTCGATAGATTAGAGGCTCTTGGCTTTGTATTCTTTGAAAATGTGAACGTAGATATTAGAGGTGATTTCGGTATTGCAATGACCGAGGTGCTCGGAAACAACAAAAAGCCCTGCCGTAGCAGAGCTTTTTGTATATGAGAGAAGTAATTATCTCTTGGAGAACTGAGGTGCACGACGTGCAGCCTTGAGTCCGTACTTCTTTCTTTCCTTCATACGAGGGTCACGAGTGAGAAGTCCTGCTGCCTTAAGAGCGGGCTTGTAGTTCTCGTCAGCCTGTACAAGTGCTCTTGCAAGTCCATGACGGATAGCGCCTGCCTGTCCGGAAAGACCGCCGCCGTTTACGATTGCAATGATGTCGAACTTACCCTCGGTAGCGGTTGCTGCGAAGGGCTGGTTTACGATGAGCTTGAGAGTTTCAAGACCGAAATACTCGTCAATGCTCTTCTTGTTTATAGTGATAACTCCCGTGCCGGGTACTATGCGTACGCGAGCTACGGACTTCTTTCTTCTACCTGTTCCGTAGAAATAAGGCTTTGAGCTTGTATACATTTTTCTGCGTCCTCCTTACTTAGATCTCAACTGCTTCGGGCTTCTGCGCTGCGTGAGCGTGCTCTGCGCCTGCATAAACCTTAAGTCTGGTTGCGGATTTTGCTCCGATAGTGTTGTGAGGAAGCATTCCCTTTACTGCAAGCTCCATTGCCATCTCGGGCTTGGTTGCCATAAGAGTCTTGTACTGAACTTCCTTAAGTCCGCCGATATAGCCGCTGTGTCTGCGGTAGTACTTCTGCTCCAGCTTTCTACCGGTGAGTACTGCCTTGTCTGCGTTAACGATGATTACGAACTCACCGCAGTCTACGTGAGGGGTGAATTCAGGGCGATGCTTGCCGCGAAGAATGTTTGCAGCTGCTACTGCGGTTCTACCAAGGGGCTTTCCTGCAGCATCAATTACATACCACTTGCGCTCAAGCTTTTCTGCTTTTGCCATGTAAGTTGACATTGTCAAATTCCTCCAAAATTTTAGTTTTAATTTTCATACCCGCATATTATACCACGCAAGAAAGCGCTTGTCAATACCTTTTTTGAAAAAAATTCAAAAATTTAATTTAGATATATGCAAGCTCGTTTTTTCTCTTAAAACGACCCGTTTTCCTCCCAAATGCTAATTTTTAATTTTTGATTTTTTTACATGCCGATGCATATCGCAAAAACGTATTACATATATTGTAACATCGTAAACAAGGAGGTTTAATATTAAGATGACAAACCGCTACCGTCCCGAGGGATATCTTTTCGGGACTCATGAAAATCGCGAATATATCTCCAGCCGCCAAGGTCTTGAGCACGCTTTGAATGAGGGCAAAATTCTTGAAGCCACTGCCCTACTCTGCGACAGCCACATGCGTCTGCACGTTGACCTTTACGGCATGACGGGAATAATTGATAAATCGGAAGCTTTATATAATCCCACGTCCGCTACAATTAAAGATATTGCAGTTATTACGCGCGTCGGCAAGCCCGTTTGCTTCAAGGTAATGGGCTTTACATACGAAAACGGCAAGGAAGTTGCGATCCTATCCCGCCGCGAGGCGCAAAAGGAATGTCTAATGTCTTATCTTTGTGATATGATACCGGGAGATATTATTGAAGCAAAGGTCACACATCTTGACAGCTTCGGCGCGTTCGTGGATGTCGGTTGCGGAGTCGTTTCCCTTTTATCTATCGACTGCATTTCCGTTTCCCGCATATCACACCCCTCCGATCGCCTTTCGGTGGGTGACAAAATTTTCACGGTAATAAAATCCATTGACCGCGATGCGGGACGTATCTTCGTAAGCATGCGAGAGCTTCTCGGAACGTGGCAGGAAAACGCCTCAGCCTTTGAGGTCGGGCAAACCGTTGCGGGGATCGTGCGGAGCATTGAGCCTTACGGCGTTTTCGTGGAGCTTGCGCCAAATCTTGCGGGGCTTGCTGAGCTTCGAGAAGGAACGGACGACGAAACTCTTGCAAAGGTCGGTGAGCACGCCGCCGTTTACATAAAGAGCATCCTCCCCGACAGAATGAAAATAAAGCTTGTGCTCATTGATGCGTACCGTGTCGGCAAAAGCATCTCGGAGATAAAATATTTCGTTGACTGCGAGAAGACCTCTCACATTGATAAATGGGTATATTCTCCTCCCAATTCGAGTAAAATCATAGAAACCTTATTTTAACAAAAAACAAAAAGCGAACGGCATGCCGTTCGCTTTTTCTTATTCATTCTTTATTATTTAAGCTTGAAAATTCTGTTTTCATGTTTCTTCAAAGAGAAATACAGTCCCGTACCAAGCACGCATACCGAGATCAGCTCACCGATACCAACAGTCAGCATCATAAACGGTATTGCTTCCTCTACACCGTAGCCGTAGGCAAGCACAAACGGAACGATAAGCGCGTTTGCCGCCACGGGGGGCAAGGTAGCGACTATCGGGTGCTTCCTCAAAAAATACGTACCAAGCGCACCTATGAGCGTTGCTATCGGTCCTACGACAATATCAAGCCATACAGCACCCGTCAAGAGGTTTGAAATAAGGCAACCGAGATAAAGACCGGGAATTGCCGCAGGTGTAAAGATGGGCAATATACAGAGCATCTCCGACACTCTTACCTGAATAACCCCCGAATCAAGTCCGAATAGCTTTGCCACGTAGGTAAGCACGACGTAAAGAGCGGCGATTATAGCGCCTTGGCATAGGAATACTGTTTTTGCGTTGCGTTTCATGTTTATTCTCCGTAGTTTTGTTTTTCGTGAGGATGGTTTCGAACTCACGTAAGGTACATTGTACCACAAGGGACAAAAAAAGTCAATATATATTACTTTATTATTTGGCAGTAGGTATAAAGTGAACCGAGGCAAACGAGCGATACTCCGTCGCGGAGCGCCTTTTTCTTTGCGGCGGAAAAAGCTTCGCTGACACCGTCATATGCAAAGCATTCTACTCCGTTTTTGCGAAGAACGTCTGCGTACTCATTAGCATCAAGTGCGCGTGGATTATCGGGCGTCATAACAAAGGCAACCGAAGCTATCTCCGAAAGTCTTGAGGCGATATATTCGTAATCCTTATCCTTAAGCACACCCGTGAGCACGTAGACCTTACCGTTAAAATAATGCTTAATGCTCTTTACGGCGCTGTCTATTCCCTCGGGGTTATGCGCGCCGTCAAAAATTATGAGCGGCTCTTTTTCAATGATTTCAAATCTCGCCTGCCAGCGCGCCGACAAAAGTCCGTCTCGCACAGCACAGTCGGAAATATCAAGTCCGCCGTCTCGCAGAATATCTACTGCGGTAAGCACGGATGAGGCGTTTCTCGGCTGATAAAGTCCGAGAAGATGTATTTTCATGTCACTCCAAGTGCCAAAGTCAAAGCTTGTTCCATGAAGTGTTGCTTCTTTGATTTTGAGCTTACTATAATCTGTGCGGTAGCACTTACTTCCCTCTTTTTGAGCGGTATCGCTTATTACAGCATATACGGACTCCCCCTCACCGCCAAAAAGCACGGGGCGAGTGTCCTTGATTATGCCTGCTTTCTCTGCGGCTATCTTTTCCACCGTATCGCCGAGGAATGCCGTATGGTCAAGGGCAATTCCCGTAATGACCGAAAGCAGAGGTTCTCTTATTATGTTCGTTGAATCAAGTCTGCCACCCATTCCCGCCTCAAGCACAACAACGTCGCACCCGTTACGCTTGAAATACTCAAACGCCACGGCGGTTATAAGCTCAAACTCCGTAGGCTTATCCGTCATGTTTTCAGCTATGGGGCGCACGTAGGTAGTTATCTCTGCAAGCTCACCGTCGGAGATCGGCTCGCCATTTATACACATTCTCTCGTTAAAAATGCGGATATAGGGAGAGGTATAAAGTCCTGTTTTATATCCCGCCTTACAAAGTATACTTGAAAGCATTGAGCAGAATGAGCCCTTGCCGTTAGTGCCTGCGACGTGGATAAATTTAAGTCCCTGCTCGGGGTGACCGAGTCTATCGCAAAGCTCGCCTATTCTCTCAAGTCCCGGCTTGCAGAAGCACCAGCTTATGCTGTGTATATATTCAAGTGATTCTTCGTAATTCATAAGCTTTCTCCCATGGTGTAGTCCACAGCGCGCCTAAACGACGCTCTGTCAAACAAAAGGCAAATAATAAAAATTTCCACAGATGCTATAACGAGATACAGAGGTATTCTCCAAAGCACCAATATTCCGTAAAACTGATAAAGACCAATGCTCTTTACTATAATCGAGCCCGTGATGTGCGCAAGAGCACCCGACAGTATTATCTGTCTCCTACCCTTTTTCCTTACTATAAATCTTGCAACGATGCCAGACACCGCGCCGATCAGCGCCGCGCCTGCCGTAACTATGAGGTTGGGCGGATAAGTCTGCGGAGACAAAAGATAGCTCACAAGGTCGGAAGCCGCGCCAACGATAGCGCCGACTATCGGTCCGTAAAGAATACCCGAAACGATTATCGGCAGGTTTTCAAAGGTTATTCTGAAAAGTCCACCGCCGAAATTGAGATAAGTCTTACAGAAAATACCTATCACGACGCTCATGGCAACAAGCATTGCCGCTATGGTCATTCCCTTTATGCTTCTGAAAAGCTTAGTTTTATTTTTCATGAAAAAAACGCCTCCTTTTCCTCGACTCATAGGTTCGGGATAAAGAAGGCGCGCGTTGCCATAAGGACTACCCTTTTACCGTATGAAGCGGGATGCAGACTACGAGCCGCAAATCAAATGATTTTTCGTCCCATGGACAACTCCCCGTCCCACAGGCACTTCACGCTCGTGATCTTACTCTTCTACAATTACGTATTTATTATAGCACTTTTTCGCCGTTTGTCAATAACTTTAAGGAAAAATCTCTTGACTTGTCTATTTCGATATGCTATAATACAAACTAAATAAGTCTTTCAGGAGAAAGTGGTATGTTATATCAAAAATTCAATCTTTGGGATGAATATCCCGAAGCAACTCTTACAGCTTACGTTTGCGAGCAGGATATAAAGATAGCTCCCCGTCCCGCAATAGTTATCTGTCCCGGCGGCGGCTACACCTTTCTTTCCCCCCGCGAGGCAGAGCCCATCGTCAGAAAATTCTTCGGCATGGGTATGAATGCCTATCTGCTCAACTATTCCGTCAAGGAAAGAGCAAAAGACTATGCACCTCTTATTCAGGCTGCAAAGGCAATAAAGCTCGTTCGTGAGCGCGCGGCAATTGACAACACCGATCCTACAAAAATATTTATTTTGGGCTTTTCCGCAGGCGGACATCTTGCGGCAAGCGCAGGTACACTTTGGAATTTGCCCATAGTGCGCGATGCGCTCGGTATTACAGCAGGAGAAGCGCCCGAGGGCATTATCCGCCCCGACGGAATGATCCTCTGCTACCCCGTTATTACCGTTGGCAAATATACTCACAAGAATACTGCAACATACATATGCGGACGCTCCAACATTTCAGAGCTTACGGAAGACGATATTAAGAAATTCTCTATGAATCTTAACGTGGATTCCACGACTCCCCCTACCTTCCTCTGGCACACCGTCGCAGACGAGCTGGTTCCCATACAGAACTCAGTATTGTTTGTTTCCGCGCTCGTAGAGGCAGGCGTTCCCTTTGAAGCCCATATCTTCCCATACGGCCATCACGGACTTTCCCTTGCGAGCAGCGAGACGGCTGACGGACATGAGTCGTATTTGGAGCATCATACCGAAATTTGGCCCGAGCTTGGCATTAAGTGGAGCAAAGAGTGCTTTTGACCCGTAAAATATAATAACCGCCCTGCGGCTTACCTCTGCTTTCGCAGACTGCCGCAGGGCGGTTTTCTTATGTTAAGCTTTCAATGCTTACGACCAGCTCATGGTCGTAGGCTTTTCTTCCTCAATAATTAACTGCGTGCCGCGTTAGAAAAAGTCTTACCCGCGCGCAAATCATTTCCGAGAAGCTCGGAAACGGTGACTACCTCGTAGCCCTCCTCGTGAAGGCGCTCGAGAATCACGACGGTTGCATCGTATGTACTTTCATAAATATCGTGCATAAGAATTATGCTTCCGTCCTGCACATTTTCCATCACGTTATCGACAATTTGCTCGACCTTTTCTTTTTGTACTGCGGCAGAATCTCCGGAAGAATACTTATACTTCCAATCCTCCGAGTCAACGTCCCACATGATCACGGAATATTGTGAATTCTTAACCTGAGTCTGGGTTATCCGTCCGCCTACCGGACGCATAAGCCTTACGTTATACCCCTTAGCCTGTGAGCGTATCGCAGAGGCGGTCAAGGAAAGCTCCGACTTATATACCGAATCGTTGCAGGTATCGTAATAATAATCGTGCGTATACGCATGTATTCCTATCTCGTTTCCGTGATTTGCCGCGTACTGCATGGCATCTCCGCCTGCATACTCACTTCCGTCAACTCGGTTACCGACCACAAAAAAGGTTGCATGATAGCCGTATTTATCAAGCTCATTGACTATTTTTGCCGTTCTCGTCACGTGAGGGCCGTCGTCGTAGGTAATAGCGACTCGCTTTGAATATTTGCCGTCAGTCTTTTTGTTCTCAGTCGTCTCTGAGGTATTCGTCTGAACGCCGCTGCCGATTATCGGAACAAAAGCGTCATTATCATTTCTGTTTGGTCGCCTCTTGCTTCCTCCGTCGTCACATCCTCCGAGAACCGTTACAAGGCAAAGCAGAACACATATGCATACGGTAAATATACTTCTTTTCTTCATACCGTGCGCTGTCCTTAAAAATCCTGCTCCATAAGGCGCTTGTTGAATTCCTCTGCCGTGTTATATCCCATTTTCTTTTGTCTGTTATTCATAGCGGCAATTTCAAGAACCACTGCAAGGTTTCTACCGGGATGCACGGGAATGGTGATAGACGGAACGTCAATACCCAAAATGTTTTCGTGCTGCTCGTCAAGGCCAAATCGGTCGTACATCTTTTCGGGATCCCACTGTTCAAGATTTATGACAAGGCCAATTCTCTCAGTCGCCTTTACAGCTCCCATACCAAACAGTCTGCGGACATCAACTATTCCTATTCCGCGAAGCTCGATATAGTAGCGGATAAGCTCGGGGGCACTTCCGACGAGCGTTCTTGCGGAAACGCGCTTTATCTCGACCGCGTCGTCAGCAATAAGTCGGTGTCCTCTCTTTACAAGCTCGATCGCCGTTTCGCTCTTTCCTATTCCGCTGTCTCCGAGTATAAGCATACCCTCGCCGTAAACCTCGACCAAAACTCCGTGGCGGGTAATTCTCGGTGCAAGGCTTGTATTGAGGTTAGCTATCAGGGATGCGAGAAATTCACTCGTTCTCGTAGACGTACCCATGAGCGGAACGCCGTATTCCTTTGCCTTCTGCAGCAGCTCATCGCATGGCAAAATATTTGACGTAAGTATAATAAGCACGGGCTTTTGTTTAAGATATGAATCGAGCGCGCTCATACGCTTATCTGACGAAAGCTCTGAAAGATATTGCTTCTCCACACGTCCTATTACCTGTATTCTCATAGGGTCGAACATCTCAACGAAGCCTGCGAGCGCAAGTCCTGGACGGTCAACCTCAGTACTTGATATTTGTATCTCCGCTGCAGACGTAGGCATATACAATTCCTCAAGCTGAAATTCTTTAACCAACGACTCAAGGGATATACTGTATTTTGACTTCATATCAACACCTCCGAAAAAAATCCGCGTGCATTACAGCGCACCGTACACACTACGTTTAATTATACCATATATTTGACAAAATTGGAAGAGCTTTTTATAAATTTATATACGCACTTTTCTGAGCCCTTTCGGAAAAAGGAAAAGAGCCGTCCCTTTATGGGACGGCTCAAAGCACTTAGATCTTTTCCTTAACCTTAGATGCCTTACCAACTCTGTCGCGCAAGTAGTAGAGCTTTGCTCTTCTTACCTTACCCTGACGGATGATGTCCACCTTCTCAACGTTGGGAGAGTGGATCGGGAAGGTCTTTTCAACGCCGCAGCCGTAAGAAACACGTCTTACAGTGAACGTCTCGGAGATTCCGCCGCCGTGCTTAGCGATAACGGTTCCCTCAAACATCTGAATTCTCTCGCGAGAACCCTCCTTGATCTTGTTGTGAACACGGATAGTGTCACCAACGTTGATTACCGGAACCTCGGTCTTCAACTGCTCGTTTGTAAAAGCCTGAAGCATGTTCATCGTTCAGTCCTCCTAATAAATAATATCCAGACGTTCATGCAGAGCTTCGCAGCGGACCGCCTTTAAGCTGTGTTTTGCACACAGCGAGATATATTATATCATAACGTTTGCAATTTTGCAATACCTTTTTTTAAATTTCTTGGTTTTTTTTGCGTTTTTTTGCTATTTTTCCAAATAATTTTGAGGCAGTTACTACTATTTCCCTGCCGTTAAAGACAAGCATAAAGGCTACAAGCGCTATTTCAAAATAGATCCAATAATTAAATCCTGCAATAAGGATTACAGTCTGTATGACCAAAATCGCCGTGTTTATCGCAACCCGTATGCTGTGCATATTGAATTTCAAATAATTTCGCGTATCTATAACGCGAATGAGGTAAACCGCAAAGTAGCTTATAGCAGTAGCAACAGCCGCACCCATAGCGCCCCTCGTCGGTATAAGAATAAAATTCAGAATGATGTTTATTATCGCACCTGCCATCGAGGTAAGCATTGACATTACGCTCTTTTTCTCAACGAAATAAACGCTGCCGAGAAAGGTCACGAGCGCTGAAAACGTCATGGCTATAACAAGCACGGGAACGTATTTATACGAGCTGTAATAGGAGTCCGCAAGCAAAATGCGAGTAAGGATCGTAGCCCCCGCTATGAGCGCAGAAGCACCCATAAATATAACTCCCATATAGTTTTTAAACACCTCGCCGAAGAAATCCGCTCTCTCCTTTTCGTCCGCATCCTTTACGACTGAGAACTGCCATGCCTCGATAAACACTCCGCAAATGAGCAAAAGAAGTGTCGGGAGCTTATATGCCGCGGCATAAAGTCCGTTTTCTGCGGTTCCTTTGTATGCCGTAACGATATATCTGTCACTCGCAGAGGTAACGAACCACATGATGGTCGTAGGAATATACGGAATACTGAATTTAAGCATTTTGCGTACAGTATTCCTTTTTATACTTTTCGGAGAAAGGTATCTGTATAGCCTTGCCACAAAGAATATCATTACTGTCATAACAAGGTCGGATATTACAACGGAAAGCACGTAGCCGAGCGTTCCCATATCAAATCCAAGTAAGAACAAGAGATTCAGCGCAATGGTAAGCGCGGTATTTATGATACCCTGAACGGCAAAAAGCGTAGTCTTCCCTATGGCGCGAAGAAAGTTCGCCGCCGCAAGGTGGAGATTTGCGCATATAACGTAAGCTGCTATCAAAAAAACATAACCGTCAAATACGTTAAAAAATCGCAACAGCTGCACGAGTGCAAGCGTTGCAGCGCCTCCGATGATGAGCACCGCAACAGCAGAGCTGAATATTTCCTTTCGTGCAAGAGCGCCGTCGTCCTCTCCGCCTCCCGTATCGAGCACGAAGCGGAATATGGCGTCGCATATACCGACCGCCGCAAGCGGCATCAAGAGGTTAGCCGTTTGCGTAAGAACGTCCGCAACACCAAATTCAGCGGTAGACAGAACGGCGGTATATAACGGCATTAATAGGAAGACAAGCACCTTTGATGCAAAGGTGCCTGCTCCTAAAATTACCGTGTTAGAAAGTAATCTTCTATTTCTTCCCATGGACGGTTAATCGCAATTTTCGCAGTTGTGATATACGTTCATTACGTCATCGTCGTCCTCGAGCTTCTCAATGAGAAGTCCCATGAACTTAATATCGTCCTCGCTGTCGAGAGTTACGTAATTGGACGCGATCTTGGTCTTTTCAGCGGAAAGGAGCTCATAGCCTGCTGCTTCAAGCGCCTCCTTGACCGCATAAACGTCGTCCGGCTCGGTATAGATCTCAAAGACCTCTCCCTCTGCCGCAAAGTCCTCAGCACCTGCCTCAAGTGCTGTTTCCATAAGCTTATCCTCGTCAATATCTCCGTCCTCGTTACCGATAACGATAAGTCCCTTTTCGGAGAACAGATAGCCAACGCAGCCCGACTGTCCCATATTACCGTGGTACTTGGAGAAGTACGCTCTTACGTTGCCCGCAGTTCTGTTGCGGTTGTCCGTCGTTGCCTCTACGATAACGGCAATTCCCGCAGGACCGTAGCCCTCGTAAACTACCTCCTCGTAGTTTTCTCCCGTGTTACCGAGAGCCTTCTTTATGGTTCTCTCAATATTATCGTTAGGAACGTTATTTGCCTTTGCCTTAAGAATAAGGTCGCGAAGCTTGGAGTTAGATGCGGGATCTCCGCCCCCCTCCTTTACAGCAATAGTTATTTCCTTACCGATCTTCGTAAATACCTTCGCCTTTTGCGCATCGGTCTTTTCTTTTTTGTGCTTGATATTCGCCCATTTGCTATGTCCTGACATTTTCTTTACCTCATTTTATATATACAATATTTATTAAACCTTTTGTGTCTTTGCAAGACAGATAAGTCCGAATGCGTTTCCAAGAACGGTATTTGCCGCACGGGTAATCGCGATACGGGTGCTCTTTACGTCCGAGTCGTCCGCACCGAGAATAGTGCAGTTATGATAGAAGCGGTTGAACGCGCCCGCAACGTCGAGAATGTATCTCGTTATGACAGACGGCTCGTAGGTATCTATCGCGTCACGCACCGTTTCCTCAAATCTGGAGAGCGTCTTGAGAAGCTCGACCTCCTCGGGTGCGCTTATTTTAAGCTCGCTCTTTGCTTCTCCCTCTGTCTTTGCAAGAACGGAGCAGGTACGCGCATAGGTATACTGAACGTAAGGACCTGTGTTGCCCTCAAAATTGAGCGCGTCGTCCATTACGAAGTTTATATCTCTGATTCGGTTATTGGAGAGGTAGTAGAATACTACTGCGCCGACTCCGATCTGTTCCGCTATTTTCTCTTTACCCTCAAGGTTCGGATTCTTTTCGTTCATTATATCCGCGATCTTTTCAATAGCAAGCGCAAAGAGGTCGCGTAAAAGAATTACGTTACCCGTTCTCGTTGCAAGCTTTTCGCCGTTTATGCTTACGGTTCCGTAGGGCACGTGTACGAGCTTATCATACCAGTCGTAGCCCATAAGCTCAACGACCTTGAACCACTGTGCGAAGTGCAAGGACTGGCCTGCGCTCGTAACGTATATCGCCTTATCGAAATCATAGGTATTCTTTCTGTAAACAGCCGCCGCTATATCTCTTGTGGGATAAAGCGTCGAGCCGTCACGCTTAAGTATAAGGCAAGGCGGCATACCGTATTCCTCAAGGTCAACGATAGATGCGCCGTCGTCGATCTTCATAAGTCCCATGTCGCGAAGCTTTTGTACCTCGGCGGGCATCTTATCCGTATAGAACGACTCACCCTTATAGCTGTCAAACTCGATTCCGAGCTGCGCGTAGGTCTTTTTATATTCGGCAAGGCTTATCTCAACGAACCACTGCCAGAGCGCAATGTTTTCCTCGTCACCCTCCTCGAGCTTATGGAACTCTGCTCTTGCCGCATCGTTAAGAGAAGCGTCAGCCTCTGCTGCCTCGTGGGACTTAACGTAGAGCTCAACAAGCTTGTCTATTCCACCCTCTTCTATAAGCTCCTTATTACCCCAGCTGCGGTAAGCAACGATAAGCTTTCCGAACTGCGTTCCCCAGTCGCCAAGATAGTTTATGCCGACGCACTTATATCCAGCAAACTCGTGAAGCATCTTAAGCGAATGACCGATAACGGTCGTTCCGAGGTGTCCTATATGGAAGGGCTTTGCCACGTTGGGTGACGAATAGTCAAGCACAACGGTCCTTCCCTTACCTATATCGGGAGCGCCATATTTCTCACCCTTCTCGTCAACCTCGCTTACTACCTTTTTGGCAAGCGCGCCTCCGTCAAGGAATATATTGAAATATCCGTTTACAGCCTCCGCACGCTCTACGCAGGGCGCAGAAAAGTCCTCGGCAATAAGCGCGGCGATCTTTACGGGCGCCATACGCAAGGTCTTGCTCATCTTAAAGCACGGCAGAGCAAGGTCACCCATCTTGGAGTCGGGCGGGTATTCAAGCATTCCCGCAACGTCACACTCCGTAAGCTCTATCTGCGGATTTATCGACCGTAGCTTATCAACAATATTTTTAGCAATTGCACTCTTTATTTGAAGCATCTATCAAATCTCCTTCGCTGACTAATCACAAATAATAATTATACTACTAAACCTCTCTTTTTTCAAGAGGTTAATTTCTTTTTTATTAAATTCACACCGTCACGTCGCAAAGCACGGCACCTGTAAAGCGCAAGATGTCCTCGCGCGACAAAAGAAGCTGTATTCCTCTGACTCCCGCGCTCACGGTAAGCTCATCGACATTCTCCGCAGACGCGTCAAAATACGTCGGGAATTTCTTCTTCATACCTATCGGCGAGCAGCCGCCGCGTATGTATCCCGTTGTTCCGAGCAGCTCCTTGACTGCAAGCGGCTCTATTTTCTTGCTTCTTGTGGCTACCGCCGCGCGTTTAAGATCTATCTCCTTATGGCAGGGCACGCAGAAAACGTATACGTTTCCCTTATCCGAGCGAGTAACGATAGTTTTAAACACTTTTTCATAGGGCAAGCCGATACAGTCTGCTATATGCGTACCCGACAGGTCGTTTTCGTCCACCTCGTATTCACACGGAGTATACTTTATCTTAGCCGCGTCAAGCTGCCGCATTGCATTGGTTTTATTCATCTTCACGGGTAGGTCTCTCCCTCTCTTATCATTTCCTCGGCAGCCTCCCTTACGGTCTCGGTAATTTCAATTCCGCCGAGTATTCTTGATATCTCCTCTATTCTTCCCTCTCTGTCAAGAAGCGTAAGCGAGGTGCTTACTCTCTCTCCGTCGTCGGTCTTGAAGATACGCAAGTGATTGTGTGCAAGAGAAGCTATCTGTGCCGAGTGAGTAACACAAAGCACCTGTGACGTGCCTGCTATCTCCTTAAGCTTAATACCGACCTTGCGTGATGTCTTGCCCGAAATACCCGTGTCTATCTCATCGAATATTACGGTTTTTAGTCCATCACACTCGTTAAGCACGTTTTTAAGCGAGAGCATAATTCTTGCAAGCTCACCGCCCGAAGCGATCTTCTCCATAGGCATAAGCGGCTCACCTGCATTGGTTGCTATCAAGAACTCAACTCTGTCGCGTCCCGTGGAATTAAAATCGTCCGTAGGCGTAACGCTCACCTCAAAGCGCACCTTGGGCATATCAAGAAACGTCAAGGTCTCGCATACGCGCTTGCTAAGCCTCCTTGCTCCCTCTCTGCGTGCAGCCGTAAGAGTAGCGGCAAGCTTGTTGGCGCGCTCAACAGCTCCGTTCAGCTCGTCCTCAAGCTCCTCGAGAAGCTCGTCCGAGTTTTCGATTCCGGAAAGTCTTTGTGCAGCAGATGCTCGAAAATCGAGGATCTCCTCGACCGTACTGCCGTATTTGCGCTTGAGCTTTGATATGGCATTAAGTCTGCTCTGCGCCTTATCAAGGCTTGATACTACGTCCACCTCACCAAAATCGTTTATATCCCTTGCGCACTCTGCGATATCCTCAAGCTCGTAGGAAACGTCCCAAAGTCTTTTTGCGATTTCCGTCGCTCCGCTGACCGCGTCACTCACCGATTCAAGCGCCTCTGCCGCCCTCGTTACAAGGTATGCCGCGCCGTGCATTTTCTCAGATCCCGTTATTGCCTTATCCGCCAAGGCGCACGCGCGGCTTATCTTCTCCGCACTCTGAAGCTTCTTTACAAGCTCCTCAAGCGCTTCCTCCTCGCCTCTTTTCAACTTAACGACATCTATATCATTTATTTGGAATTTCAGCATCTCGCCAAGACGAGCGCGCTCCATAGCGTCGTTTTTGATCTCGGCTATACGCGCACGAATGGACGTAATGCGTCTGTATTCCTCGGTATACTCGGAGAGTCTTTCTCCGTTAACAGAAAAATTATCAAGCAGTCTTACGTGGTTTTTTTGCTCCATGAGCTGTTGGTTGTCGTTCTGTCCATGAATACCGATGAGCATTCCGCCGATCTCGCGAAGCATAGAAGCAGTAACGCCTCTGCCGTTTATACGAGCGGCAGACGAGCTCTGCGTGAGTGTCCTTGCGAGCATGACCGTTCCGTCCTCGCATTCGATCCCAAGCTCGTTCATCTTACATTGGACAGCCTCGCCAACGTCCGTAAACACAGCGCTTACGCTCGCTCTCTGCTCTCCCGTGCGTATAAGCTCCTTGTCAGCCTTTGCGCCGAGCAACAGAGATATACTGTCAATTATTATGGATTTTCCTGCGCCCGTCTCACCCGAAAGCACCGTCATTCCCGAAGAAAATTCGACGTCAAGCGACTTTACGACCGCAATGTTTTCAATATGAAGTGAGTTTACCATGCACTCAACGTCCCTTCATAAGCTCGCGCAGCTGCCAGCAAAGCTCCTCAGCACCCGCTTCCGTGTCGGTGACTATAATGATGGTATCGTCACCCGCTACACAGCCGAGTATGGTTTTATACTGCAACGAATCAACGCCTGATGCAATTGCCTGCGCCATTCCTGGATAGGTCTTGATAACGACGTTATTCATAGCGTATCTTACGTCAACTATCGACTGAACGATAGAATTATTGAGATTCATGTTGACGTAAAAATTATTTGTTCCGTATTTATATCCGCCCTTAGAGGACATATTCTTGGTAAGCTTTAGCTCGCGCAGATCTCGCGAGACCGTCGCCTGCGTGACCTTAAACCCCTCCGCGCGGAGAAGCTCGGTTATTTCCTCTTGCGTATGAACCTCGTTTTTAGACAGAATATCAAGTATTCTCGCCTGTCTTTCACCTTTCATTTTGCTCTCCTTAAAGAAGCTTTTTAAGTCTTATTTTAGAACAAAAGCCCTCGTCCTTTACACGAAGAAGCTTTGCTTCGGTCTTTGCTCTCGTTATTACCGCCGTATCGCCGTGATACATCTCGAATGTTGCCTTACCGTCAACCGTCAGGTGAAGCATTTTTTCGCGAACGCAAATATTCTTTACGCGAAGCTCTGCCTTGTCGGGAAAAACGAGAGGTCTTGCCAAAAGTGAGTGGGGGCACACCGGAGTGACGCATATACATGAAAGTCTCGGATCAACGATAGGACCTCCCGCGGAAAGCGAATATGCCGTTGAGCCCGTGGGAGTAGCGATCACAAGACCGTCCGCACGATAGGTGCTTACAAGCTCCTTGCCGTCCGACAGCTCAAGGTCGATTATACGTGCGGTCGAGCCGTTTGCGATAACCGCCTCGTTAAGGGCAAGCGCCGAAAATCTGTTTGCTCCGTTTGATGACACTATCTTAACGGACAGCATCGCTCTCTTGTCAAGCACGTATTTTCCGTTAAAAACGTTATCAAGAAGGTCGAGCTCATCCATCTCAAGCTCGGTCATGTATCCAACGCGTCCCATGTTTATTCCAAGCACGGGAATGTCGCAAAGAGACGCGCGTCTTACAGCGTCGAGCATAGAGCCGTCGCCGCCTATCACTATCACCAGCTCCGCCGAGGAATATATCTCGTCAAGGGGAGCGTATGTATAAACGCTTTTATGCAAGTGAGCGCGCATAACTCTATCCTTGTAAATTTCGGGGATAAATATTTGGTCAGCACGATCTCCGATAACGTCAGCGACACGGCTTGCCGACTCAAGCTTTTCGGTAATATTAAAATTAGTTATAAGAGCAATTTTTTTCATGCTTTAGCTCCCTCTTTGCGCTACTGCGCAGTAATTCTTTTGATTGTTTTATCGTCTACGCGCGGCTTTACACACTCGCGCTTGACAAAATATGCAAGGTATTCCTTATTTCCGTCACCGCCCTCAATGGGGGAACGAATAAGTCCTATGCAGTCAAAGCCGTGCTCGACAGCAAAGCTTATGACTCTTTTTGCAGCAAGATATCTGTAAGCGCCGCTGCTGACGACTCCGTTTTTGCCGAGAGCAGAGCGCCCAGCCTCAAACTGCGGCTTGATCAGACTTACAAAAATCCCGTTGTCCTTTAACACGGAAAAAATTCCTTCGATAACGTAGGTCTGCGAGATAAACGACAGGTCAGCAACCGCAATATCGCAAAGACCCTCGGTTATATCGGGGGTAAGCTCTCTTGCGTTAAACTGCTCAATGCTTCTTACCCGACTGTCCGAAAGAAGCGTCGGGTGAAGCTGTCCGACTCCCGCGTCAATAGCAAAGACCTCTTTCGCGCCTCTGGACAAAAGGCAGTCCGTAAAGCCGCCCGTTGAAGCGCCCACGTCCACCGCCTTCATTCGGTTTACGTTGATACGAAACGCATCAAGCGCCGCCTCAAGCTTCATACCGCCTCGGCTGACGTATTTGAAAAGCTGTTCTATCTCGACCTCATGAGAAACAACCTCATTTATGAGCGCAGATGCCTTTTTAACGGCAACGCCGTCGATCCTTATCGCACCTGCGGCAATAAGGTCCTGTGCCTTCTTTCGGCTTTCGGTATGCCCGAACGTTGCAAGATAAACGTCCGCCCTCATATCGTCGCCAACGGTATATTCATAACAAACTTCATTATAATAGCAACTGCCAAACCGAGCGCCGCGCCCGCATAGACCTGAGCGTGCGTATGTCCGACAAGCTCCTTAAGTCCCGCGTTTATTTCATTTGCGTCCTCGGAGAAGAGCTTATGGGTTATGCGCTTAAGAATTATATTCTGCTGTCCCGTCTGATATCTTACTCCGCTTGCGTCAGTCATAACTATTCCCGCAAGATCGAACGTAGCCGCAAACACAGCAGAGTCAAGTCCCTCTTTGATACCCGTTGCCATGCAAAGTCCCAATACGCTTGAGGAGTGGGAGCTGGGCATGCCGCCCGTCGAAAAGAAGATCTTAAAAATGTTTTCTCCCCTTTTGGTGAAAAGCCCGATAATGACCTTGATAAGCTGCGCCAAAAACCAGGATATGAGCGCGCTCAAAAACACGTAATTAGTAAATAACTGTTTGAAATGTTCCCAAAACTGTACCATGTGTCCTCCAAAAGTTGTAAAATTTATTATTTATGTCTTTCAAGCAAATAACATGCAAAATCCGTAAGAAGCTCCGAGCCCTCGATATCGCTTATCGCGCTTATCGCCCTTTGAGTAAGCTCTCCTGCGAATGCCCTTGCCTCGTCCACCGAATAAAAGGTCAAAAACGTCGTCTTATTA
This sequence comes from Eubacteriales bacterium, assembly GCA_045659245.1. Taxonomy (GTDB): domain Bacteria; phylum Bacillota; class Clostridia; order Oscillospirales; family CAG-272; genus HGM12713. Next base: position 17,526 of record JAZOWN010000066.1, read on the forward strand.
TTCATCGCGTCAGAGCCTACCGATTTACCAAGCTCCTCCTCGCTGGATACGAGGTCAAGGATATCGTCTATGACCTGAAACGCAAGCCCGATATTCTTCGCGTATTCGCAGAGCTTTTGCGTTTTAGGCTCTTCCCCGCCGTATCCTGCGGCAAGACACCCAAGCCTTACCGAGCATTCTATAAGTGCTCCCGTTTTATGGGAATGGAGCCTCAGGAGCGCTTCAAAATCAAGCTCACGGCTCTCACCCATAAGGTCTATTACCTGTCCGCCTATCATTCCGCGCTCGCCTGCCGCGCTCGACAAAATACGAACAGCCTCGATACGCTCGGACGGTGATAGGCTTTCCGCCTCGGCTATCACACCGAATGCCTTTGTCAGAAGCGCATCTCCAGCCAAAAGCGCGTTGGCATATCCGAATTTTTTATGATTTGAGGGCTTCCCACGACGGAAATCGTCGTCGTCCATGCAAGGAAGATCGTCGTGGATAAGCGAATACGTGTGGATCATTTCAATGGCACACGCAAGCGGCATTGACTTACTGACGTCTCCACCCAAAAGCTCACAGGCAGAGTTCACAAGAAAAGGTCTTACCCTTTTTCCGCCGTCAAGCAAGGAATATCTCTCTGCTTCCAGCACCACGCCGTAGTCGTCGTCCTCTCCTGCGGATACCTCGGCAAGCGCCGTCTCCGTCAGCTTTGCATTTTTGGAAATAGCGTCCTCAAGTCTTTCATACGCATATTTTTCCATAAAATTATTCTCCTATACCCGATGCATCGAACGGCGCGACAACTATTTCTCCGTCTGCCGTCATTTTAAGCTCATTTATTTTTCTTTGAGCATTCTCAAGCTTTGAGTTGCACTGTCTTACGAGCGCAACGCCCTCCTCGTAAAGAGCCAAAGACTCCTCAAGGCTTACGTTCTCTCGCGACATAAGCGCGACCACATCTTCAAGACGCTTCATAGCCGTCTCAAGATCGTATTTCTCTATATTTTTAGTTTTTTCCGACATCATTTTCCTCCGTTTTGCATTCAACTCTCGCTAAAATACTTCCGTCTCTGACGCGCACGGATATGCCGTCGCCCGACTTAACGTCGCTTACCGAGCTTACGATATTTCCATTTTCATCGAGCGTCATACTGTATCCGCGCCTTATTACGGACATTGGATTTACGCTTTCAAGTCTGCCCACAGCCGCGCCAAGCATAAGTCTTTTGCTCTCGATGGCATTCGACATATTCGCAGAAAGCAGCTCACTTGCTCTATTTAATCTCATACCCATGCTTTCAAGGCGAGCACTCGGCGAGCGTGCATCAAGCTGTAAGGAATATTCATTGATCCTTTTCGCATAGCCTGCGAGAATTCGGTCGATCGCACCCTCAAGCTTGTCCTCTTTGTCGACAAGCCCCTCCATAAGGGAGAACTTATCGGGAACAGACGTTTCTGCCGCCGCCGACGGCGTGGGCGCACGAAGATCTGCCGCGTAGTCACAAAGCGTGGTATCCGTTTCATGTCCGACCGCCGAAATTATCGGCACGGGGCACGCCGCTACCGCTCTTACGAGCGCTTCGTCATTAAATGCAAACAAGTCCTCTGCAGAGCCCCCTCCACGTCCTATTATTATGACGTCGCACTCACCCGTAGCTATCAAAAGCTCAAGTGAGGCACAAAGGCTCTTAGGTGCCTCAACGCCCTGCACAAGAGCAGGACTTATCAAAAGCTCTGCTGAGGGAAAGCGTCTTCCCGTAACGTTTATTATATCGCGTATCGCCGCGCCCGTAGGCGAGGTAACGACGCCTATTCTTTTTGGGTACGTCGGCAGCGGTCTCTTTTTCTCGGGTGCGAAAACCCCTTCAGCTTCAAGCCTTGCTTTGAGAAGCAAGAACTGCCTATACATCTCGCCTATCCCACCGTCGGTCATGGCGCTGACGTAGATCTGGTATTTTCCGCTCGCCTCATATACGGAGACCTTGCCGTAGACTACGACGGTCATACCGCTTTTAGGGGCAAAGGCAAGTCTGTCTGCGGCGCTTCTGAACATTATCGCCGATATTTCCGAGCGCTCGTCCTTAAGCGTAAAATACAGGTGTCCTGACGTATGCCTCTTGAAATTCGATATTTCTCCGCGTATCGCAACACTTGAGAGAAAATCGTCGTTATCCATCATAAGCTTGATGTAGCCGTTGAGCTGTGTTACGCTAAGCGCTTCTCTTTCATTCATGGCTCACCTCAGCTAAATACTGCCGTCTGCAAAGCAGTGCTATTCCCGCCGCATTGTCCGCCGAAAACTCGGGGGCGCAAAAATGCGCATCGCACGACGCTGACAGCCGCTCACGCATTATTTTATTTGACATAACTCCCCCTGCAAACACCGTAGGCATATTGCCGTAAGAAGCCGTTATATCCTCACACATTTTTTGGAGCGTACGCCCGACAAAGTCAAATACGAACGCCGCCACCGCCGTTTTATCTCCCGTCTTTTCATAAAGCCTTGCGGCGATATTCTCAATACCCGAAAGGCTGCACACTCCGTTCTTGACCGTAACGGGATGACTATACGGCTTGTCGCCAAAGTCTTTCGCAAGCGCTTCAAGCGCCGCGCCGCACGGGAAAGAAAATCCCATAGCAACTCCCACTCTGTCGATCGCCTGCCCCGCGTTAATATCCGCCGTATTTCCGACAAGCTCAACGTCAAAGCCTATCTTCGTCGGCTTTGCGATAACCGCCTCGGTCGTTCCGCCCGACACGTGAAAGGCAAGAAATCTTTCTTTTTCGAGCAAGCCGAGCTGTCCCGAGGAATAACGCGCCGCCATAATATGCCCGCTCTGGTGAGAAAGCTCAAAGACGGGAAGCGAGGACGACGCCGCAAATGCATAAGCCGCGCTCTTGCCTGAGAGGAAGCAAGGCATATATGAATCCTCTACGTCTCTCGGTCGCACGGACACACCGACCGCCACGGGCGTATATTCGCGCATCACGTCGTCAAGCCCCGCCATAAGCACGGGGAGATTGCGAACGTGCTCGAAAACCGCCTCAGACTGTCTGAGTCCTCTCTCCCCTGCCTTTACGGGCAAGGGTATCTTGCGGTTTGCAACTATTCTGCCCTCTCCGTCCGAAACGGCAACAGAGGTGGTATAGTTGCTCGTATCAAATCCTACAAAGCAGGGCTTCATTTTGCTTCGAGTGCGTTTTTAACGGAATTGAGAATGCCGTTTACAAACGGACGAGCCTTTTCGTCGTCAAACTTCTTCGTAAGCTCGACCGCCTCATTTATGGAAACTCTGTATGGAATATCCTCGTAAAGCATCTCGTATACGCAAAGACGAAGGATCGAGCGCGACATCTTGGACATACGCTCCGTCTTCCAGCCCTTGGAATGCTCGCCGATAAGCGCGTCTATCTCTGCAAGGTTATCGTACACGCCGAAGTATCCTCTTGAAATGTATTCGTCCTCAGGGATTTCTCTGTCCTCGACTGCAAGTGCAAAAACGGCGTTTACGTCCTCGCCCTGATGAAACTCGGTTCCAAACAGCAAGCCTGCCAAAATCTCTCTCGCTTCTTTTCTACTGATAATTGCCATAGCTACCCTTGCCGTAAATCACTTACGGCATCCTTTCGATCCTTTAAAACGTTGAAAATCTCGCACGCACACGCGCACGTGCGTATAATTACCCATATTACATAATATTATAAAACGAATTCCGCAAAATGACAAGGTAAAGAATGAATATTTTAATAATTATTCACTTTTTTATTCATTCGCCCGCATTGATTTTATTAATGCACGAAAAATTTTAACGTCTACGTTATAACGACAATTTTTTCGGCATACGTATGGTAAAATAGTCTCATAAAAGCATCGGAGGTAAAAAATGGCTAAAAACAGTTGCCAACTAAACGTAAGCAGTACGGACGGAGTGCTGACGGCGAGTCTTTGCGGAGAGCTCGACCATCACGGAGCCGTTGCCGTACGCACATTGATCGACGGCGAAATACAGCGCAAAAATCCGCAAAAAACGGTACTTGATCTTACCGATCTCGATTTCATGGACAGCTCGGGGCTCGGGCTTATCATGGGAAGATATGCGCTTATGCAGCGCCTCGGCGGGGAGTTTGCCGTAAAAAATCCCAACGAACGGGTCGTAAAAATATTCAAGCTTGCAGGCCTTGTGCGCATGGTCAAGGTGGAATGCGATAAAAAAAGAAAGGAGAAGGCACAATGAGGCAAAAATCAAACGGCTTTAACACGCCGACTATCAATATAATCAGCATAAAGCTTCCCTCCTTGTCCGTCAACGAATCGACAGCTCGAGCGGCGGTCGCGGCATTTTGCGCGCAGACAGATCCTCTTGCGACTGAGATCGCCGACATAAAGTGCGCTGTCTCCGAGGCTGTCACCAACTGTATCGTGCACGGCTACCGCAACAGCGTCGGCATAATCTACATAACTGTAAGGATTTGCGAGGGCGGAATCGTCCGCATAGATATTCGCGACAAGGGCTGTGGGATTGAGGACGTAAAGCAGGCGAGACAGCCTCTGTATACGACCGATGCCGAGAACGAGCGAAGCGGCATGGGCTTTACCGTTATGGAAAGCTTTTGTGATAAAGTGAGGGTAAGTTCAAAATGTGGGAAAGGTACGACGGTAACACTGTACAAGCGCTTGCAGAGGAAATAGAAGATACGGACAAGTCCTCAAAGGCTGTTTCGGATTTTTCGCGCAACAACGAATTACTGATTCTGGCGCGCGACGGCGACGGTGAGAGCGAGATAGCAATGAGGGCGATAGGTGTGCTTGTTGAGCTAAACTACGGACTCGTAAAAAAAATCGCGCTCCGCTTTCGCGAGCGGGGCGTGGAGCTTGAGGACCTTATTCAGATCGGAACTATCGGTATGATCAAGGCAATAAGAACCTTTGACTCGGAGCGCGGTACCTGCTTTTCGACCTATGCCGTTCCTCTTATATTCGGAGAAATTCGCCGCCACATACGCGATGAGTGCCCTATCAAGGTTGGACGGGGAGTGCGGAAACTCGGTGCGGAGCTTTCGATGCACAGAAACAGAATTCTCGCCGAGGAGGGACGTGAGCCCCACGTTTTTGAGCTTGCCGAGCTTTGCGGTGTTGATCCCGGTGAGGCGGCAATGGCGCTTGATGCCCTACTCCCTCTTGCCTCCCTTTCGGACAGCGCCTTTGGCGACGAGGACGGCATTGAGCTTGGAGACACATTAGCGGACACGGAGGCTATTCTTGAGGGGGAGCGCTTTATAGACAAGCTTGCGCTTGCCGAGGCTATCGGGGGCATGCCCGCCACTTGGCAAAGGATCGTCACTCTGCGCTATTACCGCGGATTTACGCAACAGGCTGTCGCCTCAGTCCTTGGGCTTACACAGGTAAAGGTATCAAGAGAGGAAAAAAAGATCCTTGAGTATTTGAAAAAGGAAATGTCGTAAAATGAAATTTGCGGGATATTTCTCAAAAATTTCCGCAAAAAAAGCCGCTTTCGCTATCAAAAAAGATGGCGAAAGTTGCTTTTATATTAGTTTATTTTTTTGTTTTCATTCTGCGCTAAATGAGGCAGTCCTTTTTTATTTGCCGCGTCTGCGACGATAGTACATTATTCCGCCTGCCGTCATAATTGCAAGAGCCACTACGTCTATCGTCACGGAAATGACGATAGCGGTCATTGACGAGATGACTGCCGAGGACGGAACGTAAAGTCTTGCGGGAGGTGTGGGCGCTGCGCTTTCATACTTAATAGTTACCCAATTAAGCGCGTAAGCTACGAAATAGTACACGTCCGACGAGACGTCATTGATCGCTTTTCCAGCGGTAAACCAAGCTATCTTTGCTCCGCTTGGCGCTTCGACCGCGCGCGCTACGGTATAGCTTGCCTCTCCCTCACCCGCGGGAGTTGTCAAAAGCGGAATATCTGTAATAAACTCCGATGCGGTAGCCGTGCTCTGGTCAAACACAATTGGGTTTGCTCCCTTTAACGTCGACTCAAAGCCGCTGATCGAGGAGAGCAGATAAAACACGTCGTTATCGCTGTTTATAACGGGAACAAATTCGTCGGTCATGCTCGTCGTTTCGATCTGTTCGCCCTCGTCATTTGTGGTCGTTTCGGTAACGCTCACCTCTACGGTCTTGTTCTCAGCTGAGAGTCCGTAAGCCGCAAGAACGGCGCAAAGATTAGGCATAGAAAGGTTATCGGGAGTTGTGATAAAGGTAAGCTGTCCACCTCTTTCAAGGTATGCGAGAAGCATATCGCGCTCAGCGTCGCTAAAGTCGCTCGTTGGCATATTTATAAGTATTGCCGCCACGTCCTCGGGGATCTCTCCCGTATTAGGCAAAGCCGCTATTCCCGCAAAGGGATTAGCCGCGCTGTCAAGACGCAGCTCACCGTGTCCTTCAAGGTAATACCACGTGGGTATTACGTCTGCCGTCAGATAATCTATGACCTCACAGATAACGCTGTCACCGTTAAAATACGTTTCCGTACCAAGCTCAAACTTCATCAGCGTTTCCTCGTCGCTACTGTAATTAACCGCAACCTGATAAGTATACGTGCTATACTCCTCGTAGGTACACTCCGAGATGCCGAACGTAGGATTTGCATACTTACAAAGGCTATAATAGCTTACGTACTGCGCACTCTCGCCGCACTTTATAAGCAAGCTGTTTGAGGAAACCGATTCATATGCAAGCTCGTTTTCGGCGTAAAACGCGGGATCGCTTGAATAGTATATCTTTTCAAGACTGATGTGGGGACTGCAAGCCGCTATTTTTTTAAGGTACAATTCGTAATTTTCAATTTTCGTGGACTCCAAGAGATATATCGTAACGTCCTTATCGACAGTCTCAAGATAAGCCTTAGCTTCCCCCGAAACGGTGCTTCTCTTTGATCCCGAAATATCGTAGGAGAGCGCTGTATCGGGCGCTATTGACGCCGCGACCGTCACACCGAGTGACAGGGCAACGAGCAGCACTGCCAAGAAAAGGGATGTCGTCCTCTTTATACTTATAGGCATGGGGCTTACTCGCTTTTCGTATGAGCGCTCGTGCGCGCTCCACGTAAGGAAAACGAACAGCACCGCCACAACGAGATAAAACAATATTCCCTCTATTTCAAATATGCCGTACAAAAAGGTCTCGATATGACAAAAGATGGATATAGAGCGAATAAATGCTTCAAAAAGGCCCGAAAATTTATCCGTAAAAATAAAGTAGCATGCAACCATTATCGCCTCTGCGACGGCAGCTACGGCAACGGAAAGCACAAGTCGGCGGCTGACATACCAAAGGAGCACTCCCACTTCGAGAATAAATATCAAGAATGCGATCAAGGATGCAAGCGGAGTCGTAGGAACAAGGAACGTCAGAGTTCCCGAGAAGAACCACAATAGTCCTACCGCATAGCACCATATTCCCGCGCGCAGGCGGCTTTTTGAAATTCTTGCTATAAAGAAGCAGACAGCGAGCCATGCCGCCCCAAAAAGCACGAGCGAGAGAAAGGACACGTACGACTGTGCATGACCCTGAAGTCCGAACATTCCCGAAAGGAGCGGAAAGAGCGCCGTGAGTGCGGTAGGTATCATAACTATCGCGAGAGCGGCAAGATACTTACCGAGGATCACGCCGTGCGTGCTTGTGGGAACTATATCGTATTGCGAGTCGGTATTTCCCCTCTTTTTGTCCGCGAATGCGCCGAGAGCAACGACGGGGATTATAAGCGCCATGACTACGGAGAACATAGAATACGTGGAATTGACCGTTTCAACTGCGTAAGTAAGATTATAAAGCGAGAAAATTATTGACGAGGCAATAAGCGCAGCACCTATTGCCATATATCCGTAGAGTCTGGAGAAAGCTGATCTGAATTCTCTTTTAAATACCGCTATCATCTTTTGTTCCTCCGTGCAAGCTTCTTTCCTTTGCGGACGCTCGAATCGTTCTCTGTCTTCTCCATTCTCTTTACGTCTGCTAAGGTGAGCGAATAATATACGTCGTCAATAGTAAGCTTGACCTCTTTATAGGAAAGCATTTGAGAGTTCACTGCATTCAAAGCATTAAATACGTTGTCCTTAATAAATGCATCGGGATAGTGCTCGATCACGAGCGTGCTTATCTTATTGGCGCTCGTTGACGTCACCTTAACTCCTATCACGTTTTGAACACCCTTGATAGCTTCGATTATTTTATCCGTTTCTCCCCTTGCGTTTATGTGCATCTCACGGGTAGCATTAATTTTCTTTTCAATTTCCGCAATATTTCCCTCAATTGCTATTGCTCCGCCGCTAACGACAGCCATCTGCTCGCAAAGCTCCTTGATCTCGGCAGGCTTGTGCGAAAGCAAAATGATAGTCTTTCTCTTTCCAAGCATTTTTAGAAGCTCAAGAATATCGGCAGCAGTCTTTCCGTCAAGTCCCGAAAACGCATCGTCAACAACAATGCAGTCGGGGTTCCCGATAAGAGCTGCGGCAATAGAAAGACGGCATCTCTGTGCCTTGCCGAGTGAGAAAAAGGGGCGGTTTGCGTCCTCGTCCAAGCCCAAAAGCTCGAGCGCTTCACTTACCTGTCGGTATTTTTTATCCGCGGCAACCTCCAAGGCATCTGCTACAAAATCAAGATACTCGTAAGGCGTCGTCATTCCGTCAATATTCAATTCACGCGGCACAAGTCGGATCTTCTTTCTCGCCTTTAATGCCTGACGTGTGACCGCCTCTCCGTTTATAAGAACGTCGCCCGATTCCTTATCGGCACAGCCGCATATAACATGCGCTATTGCCGTTCTGTCCGCAGAATGAGCGCACAAAACTCCAAATATGCCTTTTTCACTCACCGTCAGCGAAAGTCCTTTAACAAAGCCGTCACGGTATTCGGCAACGAGGTCTTTAATTTCTAACAAAGTATATACCTCCACGCTTTAATATGACTATATAATACTACACTTCTGTGTCCTCATTTTGAATATTTTTTGACGTTAATATGATATTTTTATTTTTAAGTGAAAAATATGCTACTTATTGGCAGTTTTGATTGACAAAGCACAATAATTGTGTTATAATAAAATTTGAATGTAAATGTCTTTTTGAAAGGATTTTATTATGTGCGCTCAACTTTTATCAACACAACCCTACAAAGGAACCCGTGACTTTTATCCCGACGATATGCGTCTGCGCAATTGGTTCTTCGGAAAAATCCGTAACTCTCTTGCTCTTGCCGCATTTGAAGAATATAACGGCCCTATGCTCGAATCTCTTGAAATGTATATTGCAAAGAGCGGTGAGGAGATCGCAAACGAGCAGACCTACAACTTTACGGACAGAGGCGGAAGAAGACTTGCGGTTCGTCCCGAAATGACTCCTACCGTTGCGCGTCTTGTCGCAGGTAAGATAGGCGAGCTTAACTTCCCCCTTAAGTGGTTCTCTATTCCCAATCTTTATCGCTACGAGCGTCCCCAGCGCGGACGTCTTCGCGAGCACTGGCAGGTAAACGTTGATATCTTCGGCTGTGACGGCTACGAGGCTGACCTTGAGGTCATCTCCACCGCTATTATGCTTTTGCGCGGATTTGACGCTGACGAGTCCATGTTCAAGGTACACATCAACAACCGCCGTTTCTTTAACGACGTTATCGCGGCAATCGCGGGAACGGACGCAGAGGGTGCAAGACGTGTTTCCAAGGTCGTTGACCGCAAGAACAAGGTCACCCGCGAGGCTTACGAAAAGGATATGGCGGAGCTTGGTATTACTGCGGATAAAATAGCTAAGATCGACGCATTATATAACATGAGCGTTGAGGAAGCGGCGGCGCTCTGTCCCGACTCTCGCGGCGCTTGCGAACTTCTCGAGCTTTTCTCGGCACTCAAAGCCGCAGGACTTGACAAGTATTGCGTATTCGACTTTGGCATAATTCGCGGACTTGACTACTACACGGGTACTGTTTTCGAGGTGTTCGACGAGGCTCCCGAAAACAATCGCGCTATGTTCGGCGGTGGCCGCTACGATAACCTCGTTGGTCTTTTCGTTAAGAATACCAACATAACGGGCGTCGGCTTCGGATTTGGCGACGTTACCCTTGAAAACTTCCTTGTAACTCACAAGCTTATTCCCGATATTTATAACGAGGGCACAAAGGTGCTCGTTACGCGCTTTGACGACGTTCCCTATGAGAAATACATCGAGATCACGGACAAGCTCCGCTCCTGCGGCATAGTTTCCTCAATGTATATTGGCTCAAAGAAGTTCGGCAAGCAGATCGACTACGCCGTTAAGGGTCACTACTCGCACGTTCTCATAATGGGCGGCAGTGAGCTTGAGGCAGGAATCGTTAAGATAAAGGATCTCGCTACAAGAGAGGAATCGACCGTCGGCATTTCCGATCTCGGAGAATTTTTCAGCAAATAATCGAGGACTATTATGATATACATGTTTATTGCGGAGGGCTTTGAGGAGATCGAGGCGCTCTGTCCGCTCGATCTTATGCGCAGAGCGGGACTCACGGTCAAGACCGTCGGTGTAGGCGGAGCTTCCGTTACGGGTGCTCACGGCATCACCGTAAACACCGATCTTACCGACAAGGACACGCTTGACGAAAACGCCGAGATGATATTTCTCCCAGGAGGTATGCCCGGCACGCTAAATCTTGCGGCAAGTGAGGTTGTTAAAAAAGCAATACTTGACGCACACAAGAATGGCTCTTATATTGCCGCTATATGTGCTGCTCCCTCTATTCTCGGAGACATGGGCTTGCTCCATGGCAAGACTGCCGTATGCTATCCCGGATTTGAAGAAAGGCTGACGGGCGCTACCGTTTCTTACGACAAGGTAGTGCTTGACGGAAAAATCCTCACGGCGCGCGGTATGGGCGCGGCACTCGAGATGGGACTTAAAATAGTTGAGATTTTCTGCGGCAAGAGCGCCGCTGACGACCTACGCCATGCTGTCATTGCCGACTGACAAAAGCAGCAAGGCGGAAGCAAGACGCCTCTTACTTGACTTGCGCAAGCAAATAGGTGAGGATGCTCACGCCGATAAAAGCGAGAAAATATGCACAAATGCCGAAAGGCTTATTGACGAGATAGGCGCGAAAACCGTTCTCTCGTTTTTCCCCGTTCGCGGCGAGCCCGATATCCTTCCGCTTGCAAAACGGCTTTTGGAAAAAGGAATTACGGTTGCTTTTCCGATTTCTCACAAAGAGGACGTGCGACTTGAGTTTCGTGCGATAAGCGCACTTGATGACTTAAAGCTCGGCACGTATAAAATATGTGAGCCCATCGAAAGCACTCAAACGCTTTCGGTATTTGAGAACGACACCGTTTGTCTTGTCCCTGCTTTGTCCTTTGACATGCGCGGCATGAGACTCGGCTATGGAATGGGATACTACGACAGATTTCTGCAAGGCTTCGGTGGCATTTCCTTAGGAATTGCCTTTTCGGACCTTTTAGTCCGTGAGCTTCCTGCCGATGCCACAGATATCCCCGTTTCAAAAATAATTACGGAAGGAGGGGTGGTTGTACCCGATGAACTTCGATTCAAAAAAGAAAACGCCGTCGGGCACCAAAGCGCCCCGACCTCAAAGGAATAAAGAAAAGAAAAAAGAAAAGAAAAAGGGCGACGCCATCGTGCTTCAGCCTACCGTGGTAGTGCTTGCAACCTACGTTCTTCTGCTTCTCTCAAAGGTCATTGATATGACGCTTCTCAACAGAGAGAACGAGTATTTCAGCGTCGTTATTCTTCAAATGATGATATTCCTGCTCCCCGGTGCTATATGGGCGCGCCTTTGGGGCGACGGATACATCAAGCGTCTGAGAATTAATGCTTTTCGTCCGGGTGCAATCCCCTTGATAATCGCAGCCGCATATATGATGATCTCGGGCGGTCTGCTTGTCAGCGTGCTTTTCGGCGGGCTTGACAGTCTTTCAAATGGCTTTACTCTATACGATACGTTCGTTTCCAAGGATAACGGCACCGTTCCAACAAAGCTCTATCTTATTTTAGCATACGCAATTATTCCCGCTATCTGCGAGGAGTTTGTTTTCCGCGGAATACTTTGCCATGAATACGAGCGCGGCGGAGTTATGCGAGCTATAATCTTCTCCTCTATTTTCTTCGGAATGCTTCATTTCGATATAGTAAATCTTCCCGTTTATATTTTTGCGGGAGCAGTACTCGCGATGACGCTCTATGCGACTCGCTCACTGTTCGGCCCTATGATAGTCCACTTCCTTTACAATCTGTTCGGACTTTTCGGTCAGCCATATATGAGCTCGCTCTATAACCTTACGGGCAGTACGAAATTTTTTGTATTTTTAGTTACCACGGTATTTCTCATTTCAGCCGCGATCTTCTGCAAGGAAGCGGCAAGGCTCTACAAGTCTTACCTTTACCGCGGACTTAATGCCGACTACCGAAAGCCCGTGATCAAGGATTCCGCAGAATTCCGCGACTCGTATCTCGACGTCGTTAAATCCCCCTCTGCTATCGCCTGTGCGGCGCTTTACATAATCGCTCTTATAATTTCGTGGTTATGACTTTTCGGAGGTTTTCTCATGCACGATAAATACACAAAAAAAGGCGCGATCGCTATAAGTCGCGCCTTTTCTATATTGTTGCCGCTCTGTCTTTTTTCAATTCTGCTTGCGGGAATTATTATTTCTTTAGCAAACGACGTCTACGCATTCGTAAAGCCCAACACCGATATTTCCGTCACGGTTTCCTCTCCCATATCCGACACCGAGCTTTCAAAGCTATTGCAAAAAAACGGAGTAATTAAAAACCCCACAGTTTTTAAGCTATATCTGCGCTCAAAGGGGCTTTCCCCAAGAGCTTCGGAAATAACGGGCGAATGGGTGCTCAACAGCAATATGAGCTACCGAGAAATAGTTTCGGAAATTTTTTGAATTATTTATTTTGGTTGAATAAAATGCACATATCCGAGGAATACTTAATTATCAAGTATTTTTAAGGAGCATTTTTATGAATAAAGGTATTACCGTTATCGTTTGCATCTGTGCGCTTATTTTAGTCATCGGTCTTTTCCCCGTCCACGGTGAGGCGGAAATTTATGAAGACGTTTTGCGCTTGCACGTCGTTGCCAACTCGGATAGTGAGGCTGACCAAGCGCTGAAGCTTGCCGTGCGCGACAAGATAATTTTAATGAGCTCACAGCTTGGCGAGGGGGCTCATAGCATTGAGGACGCGGAAAGCATCATTTCCGCTAATATTGACGCCATACGCGAGTGTGCTCAAGCGGAGGTGTATGCGAATGGGTATGACTATCCCGCCGAGGTACGGCTCGTCCGTGAGGAATATCCTACCAAGACCTACGCCTCACTCTGCTTCCCGTCGGGAGAATATCTGTCCTTGCAGGTGCTAATCGGCGAGGCGGCGGGACAAAATTGGTGGTGCGTGCTGTTCCCACCTCTTTGCCTTAACGCGGCAAGCAGCACAAATGACGATGCATTTATTTCCGTAGGTCTTACCCCCGACCAGTATAAGATAATAACAAATACAAATGAGCCTGTTTACGAAGCGCGATTCAAGCTCCTTGAGGTAATTGAGGACGCAGTAAATAAATAAAAAATGCGTTTGATACTCAAAAAGTATCAAACGCATTTTTTTAATTGGTTTCGTAGGATATCGCACTTACCGCTCCGTCTGCAAAAAGAACAGACACGGTAAAATCACCCTTTTTGTAATCGATCTGCTTTGCCGTTTCATTATCGGCGTCCCCCAAAAGCGCCTTTGCCTCGTCTATCTCCATACCGATATAAACGCCCTCAGTAGTCGCTACTATGTCGTCACGGAAAGAGATAGCGTCTATCACGTTACCGTTCTTGCTCTCAAGAACGTATATATCAAGCGAGGGATAGGAATAAAGCACCTGCGCGCCAAGTCCGCCGCAGTCGCCGATCTCGTAGCTGTCGATAGGCTCGCCGAGCGCGTCTATTATTTCGTCGGCATCTGCTCCCATAACTATCTTTACGTTCTTATATTCAACGTAAAGCTCTTCCTTGTCGGTCTTGTTACCGTTACATGCCGCAAGAAGCACCATTGCAAGCACAACTGTAACTACCAAGATCACTTTGAGTTTTTTCATAGTAACACCTCTTATGAATTTCTTTCCTGCTTATATCTTTCGAGTCTGTTCGACCATGCGTTCTTTTCCGCCTCGGTATGCGTAAGGTCCTTCATTCCGTGGCTGTTGGCAAGAATATTACCGAAATATTCCGTCATTTTCTCCGCACCGTATACGTTCAGGTGTACGCCCCTATCGTACGTATCCGTAGAAAAATCAATGCCGATCTCATCAACCTCGTCAATGAAATTGTAGTAGGCGAGTCCCTTTTCGTCAGCATATTCCACTATCTGCGCGTCCCACTCGTCGTACCACCAATACGCAAACGTATTCGTGGGCGCTTTGATAAGAACAAGCTCCGCGCCGTTTTCCTCACACATCACTCGCATTCTCTCAAGGTAGTCCATTGAGGTCTGCGGCAGCTCGTATTCGTCTATTTTAAGCGGTCTACCCTCGGTAGGCTCATTCGTCATTGGGACTACTCCCTTTTGCATCAAATATCCACTGTGCGACGCCGCCTCGGGCGCGCTGAACAGATATCTAAAATCGTCAGCCTCAAGCTCCGTTATGCGCGAATGGAAGCGAAGAAGCGGAAAAACGTAATCGAGAAGCTTTTCGTCCTCTGTCATTGATGCATTTATCGCATCAAGCTTGTGCTTTGACCAACGCATATCGTCTAGCGTCATACGGTTATACGACTCGCTTTGCGGCTCTCCGTATTTGAGCGCAAGCACGTTAAAAACAACCACCGACGGCTTTTCATATTCAAAGGTTTCCTCAAGCAGATAATACGAATGCCATATAAGCTGCTGCGCACTTCCTCGGATATACGAGGAGATTCCGTATTTTTCCCACAGCACAGCGGGAACGAAGCTCTCGTAAACCTCACAGTCACCGACAAAAATAACGTCGTGGCCGCCCGCCTCCGCGTAGTACTCTCCAACGAGTCTGCCCTCGGGGTTATCTATATATTTCAGCTGGACAAGCGGTTGCAGGAGTGCAAGTATCAAAATGATAGCAATCGCCGCTACTGCAATGCTTATAATTCTTTTCTTCATTTAATTAGTTATCCTTAAAGCAGTTAAAACTGATTGTAAATAAACTGGTTTGCGTCGTATCCGAAGCCATACGTTCCGAGCATAACCGTCACAAGCAAAAGAGATGCGCAAATTGCCGCAGATGCGACGGGGCGCTCGTAAAGCCACTCGCGTACGCTTCCCTTTGCCTCGGCACGGCTTACGAAGAAGACGAGCACAACGGAAAGAAGCACGACACAAATATCCGCCGGAGTAAGTCCAAGCTTAAATATTCCGCCACTAAACAGTTCGCAGAAGCCCGAGAACGTAAACATACTTCCCCACATAAGGAAGGTAAGCCCTACGTTTCGGTAGCAGTCGAGAGACCTTATAAGTCCCATTAGCAAAAACGTTCTTACGGACATAAAATATCCGTAAAACTTGGACTCTGTAAGACGCGGAAATTTAGCATGGAACTTGCCGTAAATCGGCTCGAGATTTTCGGAAACCACTATGATAAGGAAATTAAGCATTCCCCATACTATAAAATTCCAACCCGCGCCGTGCCAAACGCCCGTAACGAACCACGTAACGGCGCTTGCTATATATGCTACCGTCTTGCTTGCCGCGACTCTGCCGAATTTTCCCGCAAGTCGCTTGTTAAGCTTCATCATAGGCTTGGTTACCGCCAAGGGGGTGAATATGTAGTCCTTAAACCACGTACCCATGGTGATATGCCAACGGCGCCAATACTCTTTGGTTGATTTCGACGAGAACGGTCTGTCGAAGTTTTCGGGAAGCTTTATTCCCATGGCCTCGGCAATACCTATCGTAATATCAATTCCGCCCGTAAAGTCTGCGTATATCTGTATCGAATACAGAATTATAAGCAAGCCGACGTAAGCCCCCTTGTAATTCTCGGGGGCATCGAGCATCGTGTTCATCGCAACGAGAACTCTGTCCGCGATGACAAGCTTTTTAAAATATCCCCAAAGTATTCTTTGAAGTCCAAAGGTAAACGTCTTACCGTTAAATCTATGGGGTGCGGTAAGCTGTGCTCCTATCTCCGAAAAACGGGAGATAGGTCCTTGGACAAGCTGCGGGAAGAACGACACGAAAAGCGCAAGCTTTGCAATATTCTTTTCGGGCTGTACCTTCGCGCGGTAAACGTCGATAAGGTATCCCATCGTCTGGAAGGTATAAAACGATATACCCATGGGAAGCAGAAGATTGGGGATCGTAAATCCCTCTCCGCCAAAAAGTCCTATGATCGAGTTTACGTTATTGACGGCGAACGCCGTGTATTTAAGCACGGCAAGCACGCCGAAGTTAAGCACGAGTCCGATTATAAGTATACGAAGTCTGTCCTTTTTCTTTCGCGCTCTGTACGCCTTGCGCGTTTCCTTATCAAGGCTTTCCTTGTTTTCCTCGACGTAAATATCCTCTTTCGTTTTGACTCGGTGCATAAGCACGGAGATAAAGTACGCCGACACCGTCGTAAACAGTATAAATACGAGATATTCAAGTCCCGCGAATGCGTAAAAAACGTAGCTTCCGACAAGAAGCGTTATCCATTGCCATTTTCCGCGAGTGAGAAAATACGCTAAAAACAGCACGCACAAAAATGCGATAAAGGAATAAGAGGTAAAAAGCATACTCCCTTTTATTCCTCGTCAAGCTTGGTTATAAGCGCCCAAAGCGCCTCTGCCGAGTTGAAGTTTTCGGGGATTATCTCCTCTGCGGGGACGGTCACACCGAACTCCGTATCAATTGCCGCAACAAGAGATACAATATCAAGAGAATCAAGTATTCCGTCGTCAATAAGCGACTCCTCGGACGCAAAATCAACGTCGGGATGCAGGTCGGTAAGTATTTCAATTACCTTTTCCATTTCGTTTTTCCTTTCAAAATGCCAAATATATGTCAGTTTTCTTCTGCCATTGACAGAAGCTGTGTTCTGTTTATCTTGCCGTTATCTGTAAGCGGAATTGCATCAAGCTTACGCGTAAGTGACGGAAGCATGTATCTCGGGAGCATCTCTGCGAGAGCCTTGCTTATCTGTGTCTCCTCAAGCTCGCCTACGTAAAAGAGCGCGATCGCCTTTTTTTCCTTTGCGTAAACGCACACAGCGCGCGCAACGCCGTCATTTTTCATAGCCGCGCTTTCTATCTCGCCAAGCTCTATTCGGTGCCCCATGTGCTTTATTTGATTATCCTTGCGGCAAACGAACACAAGCTCGCCGTACTCGTTATAGCGCCCTATGTCGCCCGTTCGGTATATTATCTCCCTATACGCTCGTGCCAAGGGATTTACGACAAACGCCTCGTCCGTTCTCTCAGGATTGTTGTAATATCCCATCGTAACGCACGTTCCTCTAATACAGATCTCTCCCTCGTCAGCACGCCTATTTTCAGCGTCAAGAAGAATTATCTCGGTATTGTCAAACGGTCTGCCGACGGGGATCGGCTCGTCCTTTGAAAGCTCTCGCAGAGCCTGCCAATAGCAGGACATACCCGTCGCCTCGGTAGGCCCGTAGAGGTTAAAAAATCTCGCATTTGGCAATGCAGCGCGCCAAAGATCGTACTGCTTGCGCGGAAAGACCTCGCTGCCAAAGGCTACCGTGGTAAGATATTTGGGGGTATGTGCTTCAAGCGCACCAAGCGAGGAGATCTGCACAAGCGCGGAGACCACCCAACAAACGGTATTGATCTTATACGTATCAAGGTACTCAACGAGCTTAACGGGAAACGAGAATAACATTCTCGGCACGAAATAAGTCGTAGCTCCCATTTTAAGCGTGGGCATAAGCTCCTTGAGAGGCGCGTCAAAATAAAGAGGTGTTTGATTTGCAAAGACCGTATTCTCGTCAAAGCCGAGCGCATCGGTCAAGGACTCCGTGTAATCAATTACGGAACGGTGGCATGCAACGACTCCTTTGGGCATTCCCGTAGAGCCTGAGGTGAACACAACGTAAATAGGATCGGTGTCACACTGACGGCAGCGAATATCCGCAAGAGCTCTTACGTCTATGGGCGTATCGCAAACGTCGTCGTAAAGCAGCGTATATTCAAGCCCCAGCGCCTCTGCCGCCTTGAAATTGCGCTTGTCCGCGATTATTGCGCGAGGCTTTAGGTTTTCTATGATCGAGTCAATTCTCGCGCGGGGCATCTTTTCGTCAAGGCAGGCATAAAAGCAGCCTGCGTATATAACGCCCCAAAAGGCGGTAACCGTCCTCGGATGCTTGTCCATTAGAATAACGACACTCTCACCGTAAAGTCCGAGAGCGGCAAGCTTTGAGCCTATTGCGCGCGACTCGGAATATACCTCGCCAAAGGTCATATCCTCCTTGCCAGTAGAAAACGCAAGCTTGTCGGGAACTCGCACTGCCGTATTCTCGAGATATTCAAGTATGTTTTTTTGCATAAGATCTCCTTAATAGAGGCTCTTCGTTGCCGTCTTGGGATAATCCTTGTCATCGAAGGCATAAAATCCCGTGCCACTCTTGTTCGGCTTATAATTATCGATTTCCCCACGAGTTCTTAACCAACCGTTAGCCGTTCCATCAGAAAAAGTTCCTCCAAGACGTGTAGCATCGTAAAAATACCAGCTTGGATTACTTGAGATTCCTATGTTCACCATGCACCAAAAATGCGTATTGATACCATCAATCGTGCATTTGGAATTATCTTGCTGAATATCCTCATGCTCTATTCCAAGTCTTACAAAAAACGCTTTTGAGAGAGAAAAATACGAATAACAATCGCCCTTTTCATTCTGGAGCGTTCGCGTTGCTTCCTCTATCCAATCATTCCGCCAATTTTCGCGGTTATTCGTTACTCCCGGGGTGTTAGATTGTGCTTGTACCTGTGTGCCTTTGTTAAGGGAACTATTCACGTATGCGTAAACCGCTTCTACCTTTTCCTTGGTCGTAGGAAGCTTGTCTATTCCAAGCTCCGCTATTTTTTGGTCTATAATCGCCATAAGCGTCGAATAGGAATATTCCTTTTTCGTTACGTGAACCGTAACGGTCTTTTGAGTTTTCTTCCCCGACGAATCGGTCGCGGAAAAAGTCAACGAGTAAATTCCCTCCTTGTCGAGGTTAACGTTCGACTCAATTTGGGGTGTAAGCGTTCCGTCTTCATCGTCGATAGCCTGAACGTACTTCCTCCAGCTTATGTTCTCGCCCGCGTAAACGTATATGGTATCTCCTCCGCCGACGAGCGAAATAACGGGAGAGCTGTTGGAGCTTCCGCCGACCCCGCCAGAGCCACCCTTACCGGAAGAGCCCGATGCCGACGCAACGTCAACGATTACTGTAACAGTCGTAGCAACAAGAGCGAGAGCCAAGGCTACAACCGTAATTTTTACTGCTAAAATAACTGTTTTTATAAGCTTTGAGCGTTGCTTTGCGAACGCTTTAAGATCATCTCTGTATGACAAAATACAATCCCCTTCAAGAAAAAGATATACACAATTATTATACACCAAGACACTGTTTTTGTCAATGGAAATAAACGTGAATTTTATATATTTTTAATCACTAAAAAAGCCAAAAAACGCTTATGCTACCATTTTAAAATAGCAAAAGCGTTTTTCCTTTTTCTCTGAATTTTCTCTAAAAAAATATGCCTAAGCCTCGGTGTGTCTGCCGAGAAAGCCTGCGGCTGTTTGAATGAGCTTGGCTTCCGCATCAACCCCAAATACATTATCCCTTTGAGGTTTATCAGCTTCGCTGTCGGATACTGATGCAACACAGCCGATAACGTCTCCCTCGCTTATAATGGGCATAGCACATCTTACAAAATGATTTTTGGAGTCGGCAATAACGGGAAGCTTGTCCGTACCCTCTCGCCAACTGTAAAAACCCCTGCCCTCAATAATTTTTTCGATCTCCTCGGATAAGTTCTTATCGGTATATTCCTTTTTGGAAACACCCGCGCTTGCAATGACCGCATCTCTGTCACTGATTATGACGGAAAGGTTGCAGGTCTTGTAAAGCGTTTCTGCGTACTTTGATGCGAAGCTTGACAACTCGCCTATGGGAGAGTATTTTTTGAATATGACCTCTCCCTCTCTGTCGGTATATATTTCAAGCGGGTCAACCACGCTGACAACATTGACGCGAAAAACCTTGTCGTGCTGCTTATTCGCACGCTGGACTACCTTGATTTCATAGAAATCTTCGGTTTTTTCGATATTTTCCGCGTCCTGATCAAAATTTACGGGTATCTCGCTTTCTGTATCGCCAATATTTGCGATCGTTCCGGTTCGGAGTAGCTCGTCCACCTCGGCTCTTAGCTTGACCTCGATATGATCCTCAAAAACAACCATATGGCTGATAATCAGGTTAATGTCGTTTTTGTCAAGATGATCCTTTTCGAGAATCTCGTTGAAAACGTCGATGACGGTCTTGGCTACACGGTTGACACGAATCATCGTATTGGTTGTGTCAGATGCCAGCTCAAGCTGATGATGCAACCCCTCAATGTGATTCTCGGACTTTTCGATCTCAACGTCGTAAGCCTCTACCGTAACCGAATTTTCCCCGGATTTTGCCGCCGCCTTTGCGCGTTGCTTGACGAGTGAACGCAAAACCTCGCGCTCTTCTTCAATCTCTTCCATCAGCGCAGCAATTGCATTCTTTCCGGAATCCATGTGCTTCGGTTCGTTCTTGATGACCTCCTCCAGTATCTTAATCATAGAGGCAGAGTTATCACGGACCTTTCGGATATACTCCTTTAGCACCTCATCAAGAAAATCAACGTCAACCTTATGGGTTGTGCATCCGCTCTTCAAGCCGCGTCTGTGATAGTTACCACAGATATAGGAACGGCTCAGGTTCTCTCGGTTTCTGGCAAACATCGGTGCGCCGCAATCACCGCAAACAAGAAATCCAGAATAGTTATTTTCGTTTTTCTTGATGCCGCGGTAGTGCGCCTTTGCCCTTAGCTTCAACTGCTCCTGCACCGTCGTAAACGTGCGATAATCCACAATGGGCGTGTGGAAATTCTCGAACACAATCTGCTCACTTTCGTGAACAGGAACCATCGGTCCATTGATGGTCTTGCGCTGATACTTTCTCGAGCGAAGCGTTCCGATATAAAAATCGTTTTTCAGAATCTCTCCCACCGTCTGGATGCTCCAAACATCCTTGACCACTGCGTGATACTCATCTCCCATCGCCTCCTTTCGAGCCTTTTCTCGCATTCTGGCTGTGGGGATTTTTTGCGCGGTTAGGTGTTCGGCAATCTTCTTGTAGCCCCAACCGTTTATGTAGAGGCGGAAAATCTCGCGAACCACCTCGGCGGCGGGCTCGTCAACCTCGTAGATCATCTTCTTGGTGTTCTTCATTACGTAGCCATAAGGTACGGAACAAATCCACTCTCCGCGCTGCTGACGGCTCGCAATAACTGCCGAGACCTTTTCACTGGCATCGGTTACGGGCATTTCGTTGAACATGAAGAACATCTTCGTCTTCATAAGATCGCCCTTCTTCATAGAGTTCGTGTCAAGCGAATCTCCAATCGAAATAATGCGAAGCCCAAGCTCCATAAAATCCTCAAACTCGGACATGCCCTTGCTGAGTCTTCTTGAAAAACGGCTCAGATCCTTTACGATTAAAATATCATACTCACCGTTTATCAGCTTTGGTCTCAGCTCTCCGTGATAACACGGACGCTTTTCAAAGCTGTATCCCGACTTATCGCGGTCTTCAAAGTAATCAACCGTACTCGTGGGAAAGTGAAGCTTGCAATACTCGTCAATGATTGCCTTCTGGTTTTCAATACTCGTATTCGTTCCGTTTCGCTCTTCATCGACCGAAATACGGGTATAAGCGGCAATTTTGTATCTTTCCACCATATTAAATGCTCCTTTCTTTTTTCAAACAACATTGTAACATATTTTCATTTCGAAGTCAATATGACAGAAAGAAAATTTACAATATTGTCTATCCATCCGCCACTGCCTCCTGTCTTGCTTGAAGCAGATGATTGTGAGAAAGAAGATTTTGGGTAAGAGTAGCCAGATCGCCGTTGCCGGATTCAAAAACCACAACCTTGTAGTCTTTGACTTTATATTGGCTGAAGATTGGTTTCAAGCTTTCGCGAAGCGCATCGTCACGTGACTCACTGCGAGTGAGCCATATAGACACATATTTCTTTTCATCATAAACGTTCATTTCCATATAACTCACCCCTTTCACTGAATTATTGACAATGATATGATTTTGTATTCAGATAATACTTATAGTAAAAACATTGGTTTTCGTTTATTCAAGCATTATTATATCATATAATATATTTTTTGTCATCGGCGCAGGTATGCCGAGAATGTGCAATATAAATTTCAAATATTTTATAACGCTGATCAACCGCAACGTGCGTCCTTTTTAAAAGTGCTAATAATACTTTCCATCACACTCAAATCTCTTCCTTTCATTGTGAGGCATAGTCTTTCAAGCAATTCTACTTGTTCATCAGTTAAAAACTTCATTCCAAGCCTATACCCATCCATAACGTGTATTCCGCCTCCACCACCTTGAGTCGTATAAATTGGATACGAGCATTCGAGAACTTTAATATCATACCTTATTGTTCTCTCACTTACGCAAAATTCGTTGCTAAGACTTTTTACAGTATCATGTCTACGAATACATAATCTTTCAAGAATTTTCATTCTTCTCTCTGCTGTATCTCTCATACACTCCTATCCTCCTTTCAACAAATCAAAAAAAGGACGCCGATAAAAAGATACCCAAAATTGAGTACCTATTTATCGGCGTCCTCTCGTGTATGTCCGGTTTAAACGTCTCGATTTGTCGTGTATGACCTGATAAGGATTTACATAGGCTCTGTTTCAACCCGACCTTACCGTCGTTACACCATTCAGTTTTTTTGCTTGATTAAAAGATTGTTACCTGCTCCACAGGCGCGTAAATGTCAACTTGCGTGTGCCGTCTTCCCATTTGTTTCGATACGATAGCGCATCGGCATCTTGGACATTCGTATTTTGTAATACCCTCGTTATTCATAAATCCAATGAGCTTTTGCGAACAGTTACTACAATAAATCTCCGCAGGTTTCCAATCGTTATTTACTCGCTTCATATTTCCTCCCGAAAGGTCAATACATCTTTATACAACTGACAAGCACACCCTGTATATCACACTCTTTCACTATTATATCTTTCATGGTTTTATTTTCAGGGTGGAGTATTATTTTACTTCCGTCTTTGAAAAATCGTTTTAGCGTTGTTTCTCCGTCTACAAGAGCCACGATTATATCTCCATCATTGGCGTAGTTTTGTTTCTTGACTACAATAAGATCACCTTTTCTTATTCCTATATCTATCATACTGTCACCGTATGTGCGAAGCATAAACATCTCACCCTCGCCAAACAGCTCAGTTGGGAAGGCGTATGTTTCCTCTATCTCCTCAACGCCTATATTTGGCGCTCCGCAAGCGACAGAACCTACGAGGGGTATCATAGTAGTCCCACCGTGCTTTAGATTTGACGGTATTTCTATATTGCCGAGATTGGTACGTGTAATGCGTCCTGCGTTCTCAAGGGCGTTTACATATCGGAATACGGAGCTTAACGTCGTCATTCCCGTTTCGTGCATTATCTGACGGTAGCTTGGAGACTTTCCTTTTTCCATTTGATACGTTGTTATATAACGCTCCACTTTTTCAAGCATATCCTGGTTTAATGTTCTCATAAAATGCTCTCCTTTCACAAAGAGAACTTTGCGTTCTCTTTAAGCGGTGAGCATATTATAGCATCTTTCTATACTAATGTCAAAAAACACTGCACAATGAACTGTGCAGTGTTTTAGAATTTTAAATATATGCTTTTGATATCTCTTTAACAAAATCCTCGAACTGTTCTCTTACAGTATTGGGAGTTAATATTTTTACCTTTCCTCTTGTACCCGCAAGCCATGAGAAGAACGTGGGACTTATCTGAATTTCAACGTTACTTTTGAGGCTATCGTCTGATGCCCTTTGAATCTTGATGTCCTCTCCAAACTTATCGTATATATCGTCCAGCATATCTCGTTCAAACTGAAGCTCTATATATTTCAGTTCGCCGCCAAACATAGAAAATACTTGCTTACGGTATTTTTCTACGCTGAAGTTCGACAATTCGGGACGAGGCGTAACGGGCGTTATTTCTACCCTTACGTTCTCGATCCTATCCATACGATAATTTGTGATTCCGTCATGATTATCGTGGTAACATACAAGATAATAGTTATCTCTGTTCCAAACCATAACCAAGGGATTTACTATGTAACGAGCTCCGTCTTTGCGATACACTCTTTGCTTATTCTCATCAAGTGAAAAATACTTGAAGGATATTTGCATACCTTCTTTAATAGCTTTTTCTATTGCATCAATATTATATATTATCTGACTGTTGCTTCGCTTGGGCATATCAAAGAATATAATATTTGATGAAATATCTTCGGCTTGATATTTTCCTACGAGTCCTGACAAGTTTTCAGCAATAACGCTCTTTTGCCCTACTGTGAGCTTTGAAGCTGCGAGTGCGTTTGCGAACATAGAAAGCTCTGCCGTGGCAAATTTGCGGTCAACAACGTAATAGCAATTCTGTATGCGTTTGTATGACAGCACCTCATAACCGTATTCATTAAGCAGGTTAATATCGTCATACAACGTATTTCGAGATACCTCGATTCCGCTTTGAGCGAGCATTTCCATTATTTCACTCGTGCTTAATACGTGTTCCTCGTCCGTATATCTGCAAAGGAGATCGTAGAGGACAAGTAATCTTATTTTTTGCTCTCTGTTAGTTGGCATACATACACTCCATATATTATAAAGATTTACTGTTTAAGCATTTTGTGAGTGTCGAAGTACTTATTGTCATTTTTTGTATTTTGTATATAAAATCATTTTACCACACCGGTTTCTAAAAGTCAAGTGTTAGGTTGTTGTTTTACTTTTTACTTATTGTTACTCTTGTTTTAAATTAGCATATATGTAATCATCCAAGCCCTTATACTTCGCATCCCAGACGTAAGTTCCAAACTTGAAGTCCATACTGTCGAGAAGTTCCATGAGAGAGAGAAAACCGTTTCGAACGTTTGGATTTGTCAGCATATCCATATCAAATGCTGTTTTTATCTCGTGCAGTCCCCTGCTCTTCAGTATCTCAAGAGTTTTCCTCAAATGAGAAAGCGTGTTGACACCCGGAACGGAAATGACTGTCAAGCCTGTAAGTACGTGAACGACGTCTGCCTTCAGCGGTCCTTCTGTAAGTACGGCAAAATCCTTAATCTCGCCGACTACGTGAACCCAGCCTTCTGCCTTACATCCGTCTTTTCGCTCCGAGCTTGATACCCATCTGTACTTTCTGTTATCCGTCTCATCACGCCTTACTTGAAGCCCCTGTATATTTCCGTCAGCATCACGAACAGGTATGAGTATTCCGCGTTTACCTGAAACAAACGTCCACACATCTTGATCGTTTTTGTAAAATCCCGGAACACCTGCGAGATAGTGACCTTCCATAAGTAACTGTTTTGCAAGTATATTCATGCCTACTATCGGCGTGGTTTTGTATCCAAAGCGCTGTATATCTCTGTCTGTCAACCCTCTGTTTATAAGATTTTCTCTGTGGTCGGGAGCAAGAGAAAGCTTTTGGAGCAATGCAGAATAAGTTTTGTTCCTCGTTACCACATCGGTCAATGGATATTCCGTAACTGTTTCCACAACAGCCTTATCTTTATACGGATTTGAATATCCGTTTGAAGAAATATGTGCCTTAACAATTTCTCTTGCCTTTTCGTATGACACGCCCATAATCAAGGAATACAGATCTATTACTCCACCGCTTATGCCGCATTTAGGACAGCGATATACGTTCTTAATGAGATTTATATTCAAATGCTTATCTCTCGTATTATAATCACAGCACGGACAATGCACATAATATGAGCTTCGTCCGCTTTCGGGATACGGTATTCCAATAAGAGGAATAATATCCCACATAGTGTATTCCGGTTTATACATATTTTCCTTTCCGGAGAGTGACAGTACGCCACTCTCCTTTTTTATTATGCCACTACTCTATTCTCAAGAATACATGTGGCTGCTTCTTTAGCCGCAATGTTTTTAGTCTGCCCGTTTGCAAGATGATTTATTGCCGCCATATCTATCTCCATAACCTCGCCCAACGTTTTGCCGGAATACTTTGCTAACGGATACATAAAAGCAAGCGCCTTGTTGTATTTCTCACCAGAAGTTATTTCTTTGTCGGTTTGCTCTTGCTCAGAGGCATTTATTGTATCCTCTATCGCTTTCAAGGTCTCGTTTTTCCTTTCATCATCAAACAAAGAGCCGTCAAACCCGTCCGTCGGTTCTTCATCCTCGTTACTGTCAAATACAGAATACTGCGAACCGAATCCTGCATAATTCAACGCAAATCCGATAGCCGAGGACTGCGCCCAAAAGGCTCTCTCACTATATGCCGTAGCCTCGGATACGTAAGCATCCACTGCATCCTTATAGTTGAAATACACTCTCGCACGAGCCATAAAGTTTTCTTTTAGTGGAGTGACCTGTACCGCAATTCTTCCCTCGGGATATTTGAGTCTGAACCAAGCTATCTTTATGGGTGTGGGCAGTTTTTTCCAGCTACTCCCCGTAGTAAGATCGGTTCGTTCCTCTGCAAACACCGACGGATCAAATCCGTGTGTCTGATTGAGTCCCGCAAGTATTTTAAATTGCGCCGCTTTCGCCTTTTCAACGTCTGTCATTTCTTCTCCTCCGCAGGTATCTTAATAAGGATAAGCGTATCACGGTACTGAAGCCAAACGGGGATAAATCCGTTGATTACATTGATTATCTGCTCCTTATAGGAATTTTGAGAGGTTGCTTTAAAATGTCCGAAAACGTTCGCTATACCTTTATAAGAATCTCCCAAAGCTGATTTTGCGGTCTTACGCGCATTGTTTATTGCATCGTCCTTACTGTCTTTTACAAGATGCTCCTTTTCAAGACCGCCCAAGTAATCAAACACCTGATTGAAGTGCTTGAGCATCGTTTCAATATTGTCGGTTACAGGCGCGGTCATACAATAAATTCGCAGTGACTCTATAACACCTATGCGGTATCTGAGCTCCTGTACTCTTTCAAGATCCGAAAGTGGAAGCATATTTTGCTTCACAGCCTGCTCAACTATATTCTGTTTTTCTTTGTAAATATCAAGTATTTTTGCCATATTATATCCTTTCGTTTATGTCCAGCTCCTCAAGGCGTTTTGCCAAGCAGGTGCCTCGCTTTTCTGTGTCGTTTTTTTGAATTGATATACACAACGCTCTGCGTTCTCCAACAATGGTAACTTTATCTTTTCCACGGGTAATTGCGGTGTATATCAGAGGACGGTTAAGCATAGTGTAGTGGGCGCATTGCAAATTGATAATGACAGACTTGTACTCTGATCCTTGGGATTTGTGTATAGTAGAAGCATATCCAAGGTCAAGCATATCAAGGTCTGACGAGTCATATTCCTTAATTCTTCCGTCTCCGAAATCAACAAGAACGTATGCCTCGTTTTCGACTGCCGTAATCTTCTTTACGTATCCCACGTCACCGTTGCTAACGTCCTCAAAATTTTTTATTTGCATTACCTTATCACCCTCACGAAAAATTCGCTTTCCAAGAGTCACCTCAGCTTTTCCTTTTTTGTGAGGATTTATTATATTTTGAATGTGAGTGTTAAGAGCGTTTACACCCGTCTCCGTCTTCTGTCTGAACGGTGAGAGAAGTACCACGTTATCAATGCCGTGTTTCTCCGTTTCCTTTATGTAGAGGTTGGCAATAAGCCCTGCCGATTCACTCAGATTGGGAGAGTCAATAAAACGAAAATCCTCTCCGTACTCAAGATGGAACGTACCGTTTCGTATAAGCTTTGCATTAACTGCGATTCGCCTTCCTGCGTTTTGTCTGAAGACCTTATCAAGTCTTACAAAAGGAATGCAACACGATGACAGCATCTCACTGAGTACTGCACCCGGTCCTACCGAGGGGAGCTGTCCCGCATCTCCAACCAATACGAGCTGTGCACCGTCTTTTTCTGACTCCAGTAAGCGACACGCAAGATAAATATCAAGCATTGATACCTCGTCAACAAGTATCAGCTCAGCATCAAGCTCCGATACCTCTCCAAGATATCCGTCGTCTCCCGCAAAGAGTCCAAGCGCTTTGTGAACGGTATAGGCAACGTGTCCCGTGGATTGCTCAAGTCTGCGAGCTGCACGTCCCGTGGGAGCGCAACAGCATATAGCTTTGTCTGGATATTTTCGTTTGAATATATCAAGTATCGCTCTCTGTATAAGTGTTTTTCCCGTTCCGGGACCTCCAGTTATGATGCACAGACCGTTTGTGAGCGCTGTCTTAACGGCAGAACGCTGTTCAGGTGCCAGCTTCAATCCGAGCAGTCCTTCTTCAGCGTCAAGCTCTGCTTCAATATTCCCATCGAAGCGAACCTTAGTATTCCATAGCTTTGCGTGTATCATATTGGCAAGAGCTTCTTCCTTTTCGGCGGTTTCTGTTCTATATGCATTGCCAAGATAAGATTTCAGTTTTCCTGTATTCTGAAGCAGATAGGCTCTTTCAACCACCTTTTCCATAGTAAGCTCGGGAGTGTCTAACAGCTTTATTGCGGAATTTATAAAATCGTGCTTTTCAAGACAGAGGTGTCCCCTGCTCTCCGCATCCCGAAGAGCATATAACAGCCCCTCGTCTATTCGTTCCGCCGCCGTCTTACTCATTCCCATGCTCTGCGCTATTTTGTCAGCCGTCTGAAATCCTATCCCCGTAAGCTCACAAAGTCTGTACGGGTGCTTTTGCGCTATCTCCATAGCCTTGCTTCCATATTCGGTATATAGCTTTACAGCTCTGTTGGCAGAGATCCCGTGGGGCGTTAAAAACGCCACCACGTCACGCGCTCCACGGTTAGCAATATACGAATCGCATATTTTTCTAAGCTTACCCTCACTGATACCGTGTATCTCCAATAGTCTTTTCGGATCTTTATCCAACACCTCAAGCGTATCGTCACCGAACGTATCGTAGATTCGTTGAGCAATAACGGGACCTATTCCCTTTATCTGCCCAGACGTCAGATACGACACTATGCTGTCTCGATTTGGTATAATTTTCTCCTCGTAGGACTCAACCTCAAATTGCAGACCGAACTTGGGATTTTTGCTCCATTCCCCCTTCATTTGATATTTCAGATTTTCTGATATGGGAAGGCAATAACCCACTGCCTTTATCTGTTCTAAGAGCCGTCCTGTTTTATCCCGTATATTCTCGCAAGGCTTATATACCGCTACCATATACGAGCTTGGCAGTATCTCCTGCGGACTTGACGGATACAGTAGCTTTTCAAAGGTACAAAGCATTTTTCTCCTTTCTGAACTCAAACCGCCTCACGCATTATTTTAAGTTTCCTGCCCGTCGATGTCTGGACAAGCTCCTGATATATCTCGGGGTATTCCTTTTTAAGTCTTGCCGTATCGGTTCTGTTCTGTGTTTTTGTTACGTAATCAATAAGTACTCTGCCATCGGGTGACTCAAACACACCGTGCTCGTGAGAACCCATTGCATCAATTATCCGCACTGAATGTGCTTCAATAGCCTCCTGTATTCTTTTTATTTCTTTATTGTGCGCCTCAACTTCATCCTGAAGCGTTAAAATTCTTCTGATTGGCTTTGCGAATTTGCCTGAAAATTCTATTGTAGGAAGACTCGGATCACTGACGGGATATATACGTGCCAAGGACTCAAGAGCAAGACCGGGATCAACGTCGTCCATATTGGGTGGCTTGTCCTTCTCCAAACTCCATATCCACTCCTCAAGCTTACTGAAAATTATCCCTTCCTTTACGCTATCTCTTTCTATGCAGGGATATGCATGATCCTTTTCGGGATTGTTGCCCCACACGGTGGAAAATGCGCCTATATTAACGTCTGCTACGGCAAGATAATATCTCAGCTGAAGCTCGTAATAAATAGGATATGCTCCCTTTGCCCACTCGTGAGCTTTATGATAACTACAGCTTTTACACTCAAGTATGCCTTTTTCACCGTCACTCTTTCTTATATAGCGGCGGTCAAAATCTGCAAGCGCGTACGGAATGTCTGCGTGACGGTACATTATTTTATCGTCAATGACCTTATCGCCTGTTTTTCTTCCGTACCAATGAGCCGCTATGGGTTCAAGAAGATTACCCATTTCAAGCTGTGTCTCATTCATTTTCTTGGCAGGACTCATCCTACCTTTCTTTATAAGCCAAAGTTCTTTTGGTGTTATCCACGGTGAAACTCCGAATATTGCCGCAATATCACTGCCGCCAACGGTATACGGAATATCTCCTCTCGGTCCGTGCATGCGGCATTCGAGCCAACGCTTTCGGGACATTCCCGTGGTATCACACAGCGGTATAGGTGCCGACATCAGTAATCCACCGGCTTTGCGAGATCGTAATCACGCCAATTCAGCTTCAAAGCGCGAGCCATACTCTCCTCAAGAGCAATAAGCTTACTTTCAGGAGTCTTGTCGCACTTCAACTGATACGGTATTTCCTGCAAAGCAAAGAAAACGTCGTGAGCAGTAGCCACACCACCGCCATAGGTCATCTCAAACCGCGAAATTGCTTCAACAGCCTGCTTTTTAGGCATAGCCAGTTTCTTGCAAATACGTGTCATGGCATTTATGGGATAGCTCAGAACTGTTTTCTCAAGCTCTTCGAGACGATGAATACCGTCTTCGTATTGAGCAAATAGCTGTTCGAGGGCTTTTTCAAAGTCTGCAACCGTCTTTTTATTGCGATGATCTACATCAATACAACCACCTATGTTTATCGAATATCCGTTTCCAACCAGCAAAGCCGAAACCTTAGCTGAAGATATTCCTATATCCGATGTTGTAAATCTTACCCCAGGAGTCATACGGCGAATTATTCCGCCTTTGCCGCGAGACTCAAGCAATCTTGAATATGTGTCAAGAAGGTCATTTCGCTGGTCGGGCAAGCTCCAAGAAGCGCTTGTAATAGCATGGTCGCTATATCCGCTATTAAACTCATTGCCGGGGAAACGCTCATCAAGCTTTTGCTGTAAAGCGGTCAGAAGCTCCTTTATGGGCAATACCGAATAGTCTGATTCATCACCGGAATGAATAGCCGAAACCTTTTCGTCACGTATCAGCACCAGTGCGTCTGTTGTCGAAAGATTCAGACAATCGTTCACTACGCGAGCAAGAAGCGGACGCTCAAGTCTTGGCAGAGATGAGCCATTTATCTTTGCGCGGTCAAGCATAGTTTTGTATGCTGTTGATCGCATAGGATAAACATCGCCGCCAACGGCTATCGCAAGACCGAGGTTTTTTACCGTATCCTTAACTGCCTCCTCGCTTATCCCGAAAGCAAATCTGTCGGGGTTCAAGTAAAGTTCAGATTCCTCATGCAAGGGTTCTACCTGAAGATCCTTTATCTTGCACCGAAACCATTTTGAATTTTCGTTTTGTTCTCTATGAAAGTTCATTATCATAGGGAACGAATTGAAGGTTGTGGAATAATTATCCATACATACGTTTTGCATTTTTATGCTCCTTTCTTTTTTGCGGTGTTTCCACTTTAATATATAACAAAAACCGCCAATCCACAGACTGACGGTTTATGCTTTTATTTGCCTGTAAACGAAAAGTGCCAATATCACCCTTGGGCAATACTGGCACTTTTAAAATCTGATAAACTTTAATTATTCTTAGATAATTTTGATACTTTACGTAGATATTATACCAAAGAAAATTTACTCCGTCAAGGCTTTGCCTAAAGTTTGCGTACTATTGGCGTAATATTGGCGAAATACTTTAATATGGAACCATATCATTCATGAAACTCCAATTCTCGATGGGCAATTTCACAAAATCAGGATTATTGGCTTTACACACATCCTCTAATGCTTCGCGAATGCCACAACGGCTGCAAACGTATATATCTGCGCGCCTACTCAGCGCATTACGAAGAAGTGTCGGCGTCATTATGTCACCACACCTCGGGCAAGGTAAAATTTCTCCTGACTTTTGTCTCATGTAGTAATTTTTCACTATTTCGTTAGTACGTAAAAAACTCATAATTGTTCCTCCACCGATTCTATTTGATCCTCAAACTCTTCATAGGTTTCGGGAATAACTCCGTATTCCGCTCTGACGTTACCTAATTCTTCGTCCCAAACTGAAAGATAACATTTTTCTTTTTTGAGCTTGTCGTTCTCATTAAGCTCTTTATAAAAGATTCGTTTCTCTTCCTCGTCAAATGGCTTCGGCAAGGAATAGCACACGCCAACACCGTCAAACTGAAAATATGCGGCTCCGTAACCTATGAGGTCATCGGATTCTTTTTGTGGCTGTTTATCCTCGTCTAATATTTTTTCTCCGTCTTCATTGCGAACATAGTGCCAACCGCTACGTCTACCGCAACGGTTACACGATTCCCATTCTTCGAAAGTCCTGCAATCAAATTCTACCGTAAGTACTCCGCCACAGCGGGGACACCTTTCATATGTAATACTTGAGCTCACGATGCACGCTCCTTCCCTTTTTTATCGAAGTTAAGCTCGTAAACGATCTCACTTATAGCCTTGTCGTCGTCCCATTTAGCCGTTGCTGTTTCTCTTGTGGGGCCCGCGCCGTAGTGAACTGAAACTATGCCATTATGTATTTGCATAAGCACGTCTTTTCTTACAGCACAAACCACCGCCAAATTACCAAGTTGTTTCATATATGCTCCTTTCTTTTATGCAGCTTCCATCAAGTCTGCCATAAGCACGTCCACGAGACGTTGACCTTGAAGCTGTCCTGTGTTGATAATTATATTCTTTTTGCTGAGCTCCTTGAAATTTTCAAAGCGAAGAATACGGCTGGTCTTAGCAAGCTCACGGTCCTTGTCCGTCATTCGCTCCTTGATCACCTTCTGCCATTCTCGCAAAAAATCTGACGCATCGGATATGTCCTTTTCCTGCCTATCATACATCGTTCGCTTCTGACGAACCGTACCGCAAGGCTCTACCTCAAGCGTATAATATGCCTGCCTGGGACTCTCACTCTTACGCAAGAAGAACACATATGCCTCGTTTCTGTCAATCCTATCCCAATACTTGTCAATATTGGCAACACAGTGATGTAACGCACGTCCCTCGGATAATATCTGCTCAATTTTGGTGGGAACGATAATGGTATAGTCGCTGTTTGCATACTCATACTTATCCTTGACATCAAGTAGATTGGTTTCTAAGTTAGAAAACTTCGCTCGTATTTCTTTTGCCCGTGTTTCATCGTCTTCTTGATTACAAAGATCAACAAGTTCATCGTGACGTTGCTTTAACTTTCGTACACGGTAAACTATCTCATCGTTAATGTCGTATCCAAAACGCTCTGCCATTGACAAATAATCCTGCCACGTATCAATAACTTCTCGAAGTTTCATAGAGTTATCCGTCATTTGCCTCTTGACGTAGCTCTCGATTTGAAGAACATTCATTCTGTCGCTTATAAAGTCAAACGTCTTGGGAGTTATGCTATTCTCTAAAAGCCAAAGCAGTGTTTCTTCCGGAATTTCCTTTTTGGTGTCAGTCTCATGTTGCAACCACGTAAGCATATCCATATTTCCGTTATACTTCCGCAATTTTCGAAATGCCGTCGGTGTAAGCTTGAGAATTTTTATTATACTTTTTTGAACGTTTTCTTCAGTAACGGGCAAAAGCTTATTTTTATTCCACGTATACGACTCTATAAGTTCATCGGAAAGTTTAAGCAATCCCACCTTTACCGTTTTTTCCAAAAAAGGGCACGCAGTAAATGCAGTTAAATATTTTTCCGGATTTATATCCGATATATACTGCATATATTCCTTAAGCCCAGTCGACTTTAGTTCTCCTTTGAATAATGTCGGAAGCGTTTTTCCATATACCTTAC
The DNA here is from genome assembly GCA_045659245.1 of Eubacteriales bacterium. GTDB lineage: Bacteria > Bacillota > Clostridia > Oscillospirales > CAG-272 > HGM12713. The sequence goes on from JAZOWN010000066.1 coordinate 51,631, forward strand.
CTGTTTTATTTACCAGATAATATGCAGGAGCATCCGCACTACGTATCCAACGATACTCTACGTTTTTATATGAGCCGTAATAATATGCCCTATGGGTACGATCTTTCATATTTCCTATGGTTCTTCGGTATTCAAACACACTTACCTCGGGATTTTTATAGTTATCAAAGGTATATCTTCTGTATCCCTCGAATTTCCTTATCATATATCCGTCCTTGCATTTCTGTATAAGACACATAATGTATCGATCTGTAAAAAGGCGTTTGAAACGTCCAACGGACTTAAATACTATTTTCCTATGACAATGTGGACATATACCTTCTGCATTATGATGTGGCGGGCTTACCTTTACCGTGTTTTCGCAATACGTGCAGTAGCCGTCTCTCACCTTATTTCTTGAATATCTGTAAAAAATATAATTTTCAGGAATACCGACCTTATTCACCCACCTTTTCCAATCCTTGGGCAGAGGTGGCGTGTGCTTCAAATCCTCATCCCAAGGATCCGATTGCTTTTTGTGTCTTTGCTTCAGCCGTTCATTCATTATCTCACCTTGAGAACGAGATATTAAAGTAACCACGTCCGTACTTTCATCACCAAAATAACTGCGTACTGTTTTTTGAGTTTCAGGACAACAGTATACTTTAGGCGCATAGAAATATGACGGCCATTTCAAATTTCGAAATGAGCCTGTCAGCCAATGATTATTTTCGGTATTGTAGGTAAGATAAGTTTTTTCATATTTGTCGAAATAGATCTCGTACAGCGGCTTCTTTACGTTGGTACGAATATCCTCTGTAATAAAACACGCTAACTTCAGAATACCGTCTTTCACACAACACCGCAGATAAACTGCGGTGTTGTGTGATCGTGTTTCATACTTACATCCATTCCAACTCCGATGCACGGTAATTTGAGGCTTATCTTCCATCGCCATACGGTACATAGATGGAGTAACTTTCAGCTTTGGCATTTCATGTAATTGTTTTTTATTCACATCACTGCCCTTGCCTTTCTTTGAAATCTACGTCGTACCATACGTTTGGCTGGATATTCTTGCCATCTACTCGAGTAAGCGCTATTCTCTCAATAGATTGACCGCTTGCATCTTCCTTTGCAAATGCAAGAATATCTCCAAGGTGTCCTTTAGCTATTGGATCTTTGCCTCTTACTACTGCGTAACCACGGCTGGCAATAGCTCGATTTTTTGAAACGTGACTGCTCCAAATACGTTTTGGGTGGTCAACCATAAACGCAAGTCCGTGAAGAAACAACTGCTCGACACTTAACTGCTTTATAATTCGAAGCTCCGTGCTTGCAATCTTACTATCTCTATCGTCCTCGTCTATATCCCCACCTGCCTCAACAATACAATAAACAGATTTATTGATATTTCCGTAATAAGTAATACAGTCAAGAGGATTTTCTGCGCTATGAAAACCGTTCTTCGCGCAGTTTGCCTCCACAGTAACATTTTCTCCCATAGTAAACTGATACCCTCTGCAAACAAGTCCTTCATCAAATCCTTTGTATGCTATCATGCTGCGAAGTCACCTCCAAGCATTGAGAACAGATCAAGCTGTCCCTCAGCTTCAAACACCTTGGGCTTTGGCATTTCCTTAGTAGGTTCAGGTTTGTTTTCAGCCACATTATCAAGCTTCTTTTCACCCTTTTTCTCTGTTTTCTTATTGGTTTTGGACACAGTTTTTCCAAGATACGGCTTGGGAACGAATTTTTCTTCGTTTTCATCCTTATCCTCCGGTGCGTCCATATCAAAGAAATATTCTCTTGCCCATTGATAACAAATTTCATCGGGAACATCGCTACCATAGCCTTCAGCGGTTGGCTTGATGTCATTATCCTTCATTTCCTGAACGACAAATTCCTTTGCCTTGCGGGTTATGTAACGGAAACAATTTACCATATTCTTACGGGGATGCATAGCTTGCTTTGCAAGCTCGGTATCCTCACAGAATAACTTTTGCAACCTTTCGGTAACGCATTCCTTCATATTTCGCCGCGTCAGACGTTCGGTTGCGTCACCAATACGCTTTTTTGATGCGGCAATAAGCGCATCATTGTCAAGTGATATTGCCTCTTCCCACTCGGCCTTCTCTGCATCGTCCTTGGCTTTCTTTTTTGCCTCCCACTCCGCCTTTCTTTTCGCCTCTGCCTCCTCATGCTCTTTACGCTTTTGATCCTCGCTTACCGCTTTGGTAGATTGAACAGTAGAATGCTGTTCGGAAGTCTCAGGCATCGTATCCATCATTTCGTCAGGCTTCACTTTTGGCTCTATTACAGGCAAACTTGCTTTTTCGCTTTCCGTAGGCTTGGGCTCTTCCTTTTTCTGTTCGATAGATTTGTTTTCCGCAACCTTCGCAGGTTTGCTAAAGCCTTCCATCATTGCAAAAAAGTCTATTTCTTCTACTTCATCATTTACAGGCATACGCATATCAATATCTGTTTCTGAAAAATATCCCATTTACTTTCTCCTTTTCTTACTATGCGCATTTTAAACTCTGCGCTACATTCGAATGCGGAATCAGAGAGACGTCATAAACACATCGCTCCGTTTCAAAGCATACCTTGGTTTCACTTTGCTGAAGTATTTTTGTCACTTGCGGTGTTCGAATAATCCTACCGCAATAAAGAATAACTGATCTCGCACCTTCCTTTATAGGAAACACGAGACTGCCGCTGATGTGCATTATACTCTTTGCACTGAGTTTTTTTACATGTAATCCGCCGGAGTTTATATTTTTAAGTTCCAGCATAATCTTCTCTCCTTTCACTTTGTATCATTAAAGGGCAACTCTTACAGTTGCCCTCATCTTTATACTCTGATATACTTTTTTACAATAGACGTGAGTTTGGTCGGAAGCTCATCGAGATTTGTAATATCCAAAAATGAGTTTCCGTATATTCTTTCGATATTCCCCTTATCCTCACCAATAGCCGCTACTACGTAAACGAGTCCTCTACGCTCATACTCAATTTTGATACCCGTAAGGTCTGCCTCCGCACTTGCTCCGCCATACCTTTCCGCATACGGTTGTCCATCGCATATCTGTATGAGGAGCTTTATTTCTTCGGAACGTTTTGAAAGCTGCTCGGAAACAAAACGGAGTGCCGCACCGTCACGGTTATTATTCCTTGCGGTAATATCCATAAGACGATATTTATCGTCGCTGTCATAAGACTCGAACTCCGCATAAGAGTACAACGCAACAGGCTCTCGATCACCGCGACAGTAATCGGTAGAATGTCCGTAGATCATAATAGGAATACTGAGTCTCTCGCAAAAATCCTGCAAAATAATAGAAACTGCTCTCGCATAAACACATCTCTCGCTGCTCCACATAGAGCCTGATTCATCAACAAGCAACGCCACAGCAATTTCCGAACGTTCATCGGGAGCATTCTTTTTATAAAACATCTTACCGTCACTTCTGTGTACCGCAGATGTATCAAGTCTTCGTCCCATCATAAGACCGCCAACCTTTCCGCCCCTTCGTTTGTCCTCAATATGCTTTTGCAAAGCTCTTGCGAGTCTCTTAGATATGTCAACAAGCGGCTCGGAGATGCTTTCGTATTCTTCCTTTAAGGAATCTGGCACCTCTGATATACGGTGCACCTTAACGTCCACACCCTCGTGAATATCTCCGTAGGATATTTCCCTTGCCAACTCATTAAGCTCGCTTATACGCTCTTCCTCAAGCTCATTGCACGCCGCGCGCTCTGCCATAGTATCCAGAAGATCCTGAATTTCGGCAGCGGCTCGTATATTGTGCAAATGCTCATATTCCTCATCACGCTCAACTGATCCGCCCTCACTGTATTCGGCGCAGTCCTCATCCGATATCTTGTCCTCACCGTCACGGTCAGGCAGTTTAAGACGATCGTCAGCATCATACGAAGGTTCTTCGCTGTCCGCTTCTTGTGTTTTCTCCGTGTCGTCCGGCTCATCATCAAAGTCATCATCCGTCTCGTCAGAACTTTCATCGTCTGTTCCATCTTCAACGTCATCGAGAGAGAGCTGTTCTTCGTCAATTTCGGATCTTTCTTCATCACCGTCAACGTCGCTCTCCTCTTCCTCGGACATTTCTTCATTGCCGATCTCAGGAGTAGGTTCTTCATCAACAGATTCTTCAGACGATTCTTCTGCTTCGCCGTCTGTATCACCTGATACCGATTTCTCACCGTCTTCTCCGTCTGTCTCGCCTTCATCAGACTCAATTTCCACATCATCGGATTTTGAAGATTCCTCTGCAACAGAACTCTCACTTGCGCAATCCTCTGTTTGAGCTTCAGTTTCGGTTTCATCTTCCCTTTCTGTTTTCTCCGCAATTTCGGATATCGTCTTTTTTCTGTTCTCCATAGTTATAAGCATAGGCTTTTCATCATCAGAGGCGCTAACGGGAGAGGTATCTCCCTTACCTGCCATACTGATACCGATCAAAGAGCTGAACGCTTCTTCGATAACAGCCGTTGTATCCTTACCTATCTTCGCCATTTCTTTGCTTCGTTCGCAAAATGCCTTCAGATGATCCCAACAGCATATCATTATCTCATTGACAATGCAAAGCCTGTCTTTATAATCTCTGCTCATTATGGAATAATCTATTTTCGTAAGAAGCTTATATACTGCTTGTACTCGCTCGTCGTCCGAGGACTCTTCACCGTACTTTATATCTCCGTACAACGCGTAAGATAGCATTATCTGCATAATGCTAAAAAAAGTCAGTCCCTTGTCGCCGTCTTCCTTTTCCTTAAGCTGTGTTATAGTTGGAAGCTGTTCCTTAAACTCGACACGCATCTTATCAAGAGCATAACCGAGCGTACCGGGAAAATTGCAAAGCATTCGGTTTTCAACGTAACCGTCCTCAATGATATTTATAATATTCTTGGCAATCTTCATAAGAGCATCTCTGTTTTCGGGATCGGCTCTTGCGTAATCCCAAAATGCTCCCGCGCTCTCTATATACTTTCTATCGGTCAATTCGGGAGAGGTTGGATACCATCTGTATTCCATAAAATTCTCAAAATACCGCTTTGACTCTTTGTAATCGGTATAAAGTACCTGACCAAGCTCATGGACTACAAGACCGACTATAACATGATACCTATCCGTTCTGCTCTCCTCTTTGGTAACAAGAGGATTGCCTGCGTTTACCATAATAACCGTATGGTCCGTCGCAGCTATAAACGGATCCTTCGTGTCCCAGAATATCTTTATTCGCACACGGCGTCTGTACTTATATCTGTTCAACTGAACGGCAACTATCTCCTCAAGGTGAGCCACAAAGATACGTGACGTAAAAAAAGTCTCGTCACTTATTGCGCTTCTTTTGGACGCTATTCGTTCCCTTATCTTTTTGTGATTTACCCATCCCATAGCTTACTCCTCTTATCTTGCAGAAGCAAATCTTCCACCTTTAAGCGTTTTTGGCGCAAACATTGGTTCGAGTATTGTAGAGATCAAGGATTCTCTCGCTTTTGCATCAGTGGTTGCTTTGCTTACAACCGTTTCAAGAGCTGACTTATGAGGATCCCCCGTCACCTGTGTACTGTTTATCCAATCAATGAGTCCTCTCATTCCTACCACTCCGTCGTCGATGTGCTTACTGTCACAGTATTCCTTGATTTGATTTACCACCGTGACCATATTCTCAACCATCTCCTCGTCATCACATTCAGTTACCTTCATAGCTCGTTTTTTGAGTGTTTCGGCTGACGGTAGCTCCATATCCTTTACTATACTCATTCTGTCGATAAAGGACTGGTTCATAGCTCTACAGCCCTCATAGTCGAGGTTGGTAGTAACGATAACTACGGTATCGGGGTGACGCTTTATAGTCTCTCCCGTAGGAAGTAATATAGAACCGTCCTGCTCCATAAGCGAGTTAAGTCCTACCATAACACCGGGACGGGTTATCATTGACGGCTCACGGATCTCAATGACGTATCCGTTTTTTATAGCCTGCATAAAACCTGTTTCCACATATTTGAAAGACTGCCCATTTGACCTTTGAGCTACTTCGTGCTTCATAAGCTCGGTTATCTTATCCGACACCTTATTAAGCACTACCTCCATACAGTCCTGCGGTGAAGCTTTTGCCCTTGACATTCCCGTAAGCATCTCGTATACGCTCTCTGAATCGTATTCGATATCGTCAAGCTCGGGAAGATTTAAAAGCCGCTTTACGTTCTCATAGGTGATACCGCCCATTGCCTTTACTGACTCAAGCTCTTTATCAAGTGCGGTCATCGCTCTTGAATCAGATGAGCCTGTTTCCGGAAACACCTGACCGATAAAATCGAATATTTCCGTACCGTCAGAGCAGGTGTACTCAAAATAAGGAAGTCCAAGTCCTGCCGCAACTGCTTTTGCGCCCTCGGTCTTTCCCGTTCCCGCAGGACCTCGAAACATAAAGTTTCTCATCTGCGACGGTTTTCCCGTGGTCTTTGCGGCGTGCTTGCATACGTCCACCACGTCTTCGGGTATTACGTACCAATATGGGAGCTTGGGTATGTGCATCTGCTCCGTAGGCGTAAAGGTTCGCTCGTTAAACCGATATTTATTTACGAAATCGGCGTGTTCTACCAATATCTCTTCCTCTGCCGCGCTATCATCCCCGACAAATATTTTGAACTTCCCCACCAACGTATCCGACGGAACGAAGCTACCTGCCTCTATCTGCACTCTTGAGAGTCGAATAAGGTTACCCGCCTCATCAAGAGTTAGCTTCAAGTGTGCGGAGCAAGTCTCATTCTTTATACGCCTGTATGCGTTATCGCAAAGTATAGCCATAGCCTCTGTCGCCTTGTCCATATCAGCAAATCCTGCAATATACTGGTCGTAATATTTGGAGTAATTCTGTGAGAACTCTAAGTCCTTCATAAAGAACGGAAACATTGCCATTATAACGGCAACTCCGTCCTGCCCCTTACTGTTCAACGTATAGTTACTGGGATTTTCCGTTTCCGCATCATAAACTGACGCAAGAATATTCCCCGTCGTACTGTCATACACGGCAATATGATACCCATTGGGATCCGTATCGACCTTATATTCTGCGATACCCTTACCGTCAAGAGTTCCAACAGCACCGAGCGCTCCTCTGTTTACTATGTTGCAAATGGAGTTTATGGCGGTTATAACGCTCATACACAAGGTTGAGCGTGTACCGTCTCCATATACTGATGTTGTTGAAACTATCTTTTTTGTAAGACCGTCAAACGGTGCAGGTAGATCCTTTGAAAAACTAAACAAATTTGAAATGACCGCTGCCATTTTTATTCCCTTTCTGCATTCTTTTGCAATAATTTTATGACTATTCCGTCCTCTGTTGATTCTGCATTTTCTATACCGACCTTGTTAAGCTCGTCACACACCTCTTTCCAACTCTCGCGAACAGGCAACTCATCTGCGTTCAAACGAACCTCGATTTCATAACGTCCTATCGCTTCGTTTATTAGGTTGTTTAAAGCAACAACGTTTTCCTCAACCCACTCAAACGCAATGAGACCGTAGTTTTCTTGCTTGGGCGTATCTGGTATTTCGGTATCCGCCGGATCTCCTTGTTTTTTATCCTGCGCACTCTCAAATGCTATATTCGTAACGGTAACATCCTGATAAGCCACCTCGGCTCTGCGGTATCCCCCTGCTCTATTGAGTCGTATATATACCGGGTCACCATCAGCTATGAGTTTTTTTGCACGTGGACTTTCCCAAACCCATTTTGCGTTAGGGTATTCTTTGGACACCATAGCGCTTATCTGCTGTTGTATAAGTGAAAATTTAATATTCAAAACGTCGTCTTTCGTTCGAGGTGAAGGCAATCCGAGAATGTCAATATCCACTGCCTTTTTATTTGTTTCTCTGATTTTTATTACAAACAAAATTATGCTTGTTACAAACACACCTAAAATTGCGGGGATAATAACAATCCAAAATCTGAAGATAAACGATACAACAGCAATAGTACCAAGGATAATTCTTGCATCTCTGAGCATCTGTTTCTTTGCTATGTTTTCATTCATATCACACTCTCCTTTGGGCATACGTACGAGGGATATATATGTGTATCCTATTAAGACCGTTAATATCCGCCACGTTGTTTACTATAACTGCTGCCGCACGGGTTTCGTCATATAACTCACCCGGACGCTCCGCCGTTCTCGAAAGTGCCTGACCGAATACGGTTTTTCCTCTGTACCCTTGAGTAAGAGTTAAAATGCTTCTGAAATCCTTCGTATTTTCATATACTTGGATCTCGTACTGCCTATTAAGTCTGACACCCGATAGAATGGATTCGGTCTCATACGAATTCAGTCTGTTCCCCGTCTTGTTTCTTATAACGCTTTTTAATTTTGTCTGTCTTTCGTTATCCGATAAGACAGAAAATATTTCATTTTCCATTATTATTCCTCCTTGAAAGAAACATAGGACGCACACCACCCAAATTCAGATGATGTGCGCCCCTTGCGCTATTTACCTTTTGACCGTTACGTATCGAAGAATGCTCCGTTGCCAAACGCCTCAAAGCCCTGCCAATTTTCAGATTGCTTTTGTGTCTGCTTTGCTTCGGACGTTTCTTCTACGTTAGAGCCATTGTCAGAATTTTTGGCTTTTGATGCTCCTCCGCCAGCATAGCTGGCGGACGCAAGATACATAACGTAGCCCTCCTTTTCCTCTTTTGTGGTCTGATCCTGCCACGCCTCGATTTTCACCTCGCCCTTGAGATTTACCCAAGAGCCCTCCTTAAGCTGCATTCGTTTTATCTGCTCGATAAGATCGGGGCGGTCTGTCTTGACCTGAAGGTTTACCCACTTGGTTTTATCGTCGGCTCTGGGATGATACATCTTTTTACCTACGCTAAACCGAGCAAGGCTTCCCTTCTCTCCATCATTGAAACGAATTGTGGGGTTGCTGCCGTATCCCTTTGAGATGACGGCGTTTTCCAAAATAAGAAACATAATTTTTCCTTTCCGCAGTTTTTACTGCAATAAATATATTTTATTTCTCCCGAAATGTTCGGGCTGAAATCTAAGAAAACAAAAAGTGCCAATCAGCACATATGTGCTAACTGACACTGTGAATTAACTCGGATAAACTTTTATTGCTCAATGGCAAATAAGATACTTTACGCTCTTATTATACCAAATCTGAATGTATCCGTCAATAGCTTTCGCCAATGTCGGCGGAATATTGGCGGAATGTTGGCGAAAGCTATTATGTTATATCTAAAGCATAATAATCACATACCGTTTTCCCGCCATTATGCTCATACACCTTTGCATTATGCGGAATATATATTGTGACCGTATCTCCAACATTTACCTTATTTCTTCTGATCCGAATAAATATCTTAATTCGAATGTCCTCTGCTTTTATGCAAACGTAGCTTACCTTTTTGCGCATCACCGTATATCCTATATCCACACATACACCGCTTAGCACTACGTATCTTCCCGAGAGACAATTTCGCAGCATGAATATTCCGCTCACAAGTGATATTACAGCAATTCCCATAAACGGTATTATCAGCGCAACGTCTTCAAGGAAGATAAGTATCAGCACAACGCCAATAATAGCAGCTATACCAATAAACATCCTCTCAATTATTATTCTCCTTAATGCTATTGGTATGTCTTTAAATTTTTCTCTCATATTCCCTCGCCTCCGAGCAAAACAAGCACTGCTACGCATGCGGATAAAACAAGAACGACAAAAAATCCAAGTATTATAATTCTCAGAGTAAGTGCATTATCCTTTACACCGATATTCACTTCATCTGCATCATCGGGCAGTATATCGTCGTAATAACTTCCGAGATCAAATTTTCTTTTTTCTTCTATGGGCGTTTTTTTCATATCCTCTCCTAAAAAAATAAAGTACCGTAAAAAGCAAAGCAAAAACTCACTTTACCTTTTACGGTATAATTTTATCATATTTTCTTTTGGTTGTCACTCGCGCGGGTGCGCCGACTTTACGCCTGATTTATGACCTATGATTCCGATATATTCATCTTTTCTTTAAGGTCGCCAAGACTTTTGTCATATTGCTCTCTGGATATTGCATTACGCTCAAGAAATAAATCAAGTGTTTTCTTTTGATTTAAAAACAATTGTTTTTTCTTTTCTATTGACGTCAGCTTTTCCCAATCAGCTTGTATCTGTTCCATAATTACACCGCCTTGATCTCTATGTCACATCCAAGGGCATAGATTACTTTCATCAAGGTATCCAACTGGGGCATTGCTTTCTTACTTTCTATGCGCGCGATCACTGATTGCGTAAGATGAGAAGCATCAGCGAGTTCCTTTTGCGTAAGACCTAATTCTTTACGTTTTTCAATTAAAGTATCAATGATTCTCGAACACTGTTCAGGCACCTATAGTACCTCCAACCGGAATGCTTTGCTCGTAAAGAGTTTCGGGGGCTATATCAATATCACCGTCATTCCAAACAGGAACACCGTAATCGATATACACACCTCTGAAAACATCCATATCCGAAAGAGGTGCAAAAGCAGGCATTGACAAAAGAGGTGTAAAATCAAACAATCTTGCTTCACCGGTATTAAAGCGAAGCCATAATTTGTGATTTTCAAGAGGACGAACACCATTCACTTTAAGCATTGGCGCTACCTCTCCAGCGTAAGCGATACCATCTTTAATATACATACTGTTATACTCCTTTCGAAATCATTACTGTAGCGGCTCTATCTTTCCGAATGCAACACCTTGGATTGCTTTATTCCACGCTGCATACAGTTCATCCTCATGAATAAGAGCCCATGCTTGAACAAGTCTCAACTGCTTAAGAGGAAGACTTCCCACGATCAACTCCCCGTCGATTCCAACCGAGGCTTCATATTCTGCAAAATAAACATGGAAATGCGGTTTATAGTGCTGACTATTATCATTATAAATCATCTTGATAACGATATTATAAAATCTACATAATTCGGGCATCTTTGCTGTCCTCCATTATTATTTCTTTTTTATATTATATCATACTTTTTAATATCGGTCAATAGCGAATTCGCTATTTATTTCAAATAGCTCTATATCAAACGATTATTCCCCTCTGCGATTTAAATATAAATCGCAGAGGACCTGTTATGAAAAAAATGATGCTATATATGTTATTAAATTTTAAAAATAAGCCTCTCACAAATAAACATTTTTTAAAAATGTTATTTTTTTCAAATTTTTTCTAATCTCGATTGTTATATATTAATGAATACTGTAGAAAGGAGGAAAATAAAATGAAAAAAGCTATTATTGCAATGCTTGCTGTCATATTGTTGGTTTCTTGTGTAGTACTCCCGGTCAGTGCCGCTGAAACTGAAACAGTTATACAGCCCAGATGGTCAAATATTGCCAGCATAGATGTTACGCTTACGGTTATTGATGGTGTAGGTCACGCAGATTGTGTAAGTTCCGCACAATTCGGCTCAACATCAATCCAAACTGATATTTACGTATATGAATATGTTGGAGATGAATGGGTATACATAACAGAAATGCACGACATAAAGTATAAGATTGTCTCTGGTGTGTGCTGTACATTCCCTGCACGAAGCAACGGCTATTATTGTGCAGTGTATACATTCACGATGGTTAAATCAGGTGTTCCCGAAACCGTAGAAAGAATTGCATACTATAACGTATAAAAAAAGTGGTGGCTTGATAATCAAGCCACCACATACCTCTACTGTAATATTAGACCTTCAGCTACTTTTATTATTTCATTAATACTAGAAAACTCGCCCATTATTCTATACTCATATTGATTGTCTTGCCATACTATAGTGTAGACGCTCGTATTACTTAAATCCTTTGTAATTATTGCATCATAATTATTTATACTGGTTTTATAAATTTCTTGAGATTCTGAATTAGTCCAATGTAATTCTGAAGTTATAACATTTTGAGAAAGATAAAAAATGCAATTCTCTTCATAAAGAAAACTAACCACATAATATGTTTCATCTTCAAAATCAACTACCATATCATATTCTCCTGGTAAATATGATAAAGTTGCCTTCTTCGTTATAGTTGTAGGATAAACAATACTTTCTGCTGTAGCCTCGTTATTTTCAGAATTTTTTGTTTCTGTCATATTTGCTTCTGTTGTATCCATACTGGGTTCTATAAACTCGTATTTAGGTTGACTACCGTCATTATCACCAAATCCAATTGCAATATAATCTTCATACCACTCCACCAAAAATGCTTTTATTGCATTCCTTATCTTGGGGATAGACACACATGCGGTAAGAGCTATAACAACAGATATAATACAAGCTACAGCAATCCATTTTGTAGCAATTGTTTTTCTTTTGCCGCCTGAAATATATCCTTTTGCAATTCTATTCATTCTTTTTTGCTGTGAAGGAGTGATCTCAAATCCTGTACCGTCAACATTCAAAAACTCGTCTGCCATTTGATCGCAACTTTTTTCAGCAGCAGCATACATAAGCAGTTCAAAATTATTGTATGTACTCACTTTACATTCCTCCCTGCCTTCAGCTTCTCTTTTAGGATCTTCTTCGCTCTGAAAATACGACCGTTAACCGTATTTGTAACAACCCCAAGCATTCTTGCAATGTCAATATTTTTCATATGCATGTTGTATTTTAAAAGAATTGGAATTTTATACATATCATCCAATTCATTAATCGCTTTGGCTAGAGCATCTTTATTTTCTTCGGTTACTGAAATATCAAATAACGAACTTTCTTCTGTCGTATTTTCATCACAGATACACTCTATATCCTCACCGGAGGAAAACATTTCACTTTTACGCTGATTTCTTCTATAAATGTTAATTGCCTTACTTCGTACACATACAAAAATCAAACTAATTGTTTTCTTGCTTTTATAATCAACAAAATTTTCCGCATGCTCACAGATATATTTCATTACTTCCATAGCTGCATCTTCGGCATCTTGCTTATTATTTAAGATACTGTAAGCGACACTCTCCATTTTAGGAAAGTATCTTTGAAATATTTCGTTTACCGCATATCGCTCATCATCCGTTTCGATAATTTGCATTAATTCCAGTATCATACGAACACCTATCAGTCAGGAAGATTTACTTCGAGCTCTATATGCGCTTCAATTCGTCTCAACTGCTCATCTGATGCTTTCTCTAATTTTCGAGATATGCTATTATATATAACATTGGGATCGTGAGCTGTAACATAATCATATAACAACTCATCTGCTGAAATATTTAACGCATTTATAATTTCAATCAATGTTTTAAAACTTGGATATTTGTATCCCGCTTCTATTTGACTTATAAAATTTCTTTCGACACCGACACAGTTTGCTAATTTTTGCACAGATATTCCCTTTTCTTTTCTTATAGCTTTAATCCGTATTCCCAGTGCCTTCGGAGTGATATTATTTGCGCGAAGCTCTTTATTTCTTTTTGGCATACTATTCTCCTGTAGTTTTTTTATATACTAATAGTATAATACCGCTTTTCAAAATACGCTACAAACTGCAAGATAATATTGTTACTGTCAGTAACAATATTGTGTTTTATTATTAGCATACCATCTTAATTTTATATAAAACTTCAATATATATTGTTTGGTTAAAGATACTTTTCGTACAGCAACCGAAAAAAACATGAATATACATGTTTTTTGGTTGCTTATTTTTTTTTTGAAACCCTGACATATTTTGTCAGGGTTTAATGTTAAAATCACGATAGAAAGGAGGTGACGATTTTGAGTGCAGGAGACCGCCGTGAACGTTTATTAAGAATTTTAACTTTAAAAGGACATGCAACCATATCCGAACTCGCCAACGAATTGGAAGTATCCGAAAGAACAATTATGCGCGATATAGAAGTTATTAGTTTTGAAAAACCTATTTTTACTGTTATGGGCAAAAATGGGGGAGTTTACATAGATAATTACTATTTATTAAATCAACTACATCTTAAAGCACACGAGATTGACTTGTTATATAAGATTATTTTCGATATTGAAAATTACTCTTACTGCAGCCTTAATGAGTCGGAACTGAATCTGCTCAAAGAAATCGTCACCATATATTCTAAAAAAACATATAGAAAGGAAAAAACAAAATGAAAAATTCAGAAAAACAATTATTTTTTAATCTTTGCTCTTTCATATCTCCTGACAAGGATAAAATAGGAGCACTCGTTGAAAACGGGGCTGCGACGCCGGAACTCATTGGGTATCTACTTACCAATCGCATGGGAGGCGTTGCATATGATGTTCTTATGAGAACAAGATACTTGGGTACAGTAGACAGAGAAATCAAAGGCTCCTTGAAGTGTGCAAGATTCTATTGTGAAAAGTACAATGAGGATTTCTTCGGATGCTTGAACTATCTGTCCACCCTTCTTGATGCCTGCGGAGCCCCATATGCGCTTCTAAAAGGAGCGTATCTGTGCGGAAAGTATCCTATTGGTTACCGTACTTCAAATGATATAGATGTACTGATTAGTCCAGAGGACGTAGGAACGGTATCAGCAAAGCTCAAGCTGGCAGGATTTAAGCAGGGTTACATCAAAAACGGTAAATTTATCGAAGCCACAAGACAACAGATAATAGAATCCAGAATGACGCGCGGTGAAACAGTACCATTTATTAAAGAAATAACACTTCCATATATCGAATATTTAGAAGTGGATCTCAACTTTTCGCTTGATTATAAAAGTGGCGATAATAACAGCATAAAAAGAATGTTGGAGCGCTCACAAACCGTAACTGTAAACGGCGAAAAAATTCGAACTCTTTGCCACGATGATTTTTTCTTACACCTGTGTGCACATCTTTATAAAGAGGCAACAACTCTTCCGTGGATAAAAATGAAAAGAGATATGACTTTTTATAAATACGCAGATATTTATATGCTTATTAGTGACATGAATAACGAGCAACAGGAGAAGCTTATTTTTGCCGCCCAAGAAAGTGGTCTTGAAAAAGAATTTGCATACTGTCTTAACAGCATAAACTGTTTTTTTAAAATGC